>WQSI01000001.1 GCA_009787945.1 Defluviitaleaceae bacterium
TTGCGCGCCCGCTGTCGGGCAAGCGTACCCTCATTAACACCACGTTTGTCGGACAACGGGCGCGCAATGCGCGCCCCTACCTTTTTACCGCCATAGCAGAGTTCGATTAGACGTACTTTACCTAAATCCTAAAATTAAAGCAATGAGGCGGTTTGCTGAAGTTAAATTTAATGAAAATCGTAATGACAAACAAAAATAGCCGTGCGTAATGACGGCTATTTTTGTTTGTTGATGTTGATGGCTAGATTTTATAGTGGCAAATCTTTTTTCTTAAATACTTTAACACCTATTACGTACAACACCGCACCAAGTACACTAAGCACCACAAACTGCGGAGCGAATGTGCCGCCACTTGTTATGGCTATTGGGTCAAATAGCGTATTTAGTGATAGATAGCGCAATCTTTCAAAATCTTCACTCGCTTGTGACATAATCTGAATTACTAGAAACGCCATAGGTATGCCAGCTCCAAAAATTAGGGAATTTTTGGTTAGGTTGAAAATGCAGGAGAACATAAATGATATTCCGCTTATGGCAAACATTAGCAGAAAAATGCCGATATTTAGGTTGATATAGTCGCCTACGTTAAATTCAAAACCTTCATCAAAAGCTAATTCGTTTAGTGCTAATTGGTGGTTTATAAATCCAAGTAGCGTTTCTTCTTCCATACCCGAAGCGTTTAGAGCGGCTGCCATAGCTTGCGGATGGTCTTTTATCAAGCCTAAATTAGCCATCATTTCATTAGGGGTTATGCCGAAGTATTCAGCGGCTGCTGCCATGCCTATCATCATCATTTCTTGCGGGTTTGCTCCAACGTGTACATATTCCACTTCTGGTTCATAGGTATACTCGCCCTGCCCTGCAAGTGCATTTTCAAGCATGACATCCACTTCTTCTTGTGAAAGACCAAACAAATTCTGCATAAATTCCATAACTTGAGGATAATTAAACAATACATCTTGATTGCCCATTATCTCGTCAAGTGGTCTGCCCGTCATGGCATAAATCTCGGTTTGAAGAAAATCCATCAAGCGCAAGCCCAAATAAATCGTGTACACATCTTCATCAATACCACGAGCAGCGGCTCCAGCAGTCATTGCCTCTGGGCTTTCCATTATAACAGGCAAACGTGCTTCGACCTCACTGGGTTCCATACCCAAAACACCCGCAACAGCTATAATATCGGGCGTGTGTTCATCTTGCCAAATGCCGTTATGCACTAATTGAACAGTGCCAAGTCCAACAACAGTCAAGATTGTAAACATTGCAACCAAAGCAGATATTAAATAAATTGCCTGTGTGCAAATAATTTTTGTGCGTCTGATTGGCGTGGATAGTGTGTACGCCATCGAGCCACGGTCTACTTGCGTTGCAACAAGTGTATTTGCCGTCATAATTACATATACAAGCGGCAATAATACACCCTGCATACCATAGAATGATTGGGCGAGCAAGGTTACAAGCGATAATGCCCACCTGCCGCCCGCTTCGTCCCCCATGGCCTCCATAGCAAGGGCAATCATGCGAGGGTCAAAAGAAGCGATAATTGCGGTACTCATCAAAGTAGTTAAGGCTGTAAAAATAGCCCATAGTTTCCAGTTTTGTTTCAAGGTTTGTTTATATATGGTTTTGCTAAACATATTCAATTCCTCCCCTAATATAGGCTCTTGAAATATTGTTCAAGAGAATATTTAACTTCACTAATACTGGTTACATTGTAATTTTTTAACTTTTGGAAAAATTCGTTAATCTTGCTGTCGTGGACTTCGTAGGTTTCTTTTTTGCCGTCATATTCCACTTCGTACACCTTGTTTGGGTTATGCTTGATTTCTGATGTGGGTTTGACAGCAATCATTTTGCCGTCTTTGATGAGTGCCACTTTATCGCAAGTTTCCTCCATTTCTTCAAACATATGGTTTGACATGAAGATGGTTTTGCCTTTTGCTCGTTCTGCATGGATAATTTCAACAAATTCCGCTCTCATCAGCGGGTCAAGCCCTGTTGTCGGCTCGTCCATTATCAAAATCTCGGCATCTGCCATAAAAGCGGCTACAATGGCGGTTTTTTGCTTCATGCCCTTGCTCATTCGCTTTAGGTTGGCTGTGGGGTCTAGCTGCAGTTTTTTGGTGATGTATTCGGCATAGCTCATATCTTTTAAGCCCAGCAATTCCGCCTGTCTTTGCAAAAATACGCTTCCACTTGGGGCATCAGGAAAAGCAATCTCCCCTGGTATGTAGCCCACCATTTTCTTGATTTCATGGGAGTCTTTCCATGCGTCCAAACCATTAATTTTGATACTTCCACTACTAGGCCTCAAAAACCCCATCATTTGGCGTATCAGTGTAGTCTTGCCAGCGCCATTCATGCCAACAAAGCCGATAGTTTCACCTTTTTCGATGGAAAGGTTCACGCCAAAATTACCCCTGCCGTCACCATAATCCTTCGTGATATTGCTAATTTCAATCAATGCCATACTACGCACCACCTTTCACGGCTTTGTTTTTGTCATAAAATTCCATAAAGTAATCTTCAAGTGTAAATTTAATTTCCGAAAAGAATTTTACAGAGTAATCAGCAAGGGTCGCAACCATTGCGTTTGTGTTTTCGCTATAAATCACCACTTGGGCTTGGTTGGTTTCCTCTTTTGTATAAACTACCTTCAACCTATCATCAGCACAAAACCGCTTAAAATCCTCTTTTGTGTTAAATTCAATTTTCCACTCTTTGCGGCTTGCATTTTTAATTTCATCAGCAACAAAGGTAGAAACTAGTCGACCATCCTTGATAATGGAAATTCTATCGCAAGTCGAGTCAATTTCTGCAAAAATATGTGAAGATAGCAATATCGTCTTACCACGCCTTTTTTCTTCCTTTACAAAGTCTATAAAAACCTCTTGCATAACAGGGTCAAGCCCACTTGTTGGCTCGTCTAGTATCAAAACAGCAGGGTCGTGCATAAATGCTGTCACTACAGCCAGTTTACGCTTCATGCCAAGGGACATTCGTTTTAACCCGCCACTGGCTTCAAGTTCAAACCTCTTAATTAAGCCGTTTGTATAGCTCATATCCTTCATCCCCCGCAGCTCTGCCATCATGGCTATAAACTGCGTGCCAGTCAAAAATTCGGGCAAGGCAATCTCTCCTGGCAAATATCCAACATCACGCTGAATTTCATGGTGTTGTGTCGAGCTATCTTTTCCAAGCACTTTTGCATTTCCCTTTTGTGGCTTAGAAAACCCCATCAAATGGCGGATTGTAGTGGACTTGCCTGCACCGTTTGGCCCTAAAAATCCGTAAAACTCCCCTTGCTTAACATTAAATGTCACATCAAACACGCCACGGTTATGCCCGTAGTCTTTTGTTAAATGTTCTACTTGTATAATTGACATATTCATCCTCCTCGCTTGCTTGTTAAAACCATTATAAAACACCAACTTAAACTACAGATAAACTGAACTTAAACTTTACATAAAATAAAAAAGCCGCCTAAGCGACTTTTTACGGCATAAATTTATACCCAGCACCACGCACCGTTTGGATAATTTTTGGGCTTGACGGTTCGACCTCGATTTTTTCCCGCAAGCGATTTATATGGACTGCGACCGTAGCATTATCACCAAGGGCATCATAGCCCCAAATGCGCTCATACAGCGTATCTTTACTAAAAATTATGTTTTTATTCTGCACAAGAAACAGCAATAATTCATACTCTTTATTTTTAACCTCAATTTCAACGCCACGGACAACAATGCGCCTGCTGTCTTGTTGAATACGAATATCCCCCGCCACAATCTCTGCCGTTTGCGGAGCTTCTTGCTTCAACCGCTCGTACTGTGCAATATTCGCCTTAACATGCGCAACAAGAACATTGGGCGAAAACGGCTTTGTGATATAATCATCAGCCCCCATGTTTAGCCCTTTAATGGTGTCAATATCCTCCCCCTTTGCCGTCACCATGATTATTGGAATATCGAGAGTTTCACGAAGTTTAGCACACACGCCAAAGCCATCAATTTTTGGAAGCATTAAATCCAAGATAATTAAATCATAATGTGCAGACAACGTCATGCGTATACCATCCTCGCCAGTAGGCGCAATATCGGCTTCGATGTTATTTATGGCGAGGTAGTCCCTTTGGATTTTTGCAATTTGCGGGTCGTCCTCAATAATCAACACTTTTTTCATAACTCCACCTCCGCCCCTATTATCGGAATTTTTATAATCATTCGTAGACCGCCACAAGCCACATTTTCAGCAGCTATACTGCCACCCATCCGCTCCAATGCCTTCTTTGCTATAGCAAGCCCAAGCCCGCTTCCCTGTTCGGGATTGTTTCGCGCGGGGTCTGTGCGATAAAAGGCTTCAAACAATTTCGGCAATGCTTCCTCGCCCACCCCTGTGCCGTTATCTTCAAATATAATCCGAGCATAGCCATTCTCTGCAAGGCAAGTAATTTTTGCCGTGGCTTCATCTTTGTTTTTGTACTTTGCACTATTGTCAAGTATATTTGTGAAAATGCTCCGCAATTGCAAAGGGTCGGCATTGATATTAACCTTAGAAGTCGTGCCGACAATCTTTATTGCAAGCCCTCTTGCCCTGTAATCTTCATCAGAAACCGCTGCAAATTCCTCAATCTCCTGCCCTATGTCCAGCACTTCGGCATTTGTTGGATAACTACCCATATCCATTTTAGAATAAAGAAATAACTGCGAAATCATGGCATTTACTTCCTCAGATTTTTGCTTAATAATGTGCAAATACTCCTGCTGCGCTTCAGGCGTTACTGCCACGCCATCAATCAACCCTTCAGAAAATGCCTTGATAGAAGTAAGCGGCGAACGCAAATCGTGAGAGATACTGGCAAACAATTCTTTTCTGTTTTGCTCGTTTTTATGCACAACCTCATCAGCGACCTTTAGCCGCTGTGCCATGTTATTAAAAGCCTCGCAAATACCCTTAAATTCATCTTTATCAGCATGGGTAATACGAAAATCCAAATCCCCCTCACTTATATGCCCCACACCCTCCATCAACATCTCCAAAGGCTGCATTATTTTTCTAAACACAAATTTTGTCAACAGACGATTAGTCACCACAACGATTGTGGCAAAAAACAAAATAACCCCAATCGTCAATAACACAGCCTGCAAGTCGCTGTCAGTAAGTGCAGAAAACCTCGCACCCGCCCCTCCTCGGCTCACAATTTCCAATTCGCCACCCGACAAATAATTAAGTAAAAACAAACCACCCCACATCGTCACAACAGAAATAACAAACGGGGCTATAGTCATTAAAATATTCGATATAAACAACCTTCGCTTAATAGTCATATAAATATCACACACCTTTTGTTAATTTTAACGCTTTATCAGCATACCACCCGAAGTTAAACTGGAGATAAACTGAAAATAAAATAGGGATAAAATATTTTGTTCATAGATTTATTATAGCAATTAAGACCGACAATTGCAAGTTGCACTTTTAATTCGGTCGCATACGAACGACTAGGCAAGCACAGCCACAAAACATCGCAAAAACATATTCCAGTATTCATGCGATACTTTGCGGTAAACTCATTGCCACTAACCGCTTGAATTTCCTTAGTAACACCTTAAAAATACCCAAATAATCGCCAAAACCCCACTCAAAAATAAAAATCGTCACGCCATAACTATATTTTTGAAAAAAGACCAGTTTTGAACTTCGTACAAAAACACCACAAACCCTATGATAATAACATTTCAAAGCTATTTACATATTTTGCATATAAAGCACCCTAGCCATCTGAAGTCAAAATTTCGGAAAGCCAGAGTGCTTCTTTTTGTCCACTTCAAGTCATTTATAGCCTTTTGAAAAAAGTCCGTCACAGCAAGACGACACGACACTGATTTTTTGCTGTAAGATGGTGTGGTGAGGGTGAGTGGGGCATTAATTAATCTTCAAACTTTTTTTGTAAAAAATGCGTAAACCCCTTTTTCTGAACCACTTATATAGTAGAGGGTCAAAATAAATTTTACAAAGAGTGCGTAAAAGTGGATTTCTGACAGCCTATATAGTAGAGGGAAAAACAACACAGGAGCATTTTGCTCCTTTTAGAATAAATCGTGACAAGGAGATATTAAAATGAACAAAAGAAAAAATAATGACCTAAATGGCATGACTGATGATGTTATCAGCAGTCAAAAAATCGGAAGCGATAGCGGTGATGGCACAACATCACCCCTGCTCAACCGCCCCCATAGCATAGCTCCCCTAAAACTTGCCGACCTAATCCCATACAACAAACACCCATTCAAAATTTACGAAGGGCAGCGACTACAGGATATGATTGAGAGCATACGAGTAAATGGCATCATATCCCCACCAATAGTACGCCCATATCCGAGTGGTTACAGTAATCAGCATTCGTATAATAACGGTGGCGGTGGATTTGACAGCAAGGAACTTAATGGCAAATACGAAATCTTATCAGGTCACAATCGCATAAATGCCGCAAGGATTGTAGGCTACACAGAAACCCCTTGCATAGTCGTAGGCGGCTTGACCGAAGATGAAGCTCATCTATATGTCACGGAGAGCAATCTTGTTCAGAGGTCATTTACAGACTTGGCTCATTCGGAACGTGCCGCTGTATTAGCATCTCACTACGAAGCCATGAAAGGTCAAGGCAAGAGAAATGACCTTGTAAATGAAATCCAAAATATGATTTTGAATGGCGACAAAGCCCATGATAGTCAGCAAAACGAAACTTCGTCCCAAGTGGGGACGAAGTTGGGAACATCAGGGAAACGAACATCAGGGAAACGAACATCAGAGAAAGTGGGTGCAGAATATGGCATTGGGAAAAGTGATGTTGCTAGATACATCCGCATGAATTCACTAAATGATGGCTTCAAAAGGCTTTTAGATGGCGGTGAGCTATCCACAGGTGCTGCCCATTCTTTATCATTCTTATCAATAAACCAACTGAACCATCTATACAAATATATCATGGAAGGTGGTAGTGATGGCAACATAGAAGGAGCGGACGGCTTGGATTATGGGGATAATCCGCCAATTTACAAAATCTCCATGAAACAAGCAGAGCAAATAAAGTATCTCGCAATCAACAGAAACTTTGACCTTGAAGGGCTTGACGATATACTTGCTGGCAAATCACTAAAACTCAAGAAGCCAAAAAAGCCAAAGAGAATTGTCGCAATAAAAATCAAGCGACAAGAGGTAGCTCATCTTATTGGAGATAGCGCAACAGATGAAACTGTCCACGCACTCATTATGGAAGCCTTGGCATTTCATAAGATGTTTAGTGGGCAGATGGAAGCGGTGGCTACTGGGAGTGGAGCAAATCAAGCACCCGCACACCTTCCACGAGCTTCACCACAAAATACCTCACCAGACACTCCACCAAACCAAAACAACAACCCCAGCGATGCACAACAAGCATCCAGTTTCACTGATAACCCGATAGACGAACCCACAAAAGAAGACTGGGACAGCTTAGACAAAGAAGCTCGTGCTAATATAAATGCTTCTTTGGATGCGTTTTTTAGTATGTAGTGACAGGTTGCGACATAGCGGGTTGAATAGTGGTGATGGCTATAAAGCGAGAGGGCAACTATAAAACTTAGGTAGTTTTGCAATGAAGATTTATGTTTGGTGATTTTAGGTGTTTTTATGAGGTTTTTATACTATTTCTAAAACCCCTAAAAATTCCATAAAACCATTAAATTTAACTCAAAACACCCAAAAACTAGCCAAAACCAACCCTATATTTTCAGCAAATCTCAGACAGGAATAGCGGTGTTCCACCGTAGAACACAGTTTGTCGGCAAAGCCGACAACAAAGGGATTTGTAAAGGGTTCTATGTGGGGTTCTTAGTTTTGAAATGGGTTCTTTTGGGGTTATTGGTGGGTTCGATAGAGTTTACAAAACTTGATATTACGGTATTCTGTGAGGGTTCGAGTTATTTACGGTTGACCTTTACAGGTATTTCGATAATATAAACTAAAAACAGCACAAGAGAGGAGTTTCAATATGAACAAAAACACATTCAACAACGGCTTTAGAGAAGATGGCTACATCAAAAAATCTCAAAACATCAAAAGGTCGGTGACATTCACTCCGACTATGTTGAAACAGCTTGACACTTTAGCTGTCAAATACGGCACATCAACAAGCCAGCTAATCCGAAACATTATTGAAAAAGGCTTAGTGCTTGAAAAATCCAAAGAGGATATTGATTTCATCCGCAAGCAGATTAGAGAGGAATTGGAGATTGCTTTTGATAAGAGGATGGGGAGGATTATTAAATTGCTCATCAAGATTGGTAGTCTAACATACCCAGCCGCCTATTACACAGCAATGCTTGGAGCGGCTATGTCGGCAAGACACAAGTTGAATTACCATCAAATGCTCGAAGATGCCAAACGAGAGGGTGCGAGGTATTTAGGTGTGTCGAATGAAGCTGTTGACCTTGCCTATGATGAGATGTCACGGTTTAATACTGATGTTTAGGCTTCAGAAACAGGCTCGGGAATTTATTGAGTTTGTAGATTTTGTCGGAGTGTAACGGTTTGTGAGGATGTGATTTTTGGATTACTTCAAACAAATATCACCCTCAACAGCCTTGCATATATTTTCAAATCAAATTTTAGAAAAGAGGTGAGCTATGACGGTATTTGAAAATCAGATTTTTAGTGATGGTTGTAACTAAAAGTCTGATTAATAGTGAGGTATAAATGGTAAAAAGAAGTGTTTTGCAACAATCAAACAATCAACCGCAATCAAAAGAGGGTGGCGAGAAATTCACCGCCACAGCGACCACCAAAACCATTGGCGGCAAAAAATACTCCGTCAAAAGTGTATTTCTAGGCAATACCGACAAGGACATCAAATCTCTTTTCCTCAGTATAGCCGAACGCAAGGCAATCACAGAAATGGGGCTAGGAACTTAGTTTTTGATGATTTTGGCACATTTCAAAAAACCACTTGAAAAATAAGGCGGTATGCTGTATAGTAGTACATAAGCAAACCGCCTTATTGTGCCAAATCATAAGGAGGTCATAATCATGGCACAAAAGGTTAATTTAAGAACGGATATAGATGAAATATTAGACTTGGATGTGATGAATGGTTCGGGATTAGAGGGTGTAGCGAGTGTTTCAAGTGGCACAAACATCGCAAACTCCCCAATCCACTCAACTCGCGTTGGTTTTGGAGTGAATGGCGACATAGGTACTGGCGTTGTGGCGAATATTGCTGCAAGGGGTGCTATAGACAACACCAACAACCAAAACTCCAAAGAGTGGAAACCCGCCATTTACGCTCGCCTTAGCAACGAAGACGTAGAACAGAGAAGGAGCAACCTATCCCTATCAATCGAAAACCAACTCGACATACTTCGTAACTTCGTTGCAGATAAGGGCTGGCAACCACCAAAAGTATTTTACGATGACGATAGAACTGGCACTAACTTCGACAGAAAAGGCTTTCAAGATATGTATGCCGAAGCTAAAGCGGGTAATATCAATGTCATTGTAATTAAGGATACTTCAAGATTCGGTAGGAACTGGGTGCAAAGTGGTATCTACTTTGAGAGTATTGAAGAAATGGGTATAAGGTTCATTTCTATTCAAGAGAGTTTGGATACGGCAGACCCACAATGCCCTGCACTAAAGATGTTGCCTTTTTACTTTATTTTCAATGAATGGCATAGTCAAACGACATCGGAGAAAATAAAAACAGTCTTTGCCAAGATAGCCAGTCAAGGCGGTTTCATAGGTTCTTTTGCTCCATATGGATATGTGCGTAGCGATGAAAACAAACAAAAGCTCGTTGTTGACCCAGTAGCAGCTTCTGTGGTTAAACGCATATTTGAGATGAGGTTACAAAAATACTCTTGTTTCCAAATAGCTATAGCATTAAATCAAGATAGAATACCTGCTCCACACGTATACAGAATTGAGAAAAAAGGAAAAGAGCTAAGAAGCGGCAAAGACACAAACTGGTCTGACTGCTCTGTAAAAGTCATCCTTGAAAATCGTGTGTACTGTGGTGATGTAATCAACAACAAATCCACCAAGAAGAACTTCAAAAGCCAAAAGCGTAATTTCACGGACGAAAGCGAGTGGCTAATAGCTTATGATATGCACGAGCCTATAGTTAGCCGTAAAGACTGGGAGCGGTGTGCAGAAATAGCAAGACAAGCTAACTCCACTCGTGTCCGCACAACAAAACAGCGTATACCCAAACTCTTTGCAGGACTACTAAAATGCCCAGACTGCGGATATAGCATCACGTCAGTTAATAACTACGGTTATAACTGTGGGAACTACCAAAAGAAGGGCAAAATGTCTTGTGCATCTCACCATATTTCAAGCAAGGTTCTTGAGGAACTGGTATTGGCTGATATTAGAGAGAAGGTTGGCGAAATCCTACTTGATGAAGAGTCCGCAAAAGCTCGTTACTACACCTTAAAAGAACAATCAGGTCAATCTCAACTTAACCACAACAAAAAATCTCTTGCAAAAATAAACAAGAGATTGATTGAACTCGAAAGGCTTATGCAAGCCGCTTTTGAGAGGTCAGTATTGCATGAACAGGGTATTGACATCTTTACAAGATACCTAGCCAAATATGAGAGTGAAAAGACCGAGCTAATTCACCAAGTCAACACACTCACAGCGGCAATTGACAAGCAAAGTCAAACGGAACATGGGGTAAATTCGTTTATCTCCCTGCTCAAGAAGTACGCCAACATCACGAAGCTCGACAGACAGATGGTGGTTGAACTTATTGATAAGATAACTATTTCTGATTTGCAGACAAGTCCGAGAAGTATTGTTATTTATTATAACTTTGTTGGGTGTGTTGGTGGTTGCGGTGAGGGTGGCGGGAGTAGTGATGTGAAGTAGGTTTAACTGTAGTCTGCAATTGCGGTCTTGACCCGCAATTATTGCATCATTCCATGCTTCTTGCCCACTCGAATGTCCTCCCCGAAAAAGTTAAGCAGAGTATATTCTCCGTAAATTCGGCTTGTTATTCGGTCGGTGTAGATGCCTGCTAGGTCGTTTGGGCTTAGGTTTGTGGATATTATGGTGTGCTTTTTCTTTAGCAGGCGAGTGTTGATGAAGTTAAAAAGCTCTGCCGTTGTGACTGTTGTGATAAATTCTGTTCCTAAGTCATCAATAATCAGCAGTTCGGCTTCGTAGGCGGTGTTTAAAATGGCGGCAGAGCGGGAGGGGTCGCGTCCAAAGCGCAAATCTTCCACATGGCGGAAAAGCTGGGTTGCAGAGGTGTAAAGCACCGTGCGCCCTTTGTCTAGCATTTCGCGGGCAATGCAGTTGGATAAATAAGTTTTGCCCAAGCCCGTTGAGCCGTAAAACAACAAATTCTCAAATTCTGTGTCAAATTTTCTTGTAAACGCCAAGGCAATGCTGAAAATCCGCTCCATATTAGCGCGGGGGGATATGCCATGGTCTGGGTCTGTCATGTCGCTGTAATGCGCCATGTTAAATGTGTCAAAATCGCCGTGGTCTGCCACCTTCACCAAATCGGACATTTCAAAATAATGCCCAATGAGCCGCTGTTTAAGGCAATTGCACTGGACACCGCCTACAAAGCCAGTGTCCTGGCATGTTCCGCATTTATAAATATCCGTAAAAAAGTCCTCATCATAGCCATTTTCGTATAACAAGCCATCTTTTTCGTTGGTAAGCCCAAGGCTTTCTGCCTTTAACAGCTGCCGCTTGGCTTCGTCGCCATCTCGTTTAAGCACCATCAGAGCCAAAGTGCGCCCAATTTCTGACAGGCGCGCGTCAATTTCCTTCACACGGGGCATTTTTTCATATAAAAGCGCGTGACGTGCCGACAGCCTGCCATGGGCGGCCGCCTTGTCCTTCTCAAAACCCCTTAAAACCTCTCTAAATATATCCGACATTATTCTGATACCTTTCTGTCAATTCGTTCCCTCTCCATCCTGTTAAGCTTGTCATAATCCCAAGTGCGTCCTGTGTAATTCTGGGCTTTGTTGGGTTTTGGTTTGGCGCGCTCCACTTGTTCCAAAGGTCTTTTAAATTTTTTCACATTATCATAATATTCTTGTTGCAGAGCCTCAGCCTGCTCCACTGTGGTAATGTTTTCTGCCTTCCATTTTGCCAAAATGCCGTCAGCATATGGAAAATTGGGCTTGCCCGTACTCATTATGGTTTTTTCACAGGCAAGTTTGATAAGAGGCATGGCAAAAACATCTTCTTTCAGCCAACGGTGCATAAAGCCCACCTCTTTGGGGATTGGGTCGCGGGCTGTAATGCCGAAATTGCGTAAAATCTCCCGATATTCGTTGTTAAACAGCCCGATATATTCCTCTGCTTCCTGGATGCTGTCAATACCCTGCTCTGCCCAATTTTCTGCCACTGTTCGCAGGTAGGAGTTGCCCCTTTTGCCCCTTTCAAGGCAAAACTTCAACATAAAATGTATAACGTCAACTGGCAGACCTAATTCGTCATAAAAATGCAGATACATTTTGCGGTCAGTGTCGCTTAGCTGGCTTGCCAATGTATCATCCACCAACCTGAAAAGCCGTGCCACTTCTGGATTGCGCAAGTGGTTTTCCACCTCGGCTAAGGAGTATTGATGTTGGATTGGCGGGGCAGGTGTCGGGGCTTCGGTCTGCGGTTCGGCAGTGGGCGCATGTTCCACATCCCTACCCTTTAGAAGCGACTTTATAGCACCTAAGATTATTCCAGGGTCTTGCAAAGCTCCCCTGCCGATGTCGCCGCAGGCAAGCAGGGCTTCTTTAGGCTCTACAAAATGATAGCCAAGGGCTTGCAGTTTGGCAATATTGCCCTGAACAATAGGATTATCATACATAGCCGTGTTCATAGCAGGGCAGATAAGGATTGGGGCTTTAGTTGCCATAACCACTGTAGACAGCATATCATCTGCAATGCCGCTGGCAATTTTGCCGATAATATTGGCAGAAGCGGGAGCAATCACAAAAACATCAGCCCGCTGTGCAAGGGAAATGTGGCGTATATCCTCATAAATAATTTCTTCAAACATATTGGTATAAACTTTTTGCTTTGTTAAGCTTTGGAAGGTTAAGGGGGTGATGAATTTGGTTGCCGCGTCGGTCATTATGGTGTGGACGGCAATGCCTTCCTTTACCAAAAGGCTTGCAAGTTCTGCACCTTTAAAGGCGGCAACAGAGCCTGTAACCCCTAAAACTATGTTAATTTTGTCCATTTGTGCCACACCTCTCTAACAATGCCTTCGGCAATTTCTGCCTTGCCTTTAAATTCAGTAACATTTCTATTAATATCAACCAGCCAGCCTGTATGGTCTGCCCCTATTTTGCCGCTGTCATTTACCAAAACAAAGTCACAGCGGTTTTTTGTGAGCAAGCCGTGAGCCTTGTCCAACATTCCCTCGTAAGTAAGCCCTGTTACCAGCTTAAAGCCTACAAATACAGCCTTTGGCGCAAGCCCCCTAAACAAACTGATGATTTTCGGGGTTTTCTCCAGCACCAACGTAATTTCTTCCGCGTCAGAGCTTATTTTACCGTCAAACTTCACCTTGGGGCGATAATCTGACACTGCCATGGCATGTATAATTATATCAATATGGTGGTTTTCAAAGATATTGCCAATGGCAGATTGGAGGCTGTTTATATCTGTTATTTCGATTTCGGTAATGCCAGCAAGACCTGGGGCAACGCCGCCGCGCCCACGCAAATAAAAAATCTCGCACCCTTGTGCGTCAAAAGCTTGGGCAATTTCCTGCCCAAGCTTTCCTGTAGAATGATTGGTTATACTGCGCACACTATCAATACTTTCGGACATGGGTCCTGCGGTTATCAAAACCTTGGGCATGTCATTGCCCTCCTATCGTGTTGTATGGATGCTTTGCGGCACAAATTCGCCGCCCGCAAACCCACCACTTACTTCATGGGTAAGAATTTGATGGTGCAACCTGCCATTTTGCAAGGTCGGTTGCACCTCTTTAACAATGGCATAAACCCTGTCCCCCGCTACTTTCATAGTGGAAATTTGGGCAAAGGGGTCAAAGGGGCTTGTTGGTGCGCCCTGCACAAAATAAGCTTCAATTAGGTTTGAGCGCAAAACATTTTGCGGGTCAGGCGCAATGTCACCAATATTAAGGTTAAGACCGTAAGCAGTGCGAGGCAAATTCATATAAACCCTTTCAATTTCAAGGCTAATTCTTGCCCCTGCCACCCCTTCAAAATTTTCATTAAGGCGGGTATCAAAAATCACATCTGTGCCCCGCACATCATAACGAACACTCGCTGGAATACGTTGTGTTATGCCATTATCATCTGTAAACATTAGGTTAGCCGTCATTGTGGTTGGCACGCGCCACTCCACCCGCTCCCACACGTTATAATCTTCATCATAAACCAAGCCAGAGCGATAGCCGCCCAAAGGCATAACAAACAATGGCCCTTGACGGGTTATCCCCGCAATTTGCAGGGTGTGGTTGGCATCTAGCCAAAGGGTTTGTGCCCTTGTGTCCCCTGGGGTTAACATGGGGCTGATGGGCATGGTTTCCACCCTGTCAAAATAGCGGTACAGACCATCTAAAAGCACCCGAACTTCCCCGCCAAGCATACGTAGCGGCCCAAAGTCCATACGGGCAATTTCCACACCACCGTCAAAGCTTGCCGTCTGCATGTAACCGCTGATAGGGGGCAAAAACAATGCCCCTTGACGCAAAACAACAGATGATGTGCCTTCCCGTTGCTTCAGCACAATACCGCCATCTGTAAAACCATGGGATAAAGACAAGCCAACGGTGCTTCCGCCGCCAGAAAACAAGCCTTGAGTCAGCTGCACGTCAATGCCCCCGAGCAAATCTGTTTCAAAGGTTATGGGATAGTTAAAATGTCTTGCAAAACCAATGTCGCCGCCATAATACCCCAAATCCACATCCACAACCACGCCTGTTTCAAGGTCTGTAATGGACAATGTAAGCCCTTCCGATTCTGGGCTTATAGGTGTGAAGCGCACAGCAGTGTGGTTTAGCATCAACTGGCGTGCGGGGTTTTCTGCAAAAACAACATCCCGCCTGTAAAAATTGTCGTCAAAATCTGTTAAAGTGAGGACATATCGAGTTAAGTCCACTTCCCCTTCAAAGTAAAAAGTTGTTGCGGCAGCATCCAGAAGAATTTGGCGCAATATAAGCTCCTCAGCCCCAAGGTTAATAGAAAGGTCAACAAAGGCGTGGTTTGCTGTGTTAAACCCTCCATACGGGGTATTTATATGGTGAATACTATCCCCGCCTGTGTTGCCAAGGCTCATAGCAAACACCACAGCCACCCCCACAAAAGAAAGCAGAGCAACAGATGCCATTGCCATAATGGCAAGCCTTAGCCCTTTAGGGGCATTTTTAATTTCGTGAAGAATACCGCTCCCGCTCACATTTTGGGGAAGGCTTAATTTTCGTTTCTTTTTCTCTTCATCGCTTATAAGCCCGTCACCAAAAATTACCGCGCCTTCTGGCGGCACAGACGGCTTAAATAAAGGCTCTTCCAACACCGTTTCTTCTACTTTTTCAATACCTTCCAAAAAGGCGGCGTTGGGGCCTCTGCCTTCTTCTTCATCTTCCTTTTTCTCTGCCATCAATGCTTCAAGAATCGCATCTAGGTCATCTCCTTCGGAATCTAAACCGCTCATATCCCCCAAGATATTATCTAAATCGTCAGCCATTGTGACCTCCTATAAAAAAGCTTGACATAGTTCGTATTATTATAACACATATTTATATAAAAGAAAAGGTTTGAAAAAAATTTTATTTTATGTTATAATAGATTTATCTATACGTGGGAGGTGGTCTATGCATATGAGCGATATATTTATAACATTTGAAGGCGGTGAGGGAGCAGGCAAAACCACCCAAATTCAGCTGTTGCATGACTATTTGTCGGCAAAAGGCTTGGCGGTGGCGGCAGTGCGTGACCCAGGCGGCACTGCAATTGCAGAGCAGATACGCTCCATGGTAAAGTCCAATGCCAACGAAGATATTTATGTGCGCACAGAAGCCCTGCTATATCTTGCGGCGCGGTGTGAGATGGTTGAGAAACTTATCCGCCCCCACCTATCAGCAGGCAGAATTGTACTGTGTGACCGCTTTGCAGATTCCACAATAGCATACCAAGGCTTTGCCAATGGGCTTAATTTGGAAGATTTGGAGAGGATTGGTAGGTTTGCCACGGGGGATTTAACCCCAAAACTAACCTTTTATCTTAAAATTGACCCAGAAGCAGGGCTTGCCCGCAAAACGGCCCAACAAGACTTGGATAGGGTGGAAAACAAAGGCTTGGGGTATCATAAGAAGGTGCAGGAGGGTTTTGATAGGCTTGCAGAGCAAAATCCCCAGCGCATTGTAACCATTGATGCCGCTTTAACAGCCCAAGAAATCCACAAAATTATTATAGACCGCACGAATAAGGTTTTGGAGGTGTAGCTGTGGTATCAACTTTCGAAACGCGTCCAGACCAAAAAAGAATTTTGTTCCGCCTACTCAAAGTTAGGCGTGACATGAAATCCAATGACCCCAATATTGACTTCACAAGCCTGGATTATCTTATCATGGAGTATAAAACAGCCATGGAAGAAGAAGATGTGGCTTTGGTTGAAAAAAATATAAATAGCTTAAAATAGCTTAAAATAGAGGAGGACAAAATTATGAAATTTATTATGGCAATTGTTCAAGACGAGGATGCAATTCAGCTTATTGACAAGTTAAGCGAGCATCGTTTTATGGTGACAAAAATGGCATCTACTGGCGGCTTTTTGCGCACTGGTAACACCACTTTAATTTGCGGTGTAGAAGATGACAGGGTTGACGAGCTTATCGGGCTTGTGGAAAAAACTTGCAAATCCCGCAAGCAAATAACTTCTGTTAATGCCTCTCACATGTCTACGGCTGATAATTATGTGCCGTATCCTGTGGAAGTTGCCGTTGGCGGTGCTACCATTTTCGTCCTTGATGTTGCGGATTTTAGGAGAGTTTAATGAGCATTAAAATTGGAGATGTAGGAACTGTTGCAACTCCGCAGCAAATTGCTGCCGTTAAAGAGAAGTTTGATTCTGGCGAGTTTTCTTTTACTTTAAAGCGTGTGGCAGAAGAAGGGCTTGCCCAGCGTCTTGAAGGTCTTATTACCGATATTACCCAATGGGGCAAAAAAATTGCCGACCATAGGGATATTGGCGACCTTAAAAAGTACCGTGCCTTGGTGCAAGAGTTTATAAACGAAGTTGTCACCAATTCCCATGAGTTTTCCCGCGAAAACTTCTTGGACAGGCGGGGGCGACATCGCGTTTATGGCATTGTTCGCCAGGTTAACATGGAGCTTGATGCCCTTGCCCAAGATTTGCTTGTAAACGAAGCAAAGCATATCGACATTTTGTCACGTGTTGGGGAAATTCACGGGCTTTTGCTTGATATGATTATTTAGGTGACCAACGTGGAGCAAATTTCGGGAAACGAATTAATATTACGCTCTATGCAGCTATCGGTTGCCAATGGGCGCGTTGGTCACGCCTATATCATTTGCGGGGGCAAGGGGTTCGGCAAGAAAACCCTTGCGCGCCATTTCGCCAAGGCGGTTTTGTGCCACGCCCCAAGGTCTGGTCTTTCTTGCGGTGTTTGCAAGTCTTGCAAAACCTGCGACACAGGCAACAACCCTGACCTTGTTTATGTACAAAGTGAAAAAGATGCCCTTAGCGTTGGAGAGGTTAGGGGCAGTTTGCTTGCAGATTTGGCTGTAACCCCCCAAACAGGCGAACGACGGGTTTATATCATACAAAACGCAGATAAAATGAACCATGCCGCCCAAAACGCCATGCTTCTATCCCTTGAGGACGGACCGAAACATGCGGTTTTTTTGCTTTTAGCAGAAGGGCTTGGGGGCTTTTTACCTACCATCCTATCCCGCTGTGTGGAATATAAAATCCCCCCTATAGACACTGATTTGATTGGGCAACATTTGCAAAAGCAAGGGGTTGACCCTAACAAAGCGCAGATAGCCGCAAATTTTTCCCAAGGGGGCATTGGGCGGGCTTTGGCTTTGCTTGATGATGAAGAGTTTGCCGCAAGACGCGAAATGGTCTTAAAACTGGCTCAAACAATTACCAACATGGACATTGTGGAGATTTTTGCCGCCGCTAAGGAGCTAGAAGCTCACAAAGAGCATATTAGCGACATATTTGACATTTTGCAAATGCATTTTAGGGATAGGTTAGTCACAAACCCTAACACAGATGATGTCGGTAAAATCCACGCCATAAGCTCCGCAAGAGAAAAACTGCGGGCAAACTGCAACTTTCTGATGACCTTGGAAATCCTATTACTAAAACTTGGTGGCAAATATCAAATTTGACTTGCCCAAAAGGAGAATTAATTTATGAAAAAAATGTTTAGAAAATTTGTTGCGCCGCTGGCGATAATAGGGGCGGCACTGGCAACCGTTGCCTGTGTTTACGACCCAGACTTTCAAGGTTCGCTAGAGGCGGCTAATGTTGAGGAAACCGTTGCCGTAACCTTGATGAACCATTTAACGGCAGGGGAGTATGATGCGGCAACTGCCTTACTTGCCCCAGAGCTGCAAGGGGCGTTTACTGCCATACCCTTCCAGTTTCACATAAGCGGCAGGCACGGCACAACCTTTGATTTCACAGTGATTGACACCATAGAACATGAAGGGTTTCACATTACAACCGTGTCAGCTAACCATGCTATGGGTCACGCTGTCCACAATATAGTCGCAGATGCAAATGGCGCAATTGCAGGCTTTACGACCCTGAGCTTTGATTTTGAGCCTATGTTGCCGCCAGCTGATGCAACCTACACTGCAGAACCTATAGTTATTGGTGAAGGTACAATGTGGGCTTTAGATGGCTTGCTGACAATACCCCAAAACGCCAGTGCTGAAAATCCAGTGCCTGCCCTTATCCTTCTTCATGGCTCTGGTGCAAACAATATGGACACGGCAATTTTTGAGAACAGGCCATTTTTTGACATTGCCGACTATCTATCAACCAATGGCATTGCAGTTTTAAGATATAACGAGCGCACCTTCACCCATGGTTTATTGCTCAGTCAGGTTTATGGGGCGAATATGACAATTCAAGAGGAGTATATAACTGACGCGCTTTTGGCGGCGCAAATTTTACGGGATGACCCTCGCATTAGCTCCATTTTTGTGTTAGGGCACAGCCTAGGCGGCATGGTAGCCCCGAGAATTGCTTATGAAGGCGGGCTGGATGGCGTCATCATCTTTGCTAGCAGCCCAAGAACTTTAATGGAAATTTCCCACAGCCAAAATATAGCCCTTATAGGTGATTTGGTTGCCGCAGGTGCTTTACCTCAAGCAGATGCGGATGCAATGTTGGCAGATTTGGCAATAACCCACGAAGAAATCCGCCAGACCTTAACCCTGCCAATAGAGCAACTGCAAGACGTGTTGCTTCTTGGGGTTATCCCTGCCCTTTACGAAAGGTCACTTATAGACTCTGACCCGCTGGCGTTTATCGCCCGAAACACTAATATCCCCGTGCTTATACAACATGGCGACCGCGACTTTCAAACAACAACCGCCGAAGATTTCCAAGTGTTTTTGGAAGGCACAGAAGGCATGACCCACGTAACCGCCACAAACTATTTAGGGCTAAACCACATGATGATGACCGCCTACCGCCAATATGGGCCACTGGTTATGGATATAATGGAATACCGCATCCCAGACCGTGTAGACACAAGGGTAACTCGTGACATTGTTGATTGGATTTTCAGTAATATAGACTAAATAAAAAACAACCCACAAAGCCAGAAAAAGGCTGTGGGTTGTTTTTTATTTCCATATCTGCAAATAAGTTATGCTCTTGCCCTCGGGGGGGTTAAACTTATCGGAGAATATGCCGTTAACCACGGTTATAACGTCACTGTCAATAGCTACGACCGTTAGCAAATCCCGATATTCCCGCGGCACTTTGCTGTCTATAAGCCAGTCGCTTATTTTCTTTGTGCCAATTCCTTCGACGTACACGCTGTCGCCAGGTTTGCGGCGGCGCACCTCTACCTTGGCATCTCTGACTTTATAAGTATCAAGCATTAGGGTAAAAACATCGTCATGGGGACCTTTTTTCGGAACTCTACCAAGGTAAAACCA
Source organism: Defluviitaleaceae bacterium (assembly GCA_009787945.1). Classification (GTDB taxonomy): domain Bacteria; phylum Bacillota; class Clostridia; order Lachnospirales; family WRAX01; genus WRAX01. The sequence continues at coordinate 20,190 of WQSI01000001.1, forward strand.
GCAGCGGGCTTGGATGATGTAAATTTCTTCATTTCTTGGCAGGGTTACAGAAAAATCCTCCACCTTGCCCCTGCCCATGATGACGATTTTATCATAGCTGCGGCGGGCGACATTTCCTCCAGGCAGGGAAACTTCCTTGCCGCTTTGTTTATCAATAAGCCCTACGATGTTATCAATATGCTCCAGGGTTACATTAGCAAGCCCTTTTAGCATGTGCCGCACCGACCGCCGCTTTAAAGCTAGGTCAAACTGGTTAAGCTCCTTTATCCAAATTTGCATTGAGGGGAATTTGGGGGTAAGCTTATCCAAAAACTCATCTTCTGTTTGGGAAATTTCTGCAAGCCGCGCTAAAGTGTCAACAAGATTAGGATTATACGCCTCTGCAAGCATGGGTATGGTTTCAAGGCGCACTTTGTTTCTTGTAAAGTCTGTATTATCGTTGGTGCTGTCGTGGCGGAAAGGCAGCTTGTGGCGTGCGCAATATTCCTCAATTTCCTCCCGTGTAACACCAATCAGCGGGCGGATTATATTTTCGCGAACAGGCGGTATGCCCCTCACCCGACCAGTGCCGCGCAAAACCTGCATAAGCACCGTTTCTGCCACATCATTTTTGTGGTGTCCTGTGGCAATTTTATGGTTTCCCCGCGCCTCTGCCACCTGCTTAAAAATATCATAACGAAGCAGACGACCTGCCGCCTCCACACTAAGTTTATATTCTTTCGCAACCTTTTCAGAATTTACCGTGAAAACCTCCAAAGGAACATCAAAACGGCGGCATATCATTCGGCAAAAAACCGCATCTGCCTCTGCCTCCTCCCCCCGTAAACCATGGTTTACGTGAACAGCAAACAAAGGCACGCCCTTCTCTGCCAATAAATGCAGAAGAGCCACCGAATCTGCCCCGCCAGAAAGCCCAATAACAACCCCATTACAATCCAACATCTTATATTTTTCCAAAGTAGCAAAAACCTGCTTTTCCATTTTACTCCCTTTCTTATGTTACAAACTATAACAAATTATAACATAAAAATATCCTAATTGCAAACTTTATTTATTGTTTAACTTCGAGGGATTTTAAATATTCCCTAATCTTTATTATAAGCTCATCATGCTTTTTCTCTAACTCAACAGTCCTTTCACGTGGTTTGCCCACTAAATCGACATCTTTAATTCCTTCCGAGTGTCCGTGTTCTATCTCGAAAGCCGTAATTTGATGACTTGACAACTTTACAATGCTGTCGAATAAAGAATACATATCCTCGCCTATAAACGCCGAGATACCATTTAATTCATCTTGAGCCAATATATTAGCATCAAAAGCATTATCATATTTTTCTTTGTTATATTTCTTGAGCAAAGCCTCATCTTGAGGCTCCCAATTTAAGTCTTTGGGATATAAGTTAAATACATCTCGACGCAGAGAAAAGAAAACGCGGTTTAAGTTACGAAAAATCTCAAACTCAGCATCAAAACGCACCTTGCTGACATAATTCTTTTTGGTTAAATTGCTCTCGTGGGTTGATTGCTTTTTATTTAACCAGACCTTAAACGCAGAGCCAGCAATTCCACCCAAAAACCCAATAACCGCCACAACAATCGTTGCAATTGCAAGCTCCATTTCAACCCCTCATCATCGTAGGGGCGGGCATCAGCCGCCCCTGTTTGATAAACGTATTCCTCATATATACCGCGCTTGCCCAACGGGGCGGCTAATACCCGCCCCTACGCGGGTTTTACAACTTCATCACCATATTCAAGGATGATTTTATCTAAATCAGCTCTAATTACTATTAAAGCTTGATTTTCCTCAACCTGCCTAAAAAAAGTTGTGGCTTCTGGGATTTCTTCGCCATCAGCATAGAGGTCATACAGATATAATTTCAGGGCATCTTCTGCCATGTCATAAGCCTCTAGGAGATTTTCTCCAAAGGTGTGTATCTCCTCAATATCTGGAAAACGAATGTTATAGTCATTGTCAGCAAAACGCGTCACTACAGCCGAAAACATATAGTCTTTTTTTCGCATACCAAACCTCCTATTTCAGTCCAAGGTCTTTTAAAATTGAATTTAACGTGCCAACAGCAATATCTTTTGAGCCATGCCAAGGTATGATAATGGGTTTTTCTCTGTCTGGATGCACCATCTTTATATGCGAACCCTTCTGGCTTTTTTCAAGCCACCCATGACGCTTTGCAAGCTTCACTAAATCTTTACTGCTCATTCATCTGCTCCAATTGAGCAAGAATAACCTGGCGCATCTCCTCATATTTCGCCCCTTTTGCCCGCTCTTCTTCCACCATGGCTTCTGGGGCTTTCGCTAAAAATCCTTGGTTGTTAAGCTTTGCGGTCACGCGGTCAACCTCGCCTTGTAGCTTTTTAAGCTCCTTTTCAAGGCGGGCTTTTTCCTTTGCCATATCCACAAGGTCCGCCAAAGGCATGAAAATTTCCGCCCCAGGCACAACCACAGACACGCTATTTTCGGGAATAAGGCTCTTGTCGTCAGACACTGTAACGTCAGAAGCCCCTGCAAGTGCCATTATATACGCCTTGCCCCCTTCAAAAATGCGGCGGGCGTCTTGACTTTGGCTGATGACGAAGGTCTTGGCTTTGCGGCTTGGCGGCACATCCTTTTGTTGGCGCAGGTTGCGCAGGGCGCGCACCGCTTCTTTAATTTGTTCAATATCCCCTTCATCGGCGGCGAAGTTTCGGGCTTCGTCATACTTAGGAAAGTCGCTGATGACGATGCTTTCGCCAAAATCAAAGCTTTGGTAAATTTCTTCAGTTAAAAATGGAGAGAAAGGATGCAGCAGGCGCAGGCTAATGGACAGCACTTGGCGCAAAGTCCACAAAGCGGCATTTCTCGTAGGGTCCTCTTGGTTGTAAAGCCTTGCCTTGGTAAACTCAATATACCAATCACAAAACTCATCCCATACAAAGGTTTGCACCTTGTCGGCGGCTATGCCGATTTCATATTTGTCGAGAAGCTCTGTAACTTCTTTTGACAAGCTGTTGGCTTTGGACAAAATCCACTTGTCGGCAGGGGTCAAATCCTCTAATGCCGCCTCATGGGATGCCCCCTCTAAATTCATCATAATAAAGCGGCTTGCATTCCACACCTTGTTTAAGAAATTTCGGCTTTGCTCCACCTTCTCAATATAAAAGCGCAGGTCGTTTCCTGGCGAATTGCCTGTGGCAAGGGAGAAGCGAAGAGCATCCGCCCCATACTGCTCAATAATCTCCAGCGGGTCTATGCCGTTGCCGAGAGATTTGGACATTTTACGCCCAAGCTCATCCCGCATAATGCCAGTGATTAGCACATCTTTAAAGGGCAATTCCCCCATAAATTCCTGCCCAGAAAACACCATGCGAATAACCCAGAAAAACAGGATTTCGTAGGCTGTTACAAGAACGCTGGTTGGGTAGAAATAGTCAAGCTCGGGGGTTTTTTCGGGCCAGCCCAGGGTGGAGAAAGGCCACAAGGCAGAAGAAAACCAGGTGTCCAAACTATCCTCATCTTGGGCTAGGTTTGTACAGCCGCATTTGCAAGCGGCTGGGGCAGTCTTAGCCACTGTAATTTCGCCGCAATCCCCGCAATAATAAGCGGGTATACGATGACCCCACCACAGCTGTCGGCTGATGCACCAATCTTTAATGCCCTCCAGCCAGTGGGTATAGATTTTGCCAAAACGAGGGGGGATAATATTCAAATCCCCGTTTTTATAGGCTTCCAGGGCAGGCTTTGCTAAATCTTCCATCTTCACAAACCACTGCAACTTCATCAAAGGCTCAACAACAGAGCTGCAACGGTCGTGAGCCCCCACGCTGTTGTTGGTTTCCTCTTTTTTCACAAAAAAGCCAAGGGCTTCCATCTCTGCGACAATACGCTTTCTTGCTTCGTATCTGTCTAACCCTTCATAAGACCCGGCACCATCAACCTCATTTATTGTGCCGTCGTCATTCATTATGTTAACACTTGGCAGGTTGTGCCGTTTGCCAATTTCAAAGTCATTAAAATCGTGGGCGGGGGTCACTTTAACCACACCTGTGCCGAAGTCGGTTTTTACATAATCGTCAGCCACAATGGGTAAATATTTGCCAGTTATGGGCATAACAACCCTTTGACCGATAAGGTGGCTATATCGTTCGTCATCAGGGTTTACGGCAACGGCAACGTCCCCTAGCATGGTTTCTGGGCGGGTGGTTGCAAAGGTGAGAACCTCCCCGTCTTTATCCAAAATCGGGTAGCTAAAATACCAAAAACCACTTTGCTTCTCCTCGTGTTCCACCTCGGCATCTGAAATGGAGGTTTTGCAGTTTGGACACCAGTTAACAAGACGCTCCCCGCGGTAAATCAAGCCCTTTTCATGCAGGCGCACAAAAACCTCTAAAACCGCCTGGCTAAGACCTTCATCCATGGTAAAACGCTCCCGCTTCCAGTCTGCCGCAACCCCAAGCTTGCGAAATTGCTGGGTAATAATCCCCCCGACTTCATCATTCCAAGCCCAAGCCCGCTTCAAAAAGCCCTCACGCCCCAAAGCCGCTTTGGTTAAGCCTTCCTCTGCCATTTTTGCCACAATTTTGGTTTCGGTTGCAATTGCCGCATGGTCTGTGCCTGGTTGCCACAGGGTATTAAAGCCCTGCATTTTCTTAAAGCGTATCAAAACATCCTGTAAAGTGGCGTTAAGGGCGTGACCCATATGCAGCTGACCTGTGATATTGGGCGGGGGCATCATAATAGTATATGGGGTTTTGCTTTCATCTACTTCTGCGTGAAAATACCCTTTGTCTAGCCAAAGGTCATACAGTCTATCCTCAACATCTTTTGGATTATATTTGGTTTCCATTTCTCTTTTCATAATCTTTTCTCCTTAGTTTTGGATTGAAGTTATAAGTTGGTCTGCGTAGGGCAGGGTGGCAACCCAATCTGCAAATTTATGCCATTCTTCCAGTTTGTGAGTTTTGCGTGCGTGATACATAGACACCAAGTTTTCGTAATTCATGGAGCATGTGCGCATTTGGTTATAACTGCTTGGCAGAAGTTGTATAATCTTATACCAATCCTCTTTATTCTTTGTTTCGTTGTAAGTTTTTCTGATTTTTTCGATTTCGTTAATAAAGTTTTGTAAAAGCTCTCTGCTGGCATCGTCTAGGTGGTCATGGCTGCAATCGTCAAGCTCTATAGGTTTTGAGTGTATTTTGTGCATGGTGCTAGTGGAATTTGCAACAGTGCCAACTTTGTATGTATCATATTCTTTCCACCAATACAAAGGGGCTTCAATATCCACCGACACAAAAATTTGGCGCATAAACTTGCGGTGGTCGCTTCCTGCCACGCATAATTTGCGGGCAAGCTTTAAATCGCTTTCCCCAAGGACATACTGCCCAGATGGGTTGTAGGAGCTATCCATCTGCCCCCAGCTGTTCATGGGGTTGCGCGCGCCCCTTATGGCGTTTTCAAAATTATAAACGCTTGTATTTGAAAATTTTATCATAAAAAATCACCTCGCCAATGATTATATCACAGCCAAGACCCTTTGCGCAAGAATTTAAATTTTTTGCGGAAATATTTTATTGCCAACCAGCGTAAAATGTGCGATAATAATTTAAGTATGAAAATTTTAGGGGGACAACCATGAAGATTAACAAACATTTTTTAGATTTACAAGATAGCTACCTGTTTTCGACCATTGCTAAAAAGGCATTGGCTCACATAGCGGACAATCCAGATGCTAATGTGCTGCGCCTTGGCATTGGTGACGTTACCCGCCCTTTGCCCAAGGTTGCTGTTGATGCCATGACTGCCGCTGTGGCAGATATGGGCAGCGCGTCAACCTTCCGCGGATATGGGCCAGAGCAGGGCTATCCCTTTGTGCGGGAAGCTGTTCAGAAATATTATGCCGCAAAAGGCGTAGAGCTTACAGCTGATGAAATTTACGTAGGGGATGGGGCAAAGTCTGACATTGGCAACATTTTGGAGCTTTTTGACCGTGATAATAATATCATAATCCCAGACCCTGTTTATCCCGCCTATGTGGATGCAAATATTATGGCGGGGCGCACCGTCCATTATGTAAATGGTGATGAGGGCAACGGCTTTTTGCCTATGCCTGACAGTGTGGGCGTAAAGCCTGATATTATCTACATTTGCTCACCTAACAACCCTACAGGTTCTGTGTACACCCGTGAGCAATTAAAGGCGTGGGTGGACTTTGCCTTGGAAAATAACGCTATAATTTTGTTTGACAGTGCTTATGAATGTTTCATCAGTGATAAGAGCTTGCCTTCAAGCATTTTTGAGATTGAAGGGGCAAGAAAATGCGCTGTGGAAATTGCCACCCTGTCTAAAATGGCTGGTTTTACAGGGGTTCGCTGTGGATACACCATCATCCCCCACGAGCTTGAGTTTGAAGGGCAAAACATAGGCAAAATGTGGATGCGCAGGCAGGCTACAAAGTTTAATGGTATTTCGTATATTGTGCAAAAAGGGGCTGAAGCTGTGCTAACCCCAGAAGGCCTTGCCCAATGCCGCGAAAACATCGCGGTTTACATGGAAAACGCCAAAACCATAGCAACCACAATGGCAGACCTTGGAATTTGGCATGTTGGCGGTGACAACGCCCCATATATCTGGCTAAAATGCCCACAGGGGCTGTCCAGTTGGGATTTCTTTGACAAATTGCTGTCAGAAGCCCATATTGTAGGCACGCCAGGGGCAGGCTTTGGCGTTAAAGGTGAGGGTTATTTCCGCCTGTCTGCTTTTAACAGCAAAGAAAATGTGCTGGAAGCCATGAAGCGTATTAAAGAAATTTTATAAAAAACGGTAGGGGCGCATAATATGCGCCCCTACGTGCCGTGGACAAAGTGCCCAACAACGTCATTGCAGGCTTGACCCGCAATCCCACATGTTATTCCAAGCCCCATATTGTAGGGGCTTGGAATGGCTGATGGGCTCCCGTGTCAAGCACGGGATGACGGGTTTGGAAGTTCGTCTACAGTTTGAGGGGCGCATATTATGCGCCCCTATATATTTACTACGCTATCAGCAGACAAAAGTCTTTTAGAAATTTCATACATATTGGTGACAGACCCTGCTTCTGGTTGCTTATCAAGCTCATAATAATCTATACATGTACCGCAGGTTAGAATTTCTGCCCCTTTTTCTTCAAGTTGTTTTAAATCGTCTAAGGCGTTGCTGCCCTTAGCAGTTAAATGCGCCCCAGAGTTGAAGAAAATAATAGCAGACGGGGCTGTATCTTGCTCTGCCAAGGTGCGTATAAACCCCTTAACCAAAATTTTCCCAAGGTCTTCTGACCCTTTGCCCATGCTGTCACCGCTTATGGCGACCACTATATTTTTCACCTTATTTCCTCCTTTTGGTATGTATATCTTTCATCCCTAATCTCACGGGAATAAAGCCCCATTTCGCCTACATTAACAGACTCTAAAAAGCCCACTGCTGGTCTAATTTCTTCAGGCTTGATGCGCAGGCAAATGCCGCAGCCTGCACTTATTTGGGATGGCAAAGGCAAAACCCCCACCTGCAACTCTTGTGCCAATAGGGTTTTTTCGGCTTTGATGGCAAAGCTTGTGTTTGTGAATGTAATTATATATTCCATGGTACTCACTCCAATTATTTAGAGATTTCTTTCATGGCGGAAATGGCTTGTTGCACCTCCGCTTTTGTGTTGAAATATGAGAAGGAAAAGCGGACAACCCCTACATCTTCCGTACCTAAGAGCTGATGAAGCAAAGGGGCGCAATGGCCTCCAGAGCGGGTTGCTATGCCGTAGCCTTCCCAAAGGCGTTCAGCAAGCTCTGCCGAATCTAAACCTTTGATATTTAGGGATATTATGGGCAGTCTGGGGCGGGCTTCCATATTCCCGTAAAACTGCACTTTATCAAAATGTTTAATGCCATCATAAAACAAACTTGCAAGAGCAGCTTCATGGTTGTGGATTTTTTCAACCCCTGTTTGGTTGACAAAGGCAACACCTTTTTGCAGACCAAAAATCCCGTGGCTGTTGGGAGTGCCAACCTCAAAAATATCGGGCATTTCCTTTGACTGGAAGGCTTGGAAAGTGTGAACCCCCGCCCCGCCTGTTTTCACAATATCAAAGTCAAATTCCCTATTAATTATTATGCCCCCTGTGCCTTGAGGGCCAAAAAGCCCCTTGTGTCCTGTAAAGCAGAAAATATCAGCCATGTCCATGGTTACTGGTATAGAGCCTAGGGTTTGAGCCACATCTAAAATCATGGTAATGCCCTGCTCTTTACAGGTTTGATAAAGCCTAGCCGCGTCAACAATATCCCCCGTTAAATTTGAGCCATGGGTGCAAACCAAAAACTTTGTATCGGCCTTAAACTGGGGGTTATGGGGGTCTATAAAATACAGCTGACACCCCGACAAATATAGGGGGCGCAGTGTAGAATTATGTTCCCATTCAGTTGTTGCTACCAAATCGCCGCTTTTTATCAGCCCGCCCACTACCAAATTCATAGATTCCGTTGCAGAGGAGGTAAAGGCGATATTAAGAGGCTCATCAAGCCCAACAAGCCTAGCAATTTCCGTCCTTGTATTATAAATTTCGCGGGCGGCAAGAAGGCTTGGGGTGCAAAAGCTCCGCCCCATATTCCCGAAGTTGTTTATGGCATATGCCACAGCCTCCGCAACCTCTGAGGGCTTTTTTAATGTTGTGCTGGCATTATCAAAGTATATCATAATGTGATAACTTGGTCAACCCCAGCAGAGCCAAGGGCGGCATAAAGGTTTGGAAAACAACCGATGCCCGCACCATCCACCAAATTAGACTGGATGCCCCGCTCGATTGCGCAAAGGTCGCAAGCCATTAGCAAAGTGCCATATCTTTCATGGATTTGCTGCAAGCCCTTTCCTGTGGTGGTTTCGGGGGTTAGCAGGAAAGTGTTGTCAAAGAAAAACATCATGCCGACAACTTCCACCCCATGGCTGTCTGCCAACATCTGAGGTATTATCATTTTATCTAAAATCTTCTGGCTTCCGTTTGATGAAAAAACATATGCAACTTTCATTTTATCGCTCCTTATCATATTTAAATGCCTTTCTTAACAGGTCGGTAAGACCGTTGGTATAGGTTTTAAATTGGTCACTGCTTCTATCCCGCGGGCGGGGCAAATCTATTTTAACATCATCCATCAGCTTGCCCCCGCCAGACTGCATAACCAACACTCGGTCGCTTAAAAACACCGCTTCCGACACGTCATGGGTGACCATCATCACCGTCGTGCCTGCCTTTTCAACAAGGCTTGCAAGTTCGTTTTGCAAAATCTCCCTCATTTGAAAGTCAACAGCCCCTAAAGGCTCGTCAAGCAACAATATTCGCGGGCGGCTTGCCAAAGCCCGCAAAACCGCAACCCTTTGCTGCATACCTCCTGATAGCTGAATGGGAAATTTGCCTTCATGTCCTGTAAGATGAGCCATTTCAAGAAGCTCCTTTAAGCGGGCTTCCTGCTGGTCTTTGGGCATACCCTGCATCCTAAGAGAATATGTAATATTGCGCCCTACAGTCATCCAAGGGAAAAGGGCATAATTTTGGAAAACATAGCCCCGCTCTACACTTGGTCCTTCAATTTCTTTATCATCTAAAGCTATCGAGCCGCTGTCAACAGACTGAAAGCCCCCAACCATGGTCAAAAGGGTGGTTTTGCCGCAACCAGAAGGCCCAAGAAGGGTCACAAACTCCCCTTCATTAATTTCAGTGGAAAAGCCACGTATAACCACATTATCGCCTATCTTTTTATCTCTAAAGGTTTTGCTCACATTATTTATTTTCAGCGGCATTTTTAAACCTCCAAGACGTTAAAAGTCGTTCTATAAGACGCATAATCAAATCCATCCCATATCCCACAACCCCCGACATAATAACCAAAGAATATAGAGTGGGGAATTGGAAACCTTGCTGGGAATTAAGTATTAAAAATCCAAAACCTTCGTTGGTGGCGACAAATTCGGCGCACATTACCATCATCCAGGCAAGCCCAAGCCCAAGCCGCGCCCCAATCAAGAAATTTGGCAATGCTGACGGCAATATAACCGTTAAAATAATCTTAGGCAAAGATGCCCCCATAGATTTTGCCGCGTTTATATGGTTGGGGTCAACCCCCATAACAGCCGAAATGGTGTTCAGCAAAATTGGGAAAACCGTAGAAATGGCAATTATAAACAGGCTGGGACCATCCCCCATGCCAAACCATACAAGGGCAAGGGGTATCCACGCCATTATGGGCACTTGGCGGATAGAGTTCATAAAAGGGGATAGGGCATCCCGCACAATTTTTGCACTGCCCATTAATATGCCCAAGGGCAAGCCGATGGCAACAGCAATGCCAAAACCACGGACAACTCTGCTAAGGGTTATAAACAGCCCATTCATCACCCTAGCGTCTGTCCAATTTCTAAAGAATTGGCGCATGGTTGCGGCAAAATTGGGCAGAACAATATCCCTGTCAATGGCGATGGCAGCAAAATGCCACACGGTAAACAATACGGCTAATAGTATGATGAAGTAGACCCAACCCATGGAAGTTTTAGGAAACTTGCCCCCTCGTTTGTCCATCTGCTCAACTCGCTTCCGTTAATTAATTGGTTGTAATTATAAATAAAATCGGCAAAGGCTGCCTTGCCTACAAAATCTTGGTGAACCACCAGCACAGCCGTTGGGTCTGGATGGGGCAGTGGCTTTATATTAAAATCAACAGAAATTTCCACTGCGGAGAAAATGTCCATAACAATAGCATCCACCGCCCCTACCGCCATTGCATTGGGCAAAGCCAGGGTTATCATAGGTATGAAGTCAACTTCATAGCCTAAATTGGCGGCGGCAACACGCCGCTGAGAGCTGCGCCCAAAGGTATAGCCTACAGTTGCAGGGGCTTCTGAAGATTCCGAAACCAACACATTTGTGCCAGACACAATGCCTCCCCACACAACAAAGGGGCGGTGGTTGGCAAGAAACAGCTCTGCCGCATCTGGGCAAAGGACTGCAATATCAAAAACCCCTGCTTCTAAAGCCAGCTCTGCCCCTGCTCCGCAACAGTCGGCAAGGCGTAACCCCTGTGTTTCGGGGGTTTGCCCTGCCGCCATGTTGATAACAAGCCCAGCCAAATCATTGGCACTAGCAATGCGCAAAAGTCCGTTATTTTCCTCGTCATACGTTCCCAGCAACACAATTGCCGCCACAATCATAGCGGCAATACCTAAAGCCGCTAATTTAACCTTTATCTCGTGGTTTTTAACCTTCATGCCTTGCTCTTGCCGCCTCGGTAAATTCATCTAAAGACATGCCCAGCGGGAAAATGGGGTCAACCCGCTCTCTTATAAATGTATCAAAATCTGGCGCGTCTATCCTATTGAAAAAGGACAGGTCTACAAAGTGGTCAGCGGTTAAGCCCCGCATGTCAAGCTCTTCTGTCATCTCTATCCTCACATCAAACCTGTCATTGGCATAAATCTGGTTTTGCAGCCTTTCCACGCTCATGTCCCATGTTATGGTTCGCCCTTCCCCATTAAGCTTTTTGTGGATGGACATTAGAGCAACCTCCATGGGCATTTCAAAACGATGGGCGAAAATTTCTGCCGCACGGTATGGGAAAAGATACAGAAACTGGATGCTTGTAACGTGAGCCAACAACATGCGCTCGGCAAGCTCTGGGTATTCATTAGCAAAGTCATAATGCATAACAACTTTACAGCAAGTGCCCATCATGCCATCAAACATTGTGCTTGCCGTTGCCATTATCCAACCTGTGCCGTTGTAAGTGGCGAGAGAGCCGAAAGGGTCGCAGGTCATAAAAGCGTCAATTTCCCCTAGATATAGGGCTTGGTAGCGGGCGGCATCTGATGCGATTATCACATTGTTATAATAACTTTCATCAGCAGGTATGCCCATTCTTCTAGCAATTTCTGCCCATTTAAGCACATCACGGTCGCCGCCTAAAACCACTGTTGCCCCAATTAAATCTTGTGGGGTTTGGATGTGGTTTGCAACAACAAGATAAACAGAGCCGCCAGTGTGGTTTTGAGCCGAAATAAACAAAGGTGAGCCAGCCAAATAGCCGCGGATGGCGATATTATACAAAACATAAGCCACGTCCATATTCCCTGCCGCCATGTTTTCTGGCACACCAGTGTGACCTGTAACGGCAACATTAATGCCTAAGGCTTCATAAATGCCGCTTTGGTAAGCAACAGGTGCGGCTATCATATGGTCGCAGTTAAGATAACCAAGCTGGACGACCCTATCCCGCGCCCTTTGGGAAATAGGCTCTAAAACCCTATCGCCTAGTATGTAAGCTATGCGCTCACTATCGGTCATCTGACCAGTTTCGGCAGGCCCTGTGTCTAAGTTACCACAGGCTGCTAAAATCCCAATTGCAACCATCATTGTAGCAGACAAAATAAGTCTTTTCAACATTTTTCTTCCTCCTAAATTTTATCGGTACTGTATATCTCGTGTCTTAACAGCAATCCTCAAGACCGCCAAACAAATCAACCCATTGATTTTCATAAAATCTTAAAACCCCCAAGCCAAAATCCATGCCCCGCCTGCCAGATAGTACAAGCTCTATAGGCGGCGCGTTGTCAATATCCCGCCAGCTCATGGCAACGTCTTGAAAGGGGGCGGGCATTGGCTCGGTTAGCCAAAAGCCATTAGATGCAGAAAGCACCGTCACTTTTTGGTTATGATTAGGGTCTGCCGCAAAAACCACCACCAAGTCATCTATACCGTCATCATTGGCATCCCCTTCAATCATCAGCACAATTTCTTGATAAGGGAAAACCTCCCGAAAATAGGGCAAAAGGTCTGATGTTATCAGCTCTTGATTGTCGGCTGTTCCGCAAGCGGCAAAGATGAGCAAAGCTGATAAACTCAACAAAACGCGTCTCATTTGGTCAGCCTCCCTCTTATTTTGCGCCTGCCCCACATTATCCAGGAATAAACCCCAAGCAACAATATTGCAACTGCCGCAAAAGCCCTAAACCATTCGGGAAAAATTAGGGTGAAGTTGTTTGCCAGCTGTATACCTTGGGCTGTCCCTGTCATGTCAAAGCGGGGCATGAAGCTTTCGGCAAACAGCAGATTAACAATATACCCAAGGATAACGCCGTAAGCCACCACAATGCCAGTGTAGATAAGCACCGCACGCCTGCCAATTAACTTCCAAATACTTAACATTTCTGGCAGGTTTGTGGCAACCCCCACCAGCAGAAAGGTTACAGCAATTCCTGGAGCTGTGCCCACACTAACCAACGCGGCAATAAAGGGGATATGACCTGTGGCGCATACATACATTAACGCCCCCAGCACCGTCACGCCAATTAGTGACATAACATCAGGGCTTGCTAAATAGCCTTGGATGAAGGATAGGGGCAAAATGGCAAAAATTAAGGCGGCAAAGGCAGTGCCTAGAAGGATAAAGCGGGATGTTTGGACGGCAAGGTCAGCAAAGCCCCATTTTAACCCGCCAAACAGACGGCGTATAATATCCGTAAAGCTTGGCTTGGGGCTGACAAGCTTTACCAAGGCTTCTTGCACAGCATGGGGGGATTTTACCAAGTCGCCCCCAAAACGGTTTGCCGCCAAACCAATGATTACAGGTAACACAAAGCCGCTGATTAGATATACTGTTGCAATTTCTGGCCCCAGCAAAGTAAAAGCCAAAATCAAAGCGGCAGGGTTGATAATGGGGGCGGCTACCAAAAACGCTAATGTGGGCCCTAAATGCGCGCCAGAGCGGTGCAGCCCAATTGTCAGGGGCATCACCCCGCAACTGCAAATGGGCAACAACGCCCCCGAAACAGTCGCCTTAACGATGCTTGAAAATTTGCTGTTGCCAAGGGATTTTTGAAGCCTTTCTGGGCGTAAAACCCCGTAAAGCAAGCCGCACACGGCAAAGCTTAATACTAGCCATGGACCGCTTGTCCTAATCATTGTCCAGAAAAACTCGGGAAACTCGCTCATGGCTAGACCTCCACACCTAAAGCCTTGCTTACCACTTTGGACAGCTTCTTTCGGCTTAAATCCTCATGTTTTTCCTTTTCGTTAATAATCAGTGTTCCTCGCAAAACTTGACCGTATTTTTCCAGATAGTCAAAATCCTTGCCTGCGTTATAGATGGTCACATCCACCAAGTCGGGGTGATTTTTTGCCACTTCCCGCAGAAAGTTTTCATTGCCGTCACAACAGGGGCAGGTGTTGATAAATTCGATTTTAACTTTATCCATTTTCTATCTCCTTAACACAAGCTCCGATTGCTCCTGCAAACTGGGCATTTTGGTCGGTTTTAACAACAAATCCTGTGACTTTTGCAATTGCAGAAACCAGCATATTAGAGCGGGCTAACCCTCCCGTCATAAGCAGGGGGTTTGTTCCGTCAAAGCCCATTTTGGCTGTCATTTGATGCGCCCGCTGGGCGATAGATTGCAACACTCCCGCCAAAATCATGCCGCGGTCTGCTCTAGCGGCTAGGGAGCTGATAATCTCCGTTTCTGCAAAAACCGTACACATGCTAGTGATATGGACAGATTCCGTAGGGTGGGCAAAATCATCTATCTCCTCAAGGTTAATGCCAAGGACATCACAAGCCATTGTTAGAAAACGTCCTGTACCAGCGGCGCATTTGTCATTCATCAAAAAATCCGCAGGTTTTCCCTTCTCAAGGCGGATAACCTTGCTATCCTGCCCGCCAATGTCAATAACCCCGCCTATTTCAGGGGCAAGAAATGCCGCTCCCAAGGCATGACAGGTGATTTCTGTATATGTGGCATCTGCAAAGCTGATGGCTTCCCGCCCATATCCAGTAGCCACCACCCGCACATCACCGCGCTTGATAATATGCCGACGAAAGCCTTGCCGCCCTCGGTCAAGGAGGGTGTTTAAAGCTTCCTCTGCTGACAGAGCAGGGTTCCAACCTGTTTTTGTCAAATATTGGTCAACCATATTATTGCCCTCAAACAAAACAGCCTTGCACATGGTAGACCCAGAATCAATTCCAACGGTCCATCCCATTACATCATCTCTATAAAGGCTGCCATTCGGGTTTTAAGCTGTGCCGCGTCTGATGTTGAGTAGTCCGTTTCCACGCTAATAAACGGAATATTCTGGCTTTGCATTAAAATGCGGATATTTGCCGTTTCAATGGCATATGTATGGCAAGCTGTAAGCACCATTTCAACCACTCCATCAACCTTAAAATCTCTACAAAGCTCTGTCAGCAAGTCATAACGGTTAGTATTAGGGGTCATTACAGAACAGCCAATTTGCAAATATCTGTCTGCAATGGCGCGGTAAGGCTCTGCATCTTCATCAATGTTCATAGCAATGGGCTTGTAGCCAATGCAGTTTTCATAAACAACAACCACGCCGCCGCTTTCTTCAATGGCCTTAACAACCTTGTCAGTAACCCCCGCCAAAGGGCAACCTGTGACTAATATTCTCTTAGCTCCTTCAGGCACATAGCGCACACCGCTGTCATAGTCTGCTTTGACCTTATCAATCATCTGGCGAAGCTCGGCATTTTTGGCCTCTAAGTCAAATTTAAAAAGCTGACCATAATTAAGCTTTAGCTGCTCTGCCCCCATAATCGGCGGCGGGTCTAACTTACTAAGCTCTGCAAACTCTTTTAGCAGGTTGCGGGTTTCGTTTTTAATTTTAATAGCGGCTTTGATGGCATCGTCAGTAATTTCCACTCCAAAATCATTCTCAACCCGCTCTTTTAGGCGCAAAACCTCTTTATACCACAGCTCTTGACTGGCATCATCAAACTGGCTTTGAGGAATTTGCATAACATGGGTGTTTTTAATTTCCCCTAACAGCTCATACATCTTTTTCTTGCCGTCGCAGGTGGTTTCCCCCACTACCAAATCAGCAAAATACATATAGGGGCATTTGTCTGTTAGGGCAAAACCGTAGCTAGACTTTATCAAAGGACATAGATTCCGCGGCAACACCTTTTCCGCTTCTGCAATGGTTTCATCGCTAAAAGCGCAGATGCCCACAGGCACAGCCCCTGCCGCTATAAAAATCTCCTCAGGGGTGTAGGTGCAATACATTCCCACCACTTTTTTGCCCTGGTCTTTTAGGTTTTTCACGTCTAAAAAGCCCTGTTTTCTAGCATCGGCAAAGCTCTCAAAATCCACTGGTAAAATATTGTTGCTCATAATCGCAACCTCCGACATTTTTGATTAAATTATGTCATATTTTTGGAGATTTTTCCAATACGGATTATTAATGTATTTTGAGAAGTCTATTAGTGATTTTGATAGGATGGTTTTATTGTATTATCCCGCCGCAGATTATCCCGCCATTGTTATCATAAAAAACAGCAGACTGCCCAGGTGTTATTGCCCTTTGGGCTTCTTTAAAAGTGGCAGTTATTATGCCCCCTTGCTGGCTTATGGTGCAAGGGGATGCTTTATGGGCATAGCGTATTTTGCCAAGGCAGTTCATGGGGGTTTCAATGCTTTCATGGCTCATAAATGCCAAATCCCCAACGGTGAGGGTGTTGTTAAACAGCCTGCTTTCGTCTTTTGTTAGGGTTATGTTGGCGGTAGCCCCGTTAATTCCCTTAACAAACATAGGCGCGCCAAAAGCCCCAAGCCCTTTCCTCTGCCCGATTGTATAACGCCCTAGTCCTCCATGTTCACCTAAAATATTGCCATCCTCATCCACAAAATTGCCATGGGGCAGGCTACCCCCTAAATATTCCTCCAAAAAAACAGCGTGGTTGCGGTATGGCACAAAACAAATCTCTTGGCTGTCGGGCTTATAAGCAACTCTCAAGCCAATTTGCTCCAGGGCAATTTCCCTCACATCTTCTTTGTCCATGTCGCCAATGGGGAAAAGGGTTTTGCTTAAAGCTTCTTGGGACATGTTGTAAAGGGCATAGCTTTGGTCTTTAGCAGAGGGGCTTGTGGCAATGGTCAGCCGCCCTGTATCCTTATTGCTCACAATTTTAGCATAATGCCCCGTAGCAATAAAATCGGCTTCTAAAGCTTTTGCTTTGTCAAATAAATATTCCCATTTCACAAAGGCATTACAAGCTATACAGGGGTTTGGGGTGCGCCCCTTCATATATTCTTCCACAAAAGGGGCAATAACCCGCTTGCGGAACACATCACGGAAATTTAACACATAATGGGGAATGTCCAGCTTTTGGCAGACATATCTAGCGTCCTCTGTTGCCGTCATGCCGCAACATCCGCTTCTGCTTGCAATTTCATCAGCACTTTCCGCCTGCCAAACAGACATGGTAACGCCAATAACCTCATAACCCTGGGCTTTCAACACATATGCCGCGACAGAGCTATCCACCCCGCCGCTCATGGCAACAACAACTTTTTTCATTTCCTCACCTACGCCAAATTATCTATAAACTCAATTTTCTTATCAATCAAAAATTTTTGAATATAATTATCCCACAACCCCTGACCAGACTTGTCCATGGAAAAGCTCTTTTGTGAAAAGCCCGTGGTTATGGTGATTTTGCCCTCTTCAAAATGAGCATTAAAAAACAAGGTGGCATCACCTGCGTCAATCAGGCTTCCCTCTGCTGCCAGCACCACTTTAAGGGATTTTGGCGTTGCCCCGCCCCTCTTCACCACATCAAAAGCAAAAGGGCGCACAGCAGACCATTTCGGGGCAGGTTGGTCGCTTGTTTTATGCACCTCAAAGCAGGCAAAATTTTGTATCAGCAGGCTGTGCAGGTCAAAATTATCAAAAATTTCTTCTTTCAGCAGCTTGCCCATAAAGTCTTTAATATCAACAATTGATAGTGATAACATCGGCTCTCCTCTTTGTTCCCTAATTCTTATAAGATTATACAATCATTTACCAAATCCGTCAAGAAATTTTGTTGTATTGACAGCTGGTTTGATTTTGTGTATCATAAAAACATAACAAATAAAGGGGTATCATTTTATGATAAAGCCAGAAAGATTAAGAAAAGGCGACACAGTTGCCATTGCGTCGTTGAGTTACGGAATGGGCGGGGAAGATGCATTTTTGCCCCGTTATGAATTAGGCAAACGACGTTTGGAAGAGGTTTTCGGGCTTAATGTGATAGTTATGCCCCACGCCCTAAAGGGTATAGAATTCTTGTACGAAAACCCCCAAGCAAGGGCGCAAGATTTGATGGACGCTTTTAAAAACCCCGAAATTAAGGGTATCATTTGCATGATTGGGGGCGATGATGCCATCCGCCTTTTGCCCCATGTAGATTTTGATGTGATACGTGAAAACCCAAAAATATTCATGGGTTTTAGCGACACCACGTCAAACCATTTTATGATGCACAAAGCGGGGCTTGTTTCCTTCTATGGTCCATGTGTTTTGGCTGATTTTGGCGAGAACGTCACCATGTATGATTATACAGTAAACCAAATCAAAAGCGTACTTTTTGAGCCCACAGACAGGCTCGAAATCCCCCCAAGTTCAGGCTGGACAAGCGAATTTTTAGACTGGGCAAACCGCGATAACGACAACACAAGACGCATCCTAACCCCAGACACCAAGGGCTACGAAATCCTGCAAGGCAAAGGCGTTGCCCGTGGAAAATTAATAGGGGGCTGTGTGGAGGTTTTGCCTATGATTATAGGAACAGATATTTGGCCCACAGGCAAAGCGTGGGATGATGCCTTATTATTTTTAGAAATTGCAGAAGATTACACCCCGCCAGAAATCACAACTTACATTTTGCGGGGCATGGCAGCACAGGGGATTTTAGGGCGCATTAGCGGCATTATTTTCGGCAAGCCGCGGGCTGAAAAGTTTTATAATGAATATAAAGATGTGCTGACCACCGCCGCCAAAGAAGCAGGACGAGCCGATATGCCGATTTTGTATAATGCTAGTTTTGGGCATAATTCGCCTATTTGCACTTTGCCCTATGGTATCACTGCGGAAATTGACTGTGATGCAAAAACCTTGCACTTGACAGAGCCTGCCGTTTTGTAGTGTGACATTATGTAGGAGTGCGTAGTATGCGCCACTTGACTTTATGTGGGCATTGGTGTATGATGTACCCAGGAGGTGTTAAACATGAAAAAACATAATCCATTTAGGGAGATTATTTTGCGTGGGTTGGGGCGCATTGCCGCGCTGTTTATTATTGGTATAGCAATTATGAATATATTCGTGTTCCCTTCAAATCGCATTGGGCAATTTACTTTATGGGGTTCGACCCATTCCTCCCCTCAAATGACCGATTTTTTCCCTGTACATTTATGGGGTGGGTATGATGAAAGTGTTGATGCTTTTTTGCATGTAAGGGTTTCCAGAGCAAACCATTTTGTTTCTCGAAACTTTGACCAAACTATGACTTTAGGGGTAATAGATACTATCTGGAGCAGGGGTGTCATCGAAATCCCTGAAACTATTCAAATCAGCCGTATGTGGAATGACCACATACCCCACAATGGTTCTACTTATCTGTTGCCCCTCGTATACAACGAAGCTTCAGACTCGTGGTCTATAAGAAATGCTGGTTTTGTATTGTTTGGAGTGGATAACAGGGGGCTTGTGCGGTCACATTCACTTGTGAGGGATTTTAATCGTTTTAACGGAAGTGATTTGCAGGTTCTTATAGATACAATCCATGAAATGACACAAGATGAAAATTTTGAAGTTGCAACATCCACATCTTTTGCTAGAAGTATGGGAAATAGAGTTATCGGCTCTTCCATTCCCATAAAAGCGACCGTGTTGGATTATGAGTTTGAACCTCGTTACAGAGAGTGGGGTCCTCCAAATCATGTATACCGCGTAACACTGCATGTTGACAGAATTATATTGCAACCCGCAACGTACGATACATCTTGGATTTACCCTGGTCAGGAAATTGTCGTTTTTGCCCCTTACAATGATGATGTAATAAATGTTGGCGAAAGTTATTTTCTTTCTTTGTGGTATAGTGCGATTTACGGCAATAGTCAGTCAGAACATACCATACGTTTTAATTTAAGGCTTGATGATAACGGCTTTGTTGACCAGCCCCACAGCATAACTTCTATTTCTTGGGGAGTTGAAAACTTATAATTTGGACCAACTGCAAGAAATAGCAGAACGCTCCAGAATGTGGCATGACACTTACTCCGCCAGACCATAAGAGGATAATATGCTAAAAAATGGCGAACGCCTTGACGATTTGCACCGCGATGGCTTGAAAATTATTCAAAACCCTAAGGGGTTTTGTTTTGGTATGGATGTGGTGCTGTTGTCTGCTTTTGCTAAGGTGCATAAGGGGCAACGGGCTTTGGATTTGTGTTGTGGAAACGGTATTGTGCCCATTTTGCTTTCGGCAAAGTCTAAGGGAGAGCATTTTACGGGGCTTGAAATTCAGGAACGTGTGGCGGACATGGCGAAAAGGTCTGTTGCTCTTAATGGTCTTGATGGTCGCGTGTCTATCATATGTGGGGATTTGCGGGATGGGGGCGGGTTGCCTCTTGCTGGTTTTGATGTTGTCACCTGCAACCCGCCTTATATGGCGGCAAATGATGGCAAAATAAGCCCTGACCCTGCCTTGGCAATCGCCCGCCATGAGCTTGAGTGTAATTTGGACGACATTGCTAAAGCAGCTTTTCGCCTACTTGTTCCACGTGGAACATTTTATATGGTGCATCGCCCTGGGCGGTTGGCTGATATATTCATAGCTTTTAACAAGCGTGGTCTTGCCCCTAAATTGTTAAGATTTGTTCATTCTAAGGCTGGAAGCGCGCCTAATTTGGTGTTGATAATGGCTACTAAAGGGGGCGGGGCGCAGTTAAAGGTTGACGCTCCCCTTATTATCTATGGTGATGACAACCAATACACAGAAGAGGTTCGGGGGATGTATTATGGATAAAGGTACGCTATATATTTGCGCAACACCTATTGGAAATTTAGAGGATATTACATTACGTGTCTTGCGCGTTTTACAAGAAGTGGGCTTGATAGCTTGCGAGGACACCCGCCACACAGCCAAACTTTTGCATCATTTTGAAATTAGAACCCCAACAACAAGCTACCACGAGAATAATAAGGAAGCAAAGGGGCATCAGTTGCTTTCCCGCCTTAATGACGGGGAGAATATTGCCTTAGTAAGCGATAGCGGGATGCCTGGCATTTCTGACCCTGGGCGGGAGCTGATACAGGCTTGCCATAAGGAAGAAATACCTGTCACTATTTGCCCTGGTGCAACCGCAGGGCTATCTGCCCTTGTTCTATCGGGATTTACTGCCCATCCCCATGTGTTTGAAGGCTTTTTACCTCGTGACAAATCTGACCGCAAGAAGATTTTAGCAAACCTGGCAACCGAAAGGCGCACAATGGTTTTTTACGAAGCCCCCCACCGCCTGTTGACTGTTCTGTCTGAAATGCAAAATATCTGGGGCGACCGCAACGCGGCTCTTGTGCGAGAGCTTACCAAAAAATTTGAAAATGTTTCACGTGGAACATTAAGCCAACTATTAAATAATTATGTAGACACAACCCCCCGTGGTGAATTTGTGATTATCGTGGAAGGGGCAACGGAACAAATCTCCACATATCCCGAAAATGTGCAGGAGCATGTTGAAAGCTATGTTAATCAAGGGCATAGCGAGATGGATGCCATAAAACTTGTCGCAAAAGAGCGAGGTGTGGCTAAAAATGTCATCTACAAGCAAATTAAACAAAAAGTTATTGACGAATTTGCAGGTGAGGGTTATAATTAAAGTAGGCTAGTCCGCAATATTAATTTGTATTTTAGGAGGGCGATATATATGAAAAACATGAGAATTTTTGTGGAGAAAAAGGAAGGCTTTGACACGGAAGCCAAAAAGATGCTGGAACATGTGCAAGGAAATTTGGGTGTTGCAAATGCCATAAACTTGCGCATTTTTCATTGTTACGATGTCCAGGGACTTGCTGAGCATGAATTTAGCAAATTCGTTGGCAGGGTGCTTGCAGAAGCCAATATAGACCTTACTTGGGATGCTTTGCCCCAAGACGGCTTCATATTTGGCAAGGCTTTATTGCCTGGGCAATATGACCAGCGGGCAGATTGGGCAGAACAATGCGCCCAGGTTATCACTGGAAAATTACCTTCCATCCAATACGCAAAATTTCATTTGGTGACGGGCAACCTAACCCAGGAGGACAAGGACATAATTGTAACAGACACAATTAATCCCGTGGACAGCCGCTCTGTGGAGCTTGACGCGCCAATGCACATGGCAAACGAAGCCCCCATACCGCCAGATGTGGAGAGCCTGGAGATTATCCATAAAAATGATGATGACCTTGCCAAAATCCATAAACAAATGGGCATGGCTATGAATATGGAAGATTTCGCCTTTTTGCGTGATTATTTCCGCGACACAGAAAAGCGAGAGCCTACCATCACAGAAATTAAAATGATTGACACATATTGGAGCGACCATTGCCGTCACACGACCTTCCACACAATTCTCGAAAATGTGGAAATTGAGGATGGTCCATACAAAAACCTATTTGAGCAGACTTTTGCTGATTATAAAGCCGTCCGCGCTAAAGTTCATGGTGATAAGGACAAGCCTATGTCCTTAATGGATATGGCGACAATTGGGGCGAAAATTCTGCGCCAGGAAGGCAAGCTAGATGATTTGGATGTTTCCGAAGAAATCAACGCTTGCAGCATCATTATTGATGTAGATGTGGACGGGGTTAATGAAGAATGGCTGTTGATGTTCAAAAACGAAACCCACAACCATCCAACAGAGGTTGAGCCTTTCGGCGGGGCGGCAACCTGCCTAGGCGGGGCAATTCGTGACCCATTGTCTGGGCGCGCCTATGTTTACCAAGCTATGCGCCTTACTGGCTCTGCCGACCCAAACAGCAACGAAACCTTGGAAGGCAAGCTTCCTCAACGGTTCATCACCACCCAGGCGGCTTTGGGATATTCCTCTTATGGCAACTCTATGGGGCTTGCAACGGGCCTGGTTAACGAAATTTACCACGAAGGTTACAAAGCCAAGCGCATGGAAATCGGCGCGGTTATTGGTGCTGTTAAACGCTCCCATGTGGTTCGCAAGCGTCCTGAAGCTGGGGATGTTGTTCTTCTAATAGGCGGGCGCACAGGGCGGGATGGCGTTGGCGGGGCAACTGGAAGCTCCAAAGACCATAGCGAAGAAAGTCTGGAAAATGTGGGGGCAGAGGTGCAAAAGGGCAATCCCGTCACCCAGCGTAAGCTTCAAAGGCTTTTCCGAAATCCTGAAGCCATACAGCTAATTATCCGTTGTAATGACTTTGGAGCGGGTGGCGTGTCTGTTGCTGTTGGCGAGCTTGCCGACAGCCTGGAAATTAACCTTGACAATATTAAGAAGAAATATGACGGCTTAGATGGCACAGAGCTTGCCATATCCGAATCTCAAGAACGTATGGCGTGTGTTGTTCACGCAAAGGATGCCCAGAAGCTTATCCACTTTGCTTTTGCGGAAAATTTGGAAGCCTATGAAGTGGCAAAAATTACAGATACAGGGCGCCTTGTGATGACATGGCGCGGCAAAAAAATCGTGGATGTTTCACGTGAATTTTTGGACACATCAGGCATAACCCAAAAAACCTCTGTAAAACTTACTTCGCCAACTTGCTTAACAGCGGATACTAGCCAACCTGTGACCAAAGAAAACTGGTTAAACATGCTAGGTGATTTAAATGTAGCAAGCCAAAAGGGGCTTGTGGAGCATTTTGACCCAACTGTTGGGGCGGGAACAATTCTTGCACCTTTTGGCGGCAAATATCAATTAACGCCTGGACATGCTATGGCTGCCCGCATACCTGTTTTAAATGGCAAAACCACAACAGCCAGTATGATGTCCTTTGGTCTTGACCCATTTGTAAGCGAAAAAAGTCCCTATCATGGAGCAGTTTACGCCGTTGTCCAGTCTGTGGCGCGGCTGGTTGCCCATGGTGCAGATTATACAAAGGTTCGCCTAAGCTTCCAAGAATATTTTGAAAAGCTGACAACTAAAGAAAAATGGGGCAAGCCTTTTGCTGCCTTGCTTGGTGCATTTGCGGCGCAGATAGGGCTTGGGCTTGGCGCAATTGGCGGTAAAGACAGCATGAGCGGCACTTTCAAAGATATACATGTGCCGCCAACATTGGCAAGCTTTTCTGCTGTGGCAACCCCCATGGCAAATATTATTTCTCCAGAATTGAAGAAGGCAGGCAATAAAATTGCCATAATGCGTACCAAACAAACCGAATTTAACCTGCCTTGCTTTGAGGATTTGCGCAAAAACTTCGCTAAGTTGCATCAACTAATTTTAGAGGGCAAAGTTGTGTCTGCCCGTGTTGTTGGTTTTGGCGGCATTGCCTGCGCTGTGTCTGAAATGGCTTTTGGAAACAAGATGGGCATTACCATAAATTATGATGGTGACATGTTTGGCAAAGAGCAGGGCATGTTTGTGGTTGAAACCACTGGCGATTGTGACCTTGAAGTAATTGGTACTGTGGAAGAATGTTCCACGTGGAACATTAATGGTGTGGAACTTTCCATAGACGAGTGCTTGCGGGCGTGGATGCTGCCCCTTGAAGGTATTTTCCCCACAGGCATAATTGACGCGCAAGAGGAAGCCTTAGACCTGCCTGCTCCCTACAAAGCCAAAGAAATTTATGTTGCCAAAAACAAAGTGGCAAAACCAACGGCATTTATACCAGTGTTTCCAGGCAGCAACTGTGAATATGATATAGCCACAGCCTTCCGCCTAGAAGGTGGCTTGGGAGATATGATGGTTATTAACAACCTAAACCTGTCATCCTTTGAGCAGTCTATTGCTGAAATGGTAAGGCGTATAGATAAAGCCCAAATTATCGCAATTCCTGGCGGTTTTTCAGCAGGGGATGAGCCAGAAGGAAGCGGGAAATTTATCGCCGCCGTATTTAGCAACCCCGCTGTGATGGAGGCCACCCACCGCCTAATTTATGACAGAGAAGGGCTTGTAATCGGCATTTGCAACGGCTTCCAGGGACTTGTAAAAATGGGGCTTCTGCCTTTTGGCAAAATAACCCCTCTTACGGAAAACTCCCCCACCCTTGTGGCTAACTCAATTGGTCGCCACATATCCAACTTCGCCATGACAAAAATCCACAGCAACAAATCCCCCTGGCTTGCCCAGGTCGAAATTGGAGAAGTCCACCGTGTTGCCGCAAGCCATGGTCAAGGGCGTTTTGTCTGCACGCCAGAGGTTGCCCAAAAGCTATTTGAAAATGGCCAAGTTGCAACAACCTTTGTAAACCATAACGGACAGCCCGTCAGCAACCTGCCTTACAACCCCAATGGCGCGTATATGGCAATTGAAGGCATCACAGACCCTACAGGGCGCATCCTAGGCAAGATGTGCCACAGCGAACGCGGCGACTACTACAAAAACATCCCAGGCAATTTTAATCAAAAGGTATTTAATTCTGGGGTGAAATATTTCACGTAGAGCAGAGGTAGCAGATAGCAACAGGCAATAATCAAGAACCGTAAAAACGTCATTGCGGGTCCCGCAATGACGTTTTTAGACCCAATGGTCAGTAAATTATGGTGACTATATATAATTTCACACAACACCCCGTAGGGCGCATATTATGCGCCTGTTGTCCGACGAAGGTGATGGTGATGTAGAGTACGTTTGTCCAGCAGCGGGCGCATAATATGCGCCCCTACGATGGATGGTGATGCCGTGGTTTTGGGGTTTATGTTAAGTTGCATATAATTGCCTAAATTATTTGTGTTCTATTCCGCTCTAAAAATCAAACTCTCATCCCGCTCTATAGGGCGGGAAGCATCCATGTGGAAAGCGTCATAATGGACGGAAAGCCCATCTACTAAAATCTGAACATAGGTATTTTCTTCAATTTCTGTAAGGCTATTAACTATGGAGAAAATCATCATTTCCTCTGCTGTTGACCCTCCTGTAAAGTTTGTTAAAAAGTCTGATGTAAAGTCCACAAAAACTATATCCCCAGAGCGGTCAACAGGGCTGTGCAGCATGGTTTCTGGAGGTAGAACCCCAGAAAGACCAGACATCCTAGGCCCTTCAATTAAGGCATCAACAATTCGGGATTCTATGCCAACAAGGGGGTCATAGGTTATGTTGCGAAGCTCCCTTACCAGCCACTCCATCTGCTCATCAGGGAAATAAAGCACAATAACCGTAGGTGGCGGTCCAATCACGTCAAGCATTGTGTTCTCGCGGTTGCGCAGTCCAAAAATTTCCCCGTCAGCGTCAAGCATTGGCTCGTCGTTAACGTAAAACAGCAGTCCTTCAACAAAATCCAATCCCGTGAGGGTGTAAACCATTGATACAATAAGGTTAATGCGCCTTCTGGCGGACATCTCCTCAAAGGAAGCAGGGAAAAACAGGCTCACAACCCCTTCCTCTTGGTTAAAGTGGATAAGCTCCACAGAAAGCCATTGGGGGCTGACTTGTTCTAAATCCAGCCTTTCAGGCCCTGAAAAAAGGCTGCTCACCACATAGGATAGGGTGTAGGATTGGTTTGTTTGGGTAATTTGGCGGGTTTCGTACTCCCAATCCCCTCCGTCACCAATAACAGGGAAGTAAAAATTGAGATGTATTACCTCCACATAGGGCGGTGGCGGTGGGTCGCTTGGGGGGTCATCGCCGCCTGTACCCACAAATTCAATTATAGCCGCAACCCCAACGGCAAGCAACAAAACCGCAACGCCCACAAGCCATATGGGCTTATTGCGTTTTCGTTTTTGCTCAGGTTTTTTTGTTTTGTTTGGCATATTATGCACGCCTTTCCTTCCGACCGTGCCCAAGCACAGGTCTAACTTAATTTTTTATTTATTATGAAGGGGTAAACGGGCAGTAAAGATGCTGCCCTCCCCTACTTTACTTGACAATTTTATGCTGCCCTTATGAAGCAGAATTGTTTTGTGGGTAATGGCAAGCCCAAGACCTGTTCCGCCAGTTTCCCTATCCCGCCCTTTGTCAGCGCGGAAAAAACGGCTGAAAACCATTTCTTGGTCCTCTTCACTGATGCCTATTCCATTATCTGCCACTGTAATAAAGGCGTTTTTGCTGTCCACTTCCAGGGTAACTTTCACAACCCCATCCTCTCGGCTGTATTTTATGGCGTTTTCAATTAAGTTGGTGACAGCAAGACTAAGCTTGATTTCGTCCCCTTCAAGATAAATCTCCCCAGGGCTGTATGTTTCAATTTTCACCTTCTTTTTAACGGCAAGTGGGCGCAGACGCTTCACGGTTTCTTCAAGCATAACTGTAAGGGGGAAAGTGTCAATATTCAAAGGCAATTCCACCTCATCAAGGCGCACAAGTGCTAACAATTCATTTATAATATCAGTCATACGGTCCACTTCTGTGCTTATATCCCATAAAAATTCTTGGTATGTGGCTTCGGGCAGACCTTCTTTGTGAAGCAGTGAGTCACTAAGGACTTTTATAGATGACAATGGGGTTTTAAGCTCATGGGAAACATTGGAAACAAATTCCTGCCTGGTAAGCTCCACCCGCTCTAATTTTTGCGCCATATTGTTAACGGCAACCCCAAGGGCAGAAATTTCGTCTTTGCCGTCAAGTTGCACCCGCTGATTTAAATGCCCTTCAGAAATCCTCTTAACAGCGGCTAAAACGCGGCTTAAAGGGCGCAAAAGCCAAGAAGCAACAATAAGCACCGCCACGGTAACGGCAATGCCAATTCCAACCAAAAGCCATATAGTGCGGTCATTAATATTACCCATAATGTCCATGGCTTCTGTGGTTGTGCGCCGTAACATTACAACCCCCACCACATTGTTATCCCCATCTAAAATTGACACGGCAGATTCTATCATAGTGCCGTTTTCGTCGGTTATATGGCTGTAGCTATGCTCTCCATCAATTGTATCAAGTATATTAGAATTAGCAGAGGTATTACCCACCACCAAATCCTGGCTGTCAAAAATAATTGTTGCCATGGTATCTGCCACAAATATGCGGCTTGACAGGCGGACGCTTTCATCCATCAAGGTTTCCCTGTGGGTGTACCGCACCTCTGCGTCATGCATGAAATTTACAGCTGCCAAGGTGGTGGAAAGTTGTGTTGCCCCAACTCGCAACGCTGCCAAATCCCTCTCTAAAAATTCATCTTGGATGCTGCTGGATATGATGCTCCAAAGCAAAATAAGGGGCACAACGCTTATTAATATGTACGACAAAAACAGCTTGAAGCGCAGGGTTCGCAAACCATCAAGCACCACATTAAAAATTTTAGATGGGCGCAAAGGCACATACAAATCCCGTTGCTCTGTTGGTGTTTGTTTTTCTTCTGTTGCGTTGTCAACAACCATATTTCATGCTCCTACTTAAAATAATACCCCACGCCCCATTTGGTGTGAATATACTTAGGCTCACTAGGGGCGACCTCTATTTTCTCCCGCAAACGGCGCACATGAACGTCCACAGTGCGCACATCCCCTGGGTAATCGTACCCCCAGACCGTGCTTAAAAGCTCCTCACGGCTGTAAACTTTATCGGGGTTTTCGATTAAAAGCTCCAACAAATCAAACTCTTTAGCGGTAAGGTTTACTTCTTTTCCATCCATGGCAACACGGCGGGAATTAGCGTCCACCCTAAGCTCTCGCGCCTGAAAAATCTTTTTAGCGGGAGATTGTGCCACCTCTTTTTTCTTGCGGGTGTTACGGCGCAAAACCGCCTTCATTCGGGCTTTAAGCTCCAATATATTAAAAGGCTTTGTCAAATAATCATCTGCGCCATATTCAAGACCCATAATCTTATCCATGTCCTCAGACTTGGCAGAAAGCATAATAATCGGCACTTGAGAAAACTCCCGCACAGCCTGGCAAATCTCCAATCCATCCATTTTAGGCAGCATAATATCAAGAACAATCAAATCAAAAGCTTGATTTTTAGCCATCTCCAAGGCTTCTTCCCCGTCATGGCACACCACAACCTCCATGCCGTCTTGCTCCAAACTAAATTTAATACCCTTAACAATCAATTTCTCGTCATCAACTAATAAAATTCTAGTTGCCATGGTTAAGCCACCTCCCCTACTTTAGTCTACACGAATTTGGTCGCGTATATTTCCAAAAATACTCTCACCAATGCCAGAAACATTCATTAATTCTTCAATATTATTAAAACCGCCCCTTTGCTCCCTATGCCTAATGATGGCATCTGCACGGGCAGAACCAATGCCGCTTAAAGTCATCAACTCATCAGCTGTTGCGCGGTTTATGTTGATTAAACTGCTGCTCTGCCCTCCGCTGCTGCTTGAAACCGCAGGGGGCATATTATCATCCATCCCAAATACAACAATATGCTGGGTGTCAAAAAGGAAGTCTGCTAAATTTATCGCCCTTGGGTCAGCGTATCCCGTCATGCCGCCTGCTGCGGCAATTGCATCCCGCACCCTAGCTCCCTCGTAAAAATAGAACACATCAGGGTTGTACACATGCCCGCTAACATACACCGCAATTTGCCGCGAAACCGACCCAACCTGGGGCATTTGTTGATACAGCTGTATATATCCAGTCATCGGCTCTTCTGACGCCACAATCAGCACCGAATCACCACCACTTTGCACGTTCACAAAAACAACAGCAAGAATAACCACAGCGGCAAGAGCAACAGCAAGAATAACCTTAACAGCCCCAGACGACTTTATATTAAGTTTATCCATAATCTTTTGCACAAAACCACCTCGCCAAGATTATACCATATCCCCACCAATTAGTCTAGTAAATTTTTGCATTAAAATATCAAGTTTTTTGTAAGGTAATTATATACAACTTTACATAAACCCAACAACCCCATCATCATCATCCATCGTAGGGGCGCATATTATGCGCCCGCTGCTGGACAAACGTATTCTACATTAGCATTACCTTTGTCGGACATCGGGCGCATAATATGCGCCCCTACGGGGTGTTGTGTAAAGTTATATATAGTTACCTTTTGTAAAACCATAGCATAAATTGACTATTGACAAGGTTCTTTGTTTTATATATAATATATTAGGTGTAAATACCACGCTTTGGGAGAATATTAAGGCAAACTTTA
Source organism: Defluviitaleaceae bacterium (assembly GCA_009787945.1). Classification (GTDB taxonomy): domain Bacteria; phylum Bacillota; class Clostridia; order Lachnospirales; family WRAX01; genus WRAX01. The sequence goes on from WQSI01000001.1 coordinate 50,257, forward strand.
TGGGTCTTGGCGGCGGCGCATTATGCTGGGATAGATGTACACGAAGCCGCGAAGATTATAGCGACAACCCCTTTTCCTTCAAATCGCCAAGATGTCCTTTATGAAACAAGAAAAGATGCATTTGATAATATCGACGAAATCGCAAATCATATAATGGCTGACGATTTGGTTTTAGTGAAAGTTTCTAGTTCGGGTATAACCGCAAATAACTTAGCTCTAAAACTGGCGGAAAAATTGAGTTGATACATCACAGTTTAATTTCAAGAGGAGATACAAATGAAAAAACTATTCACATCAGAATCAGTAACCCGCGGGCATCCAGACAAAATGTGTGACCAAATTTCTGACGCGGTTTTGGATGCCATTTTGGCTCAGGACCCAGGGGCGCGGGTGGCTTGCGAAACCATGGCAACCACAGGTCTTGTTTTTGTAACGGGAGAGATAACCACAAGCTGTTATGTGGATGTGGAAGAGGTTGTGCGCAAAACCGTAAAAGACATTGGGTACACCCGTGCCAAATATGGTTTTGACTTTGATTCATGCTCGGTTATCACTGGGCTTAAAGGGCAATCTCCAGACATTGCCCAGGGTGTGGACGTTGCCCTGGAGGTGCGGGAAGGGGATGCCACGGCAGATTTGGGGGCAGGCGACCAAGGCATGATGTTTGGTTACGCTTGTGATGAAACCTCCACCTTTATGCCTTTGGCGATACATCTATCCCATGGGCTTGTCCGTCGTTTGGACGAAGCCCGCTCTGCAGGGGAAATTCCATATTTGCGCCCTGATGGCAAGGCGCAAGTTACCTTGGAATATGGTGAGGACGGCCGACCTAAGCGTGTGGAAGCCGTGGTTTTATCTGCTCAGCACGCCCCAGAAATAACCCAAGAGCAAATTGTTAAGGATTTAAGAGAACTTATTATAGATAAGATTATTCCGTCAGATTTGGTTGATGGTGACACCCAGTTTTTTATAAATCCAACTGGGCGTTTTGTTATTGGCGGCCCTAAAGGTGATGTAGGGCTTACTGGGCGCAAAATTATCGTTGATACCTATGGTGGGTTTGCCCGCCATGGCGGCGGCGCGTTTTCTGGCAAAGACCCAACAAAGGTTGACCGTTCTGGAGCTTATGCCGCCCGATATGTTGCGAAAAACATTGTTGCGGCAGGGCTTGCCCGTTCTTGCGAGCTGCAAATTGCATATGCAATTGGTGTGGCAAAGCCTGTTTCTTTGGTTATCAACACCTTTGGAACGGGCATCATGCCAGATGAGGAGATTTTGGCACTGGTTCACAAGCATTTTGACCTGCGCCCGAAAGCCATCATAGACCATTTAGGCTTGCAACGCCCAATTTATAGCAAAACCGCCGCCTATGGGCATTTTGGCAGGGATGACCTGGATTTGCCATGGGAGCGCACGGATATGGTTGACAAATTGAAATTTAAATAACGAAATATAGCCCTTGCCACCAGAAAATAGGCAAGGGTTAATTTATTTCCACAAAACACTTGACGGAGTAAAAGGGTAGGTATATAATTGTCATAAAGACAAGACGTTGGTTGGAAGGAAAGTAAATTTTGAGGAAGATATTCGTTGGTAACAACAAAAGTTCTTTTAAGGATTTTACAGAAAAACCACAGATTCAATGGGCTTTAAGGGTTTATGCATTGCTATTCCCTGTTTTGGCGTTTTTCTTGTTGGAGGGGCTAAACCCTGTTTCGCCAACCTTTTTGGCAGGCGGAGTGGTTTTTGCGTCCATTTTATTTATATATTTAGCGTCTGTGGTGCTGTTTGCCGCTACAGGCTCGGTGTTTTGGGCGTATTTTATTGTGTCCCTCCTTTTAGGCATTGGTTTTATTGTAAACCATTTCAAAATAATGCTAATTGGGCAGGTTCTTGTGCCAACGGACTTTTTGTTGGTTGGAGAAGCGGTAGGTGCTGCTGACCTTTCTGCCATAACCATTGAAAGAACCCTGCTTTTACAGGTTTTTCTTATAGCTTTAACCCATGCTCCTCTGTGGTTTCTTCGCTTCAAGATGCCCATAAAATTGCGGGGCATTGCGGCAGGGGGCGCGTTTGCAGTGTTTTTTGTGGTATATTTCTTTTCTGCCACCTCTGCCCCTATTATGGCAGGGCTTGGTATGCCGCGGGGAAGCGGCTCTCAAACGGTTTTATACAGCGAAACTGGGCTTATTATGGGTTTTCACACATCCATACTTTACCAACAGGCGCATAATGCCCGAATGGCAGAGTTTGCCACAGAAGCAGAGGTGTTTTTAGCCAACACCCCAAGGGTGCAAAACCGCACAGATGTTCAGCCCAATGTAATTGTTATT
>WQSI01000002.1 GCA_009787945.1 Defluviitaleaceae bacterium
ATTTTCTTAATCTGTTGTTTTTAGGAGTTGTGGCGTTGGTCACGCTTTTGGAGTACATAGACGGAAAGAAGAAAAACAAACGCCGCCCTCCCAAGCAGGATTAGCGGCGTTTGTTATTAAGATTTTTTAATCAATGAACGCAAAGCCTGTTGACTTGTGCGATAGAGGGGATGTTGACGCATCCTCTCTTTTTGTTGCTTTTGGTATAATAAAATTATAGCATGTGTGGGGCAGATTGTCAATAGAATATTTAAATTTCTTGACTTTTGGGGATTTTGTGTAAAATATAATAACGCACTTGGAGGCAGGCTTTGACACCCTCATAGAAAGGGGGTTAGCCTATGTGGATTTGTGATTTTCTTAATCTAATATTTCTTGGCGTTGTGGCGTTTGTCACACTCGCTGATTACATAGATGATAAGAAGAAAAACAAACGCCGCCCTCCTGACAGAGACTAGCAACGCGTTTGTTTGAAATTTTAAACTAATAGTTGCAAAGCCTGTCGACTTGTGCGTAGGAAGGTCTGTTCCTGCAGACCTTCTTTTGTTATTTCTATTATACCAAACAAACACCCCAATGTCAACAGAAAATTATCACCTTGACGAATTTGCTTGTTGGGGATATAATTATAGTGACTAAAACAATTTGGAGAGTATTTATGAGCATATTTGAGATTATACAGGCTAAAAAAGAAGGCGAGGCTCTTAGCCCCCAGCAGATTGATTTTGTTGTGGCGGGGTTTTCTGACGGCAGGGTAAGCGAGGGGCAGATGGGGGCTTTGCTGATGGCCATTTGCCTAAAGGGCTTCACCAGGGAGGAAACCACAGCCCTTACCCTTGCCATGGCAAATTCGGGGGATGTTCTTGATTTTGAGGGCTTTGGCGGGGTTGTTGCAGACAAGCACTCGACAGGAGGGGTTGGGGATAAGCTAACCCTTACCATCGCCCCAATGTGCGCTAGTTTGGGGGTTTCTATGGCTAAAATGTCTGGACGTTCCCTTGGGCACACTGGAGGAACTATTGACAAGCTTGAGGCAATACCTGGCTTTAAGGTGGACTTGCCAAATGAGGAATTAATGAGGATTTTGAGCCGCGTTGGCGTGTTTATCGCGAGCCAAACCGCAAACCTTGCCCCTGCTGATAAAACCATCTATGCCCTACGGGATAAAACCGCCACTGTAGACAGCCCCGCCCTTATCGCCGCAAGTGTGATGAGCAAGAAAATTGCGGCAGGGGCGCAGAATATCGTCCTTGATGTAAAGGTGGGCAGTGGGGCGTTTATGAAAACTTTAGAAGACGCCAGGCATCTTGCCCAAATTATGGTAGACATTGGCAAAGACTGCGGCAGGGGCATGGCGGCGGTGCTGACCGCTATGGATGCCCCCCTTGGCAGGGCTGTTGGCACTGGGCTTGAGGTGATGGAGGCTATTGATGTGTTGCAAGGGAAAGGTCCTGCTGACATACGGGATTTAAGCGTGGAGCTTACTGCTCAAATCTACTCCTTGTCTAAAGGGGTTGATATGGAAATTTCCCGAGAAATATCTAAAACTTGTCTTGAAAATGGCACAGCCTTTGCCAAATTTAAAGAGATGGTTGAAGCCCAAGGGGGCAACCTTGATGGGGTCGCCCAGGGCATTTCAGCAGATAAGCTGGATGTTTTTGCGTCAAGCACTGGATTTATAACTTCTATAGATGGCGAAACAATTGGCAAGGTAGCCAATCAAAGCGGTGGTATGACCCTTTATAAGAGCGTTGGCAGTCAAGTGGCAGTTGGCGATAAGGTAGCAAGCATCTATGGAACAGCTGATGAGCAGATGGCAAAAAGAGCCGAAGAAGCCTTCACCTACGGAGGCGAGAAGCCCGAAATTCCGCCACTTGTTTACGAGGTAATAAAGTAGAGCAGAAATCAAGAATAGAAAATGATACCTAACGAAAATGGTGCAATTATGAAAAAATGGATATTGAAAAACCATGATGCCGACACGGCTTTAATGGCAAAGACCTTGAAAATCACCCCAGGTCTTGCAAACCTTTTGGCAACAAGGGGTGTTAAGACCAGAAACACCGCAATCAAATATCTTAACCCCCTTCTTGACTATCTCCACCCAATGGGCGATATGGCTGGGGTTAGTGATGGCGTTAATATCATTAACCAAGCCATAACAAACGGTGATAAAATCTGCATATATGGCGATTATGACGTGGATGGTGTGTCCTCCACTGTTATTTTAATGAAAGGGCTAACTGCCCTTGGGGCAAATGTTGACTACTACATACCCCACCGTGAGCGTGAGGGCTATGGGCTTAACATCCCCGCCGTGGAAGCTTTGGCGCAGGATTTTAAAGTCCTTATAGCCGTGGATAATGGCATAGCCAGCATTGCAGAGGTCGCCCAAGCTGTGGAACTTGGCTTAACAGTAATTATAATCGACCATCACAACCCGCAATTTGATGACGCGGGCTATGAGGTTCTGCCTGCCGCTCATGCCATCATCAACCCCAAGCAATCCGCCTGCCCATATCCCTTTAAGGAGATGAGTGCCGCAGGGCTTTGTTACAAACTAGCCCTGCATCTAGGAGTTGCCACGGAAGAAATGCTGATTTTCGCCGCTATGGCAGCTTTTTGTGATGTGGTTGACCTGATTTCAGAAAACCGCATCATAGCTAAAAACGGCTTGCGCCTGCTAACAAAAAATGGCACAACAAATTTAGGGCTTGACACCCTTGTCAAAAGGCGAAATTTGGAGTATAATGATATTGATGATTTTGCAATGGGCTTTATTCTAGGGCCTTGCATTAACGCAAGCGGCCGCCTTGATAGTGCCGCCCTTGCTGTCGAATTATTTTTGACAGATGACAAGGACAAAGCCGCAGAGCTTGCCCAAAGGCTTATAGACCTAAACGAAGAGCGCAAAGAGATGACAGGACGTTTTGTTGATGAGATTATTGAAAGCCTGCAAGAGCCTTTGGATGACATTTTGGTTATCTACCACGAAGGCATCCATGAAAGCATAGCAGGCATTGTAGCAGGGCGGGTGAAGGAAGCTACCCACCATCCCGCCATTGTTTTCACAAAAGCAGGGGAGGTTGCCAAAGGCTCTGCCCGTTCTATTGAGTTTTATAATGTTTTTGAGGCGATGTCTGCCAATAAAGATTTGTTTCTGCGGTTTGGAGGGCATCCCATGGCGGCAGGGGCAACCATGGAAATTGGCAAGGTTGATGAGCTTCGCAAGCGGCTTAACGCCCAAAGCCGCCTTACAGCAGAGGATTTCACACCTATTTTGTATGGGGATATGGAGCTAACCTTAGAAGAAGCCACCTTCGACCTTGCCCAGAGCCTAGATTTGCTGACCCCTTTCGGCAAAGCCAACAAAGAACCTGTGTTTTTTAGTTATGCAGTGGTAACAGAACGCGCCGAAGTTATCGGCAAAAGCGGAGAAACCTTGCGCTTTACCTTTAGAAGCGACACGGGGCGAAAAATCACCGCAATTGCCTTTAAAGGCGTTAGTAAATTTGCAGAGCATTTGGAAAATAACTATAGAGAAGATGTGGCGAAAGCCTTTACCGCAGGACGGTTGAAAAACATGACCATCAAATTGGACATTGCCTATAACCTGCGGATAAACACATGGCAGGGCAACAGCAGCCTGCAGCTTGTTATTTTGGATTTTAAACACCCAAACCTAGTATGATATTACTATGACTGCGTAGGGGCGCATATTATGCGCCCGCTATCGGACAAACGTGCCATTCATAAAAATACGTTTATCGAGCAATGGGCGCATAATATGCGCCCCTACAGTATCAACGCAAAAGGAGGACAATATGAAAAAACCATCTCTACTAACCCTAGTAGCTTTGTTCTGCCTATTCCTCACTGCCTGCAATGGCGAAGAATACACAAACCAAGAGGACTACACCTACGAAGAAACCGAATATCCCGAAACCCTAACCCTAGAAATCGCCCTCGATTATGGGCTAAACTTCCCAAGCCGCCGCTATTTTGAATACAGCAACTGGGCAGAAGCCCCAAACATTGCCATTTGGGCAAACCAACCCCTTTCCCATCTTGCTGTTTTTAATATGGTGAACCACTGGGATGAAGAGCAGGAGCGCATCACATGGACCCCAATGGATAGGCGGGGAGAAACCCCTCTTTTGCCCGCAGGGGATGGCTTTATCATCCAAAACTATATAGGGGCAGGCACATTGCCCATAAGCGGCATTACCTTCACCGACCTAAATGGGTACACTCGATACTTTGCCATGCAAGAAAGCATGGCATACCCAGATGGAAGTGACCAGCGTTTCCACCTTTGGGAGATAACAGAGGACATTGTGCCTTATGAGCCTTTGCAAGTGTTTGTAGCCCCCAGATGGCGGAGCTTCCCTAGTAGATTTACAAACGATAATACAATAGGCATGATGACCCCAATGGGTATGTGGGGAGAAACCAGCTTTGAACTCTACGCCAACCAGCCTTTTTATAATTTTGAATTTTTAAGGCTTGAGGGGGATGTTATTGTTCACTCTATGCCTATTGCCACTGATTTGCAAGAGGTGAGGGTAGGTACGGTTATACGGCTTTATGCTGATTTTGACCTTCACACCTACGGCATCAGCCTACAAGACAAATGGGGTGCAAGGCGTTACTTTGTTTTATCATACGAGCCAAGTATCTCTGAAATCAGCGTTTCTGCTGACCATTCCCTGCGGTTAACCATCTTTCAAACTCAGGAAGGTCATTGGGCTTTTTCTGCTAACCAGCCCATTACACATGAAGGGGTAACAGGGGAAATTGTACCAATCACCCGCCCAGAAGGGGGTTGGGTCGCTAACTGGGATATTGATTGGGAGCCAAGCATCTATGTTATAACAGACCAGAGGGGTGATGAGCGACATTTTACTGTTGTTGAAAACCCCATAAACTCTGAGGTTTTCACCTGGGAAACCCCGCCACGCCCAGACCACATCTTTCACCTTCAAGTAACGGATGATGGGGAAGTTTTCGCAAACCAACCAATGATGGACTTTAGGCAAATGCGCTCTGCCAATTCTGTTTTGAGAATAGAAGAGCCAAGGGATATAGAGCCAGGGGAACTTGTTGCCTTGCAACTTGCCTACCCTCCAGGAAATTCCTACATTTGGTTTATAGACCAAAGGGGGCGGGAACGCAGTTTTATTGTTGCCGAATGGGAAACGGAATTCTACCCCTTTAATGGATTTTCAATTTTTGAAACCCCTTAGCACACAGATAAAGGAGATGACCAGATGGACTTAAAATCAATAATCCGAACCTTCCCAGACTATCCCGCAAAGGGCATAATGTTTAGGGATATTACCACATTGCTAAAAGACCCGAAAGCCCTTGCCTACGCCATGGACAAAATGGAGGAAGCTCTAAAAGGGCTTGACTTTGACCTTATCGTCGCCCCTGAATCCCGCGGGTTTATCTTTGGCGTGCCTTTGGCGGTTAAGCTTGGCAAGGGCTTTGTGCCTGCCCGCAAAAAAGGCAAGTTGCCAGGGCATGTAACCTCTGGGGAATATGCCTTAGAATACGGCACAGACATTATCGAAATCCACACAGATGCTATTGAGAAGGGGCAGAAAATTGTCCTAATAGATGACTTGCTTGCCACGGGCGGCACGGCAAAATGCATTTGCGACATTGTGGCAGGTCTGGGGGGAGAGGTTGTCTGCAATTTGTTTTTAATTGAGCTTGAAGGCTTAGGGGGAAGAGAAGCTTTGAAGGGTATGGATACAAAATCAATATTATCATATTAAAACCAAGGAGGAAATAAAAATGGCACATAAATACATGTTCAACGGCATTGAAATTGATTTTGCAGGAGATTTAGGCATCATAGCCATGAGCAACTGCCGAGATTTTGGCAAAAAAATAGATGATAACATCCGCCGTCTGCGCAAGGCGGCAGGGATGCTAACCCCAGACACATTTTTGATTGACATTGACGAAATCCGTTTTGCCAACGGCGAAGGCAAGGTGCTGATAAACGACAGCGTTCGCGGCAAGGACATTTTCATCATCAGTGACACAGGGAATTATAGCCAAACCTACAAGCTCTACGGCTACGACAACCGCATGAGCCCTGACGAGCATTATCAAGACATAAAGCGAGTCATATCTGCAATAGGCGGCAAGGCGGCAAGAGTTAATGTGGTTATGCCCATGCTTTACGCCAGCCGCCAAGATAAGCGGAAAGGCCGCGAATCCCTAGATTGCTCCATGATATTGCAAGAGCTTGAAAACATGGGCGTTAGGGATATTATAACCTTTGATGCCCACAATGCCGCGGTGCAAAACGCCGTCAGCGTAATGAGCTTTGAAAATATCTACGCAACATATGAAATTGTTAAAAACTTTATAGCGGATGAACCTGATGTTATGGCAGACAGGGATAATCTCCTTATCATCAGCCCTGACGTTGGAGGGATGGAAAGGGCAATTTACTACTCCACCGTTATGAGAACGGATGTTGGTATGTTCTACAAACGCAGAGATTACAGCCGTGTGGAGTCTGGCAGAAACCCCATTGTTCAGCATGAATATTTAGGTAAGGACGTAGAGGGCAAAAACGTCATCATCATCGACGACATGATAGGCACAGGGGAAAGCATGGCAGAAATTGTTAGGGAGTTAAAGCGCAGAAACGCCAACAAGGTGTTTGTTGCTGCTACATTTGGCATGTTCACCCGCGGCATTGGTGTTTTTGGGGAGCTTCACGACCAAGGGCTGCTAACCCGCCTTTACACCACAAACCTGACCCATGTGCCAGAAGATGCCCCCGAAAAGCCCTGGTTTAACCATGTGGACATGTCACCTTTCGCCGCAGAGCTTATGAACAACATCAACATGAACAAGTCAATTGAGCCCGTTATCGACGCAACAACCCGTCTTAAAAACGCTATCGGCATATAGATATATTTTCCACAAAACAACAATATAAGGAGAACTAAAATGAAAAGATTAAAGCTCGTCGCAATATTATGCTTGGTTGCCGCCACCTTTGTCGGATGCGGACTATTACCAAGGGAAGATGAAGCAGAAGTTGGGTATTATAGAATTTTACAGAGCTTGACTGGGGTTTGGACAACTGAGGACGGGGCGCTTTCCCTTTCAATTTATGAGGACGGAACATGGGAACACTCTTTCGGTGACATGAGTCTTTCTGGTAATGTGCAGGTTTCGGAACACAGCGAAGGTTTTGCTTTGGAGCTTGTTATTACGTACATAAGCGGACCAGGCGCACCATATTCCGATTGGCTTTCTGGCGATTTATGGGGCAGAGGAACATATTCGTCTGCTTCAAGCCATATACACCTAGAACGCCACGACGGCTCAACACTGCGTAGGGGCGGGTATTAGCCGCCCCCTTGCAAGGTCTGATTTATGATTTCAGGGTCATTTATAGGGATTATCTCAAGAACAACCCCAAGGCGCGGGGTGTGGGTCACAAGAATAAACCTTATTTCAGGGTCAATTTGATGTAATTGATATTCTTCCCCCTGCATCATCTGCCGAATGTCCTCTGGGTGGGGCATAGAACGGGCAAAGAGCAGATGTTGCCCCTCCACGTCCAAATCCCGCACCCCCCAAAAGTGCAGGGCAGTAAACTCCCCAGGGTGCAGGCGGAAGTCGCCCTCATTGTTCCAGCTCATCCCAAAAACCAACACCCTAGGTTGGATTTCGCCGCTTTCCAACGCCGCCAAATCCTCCCGCACCCGCTCCAATGCCCACGCCCCGTCATCTGTCTCAATAAAAAACACAAGAATAACAGCCGCAAAACTAAGGATAGACTGGACAACAAAAATCTTTGTGAAGCCTTTGGATATTCGCAAAATCAAAATCAACAGCAAGTTAAAACCATAAATCACAGTCATGCCTACAGCAATATTGTTCGTCCGTGTGTAAAACCAATCAAGATACCCCTCCAGAACCTCTGGCGGGGTTATTGCATTATACAAAAAAGCCTCGTCTGCCACCCCAAAAAGAGTGACGGACAGTATCACCACCGTAAGAACAGCCCCTTGAACAACCATCAGCAAAGCTGAGGTAAGCCCAAAGGTTTTTGGCGGGTCGTCAGGGGCTTCCTCGAATATATTAATAATAGTGACCGCAATATTATAAACACTAGACAAAACCACAATCAACAAAACCCAGAAAAAACCCGCCACATCAGGGGTGATTACGGAAAAATACACCATAACCCCCGCATCAACCAAAAGCAAGCCGTCCCGTCGCTTCCTAACCCAAGCAACCACCGTAACGGCAACCGATATAAAACTTAAAAACGGCAAAACAAGCAAAAGCACGTCCAAAAGTACATCAAGCATCTAACAACCCCCTTGCCCTATTATACAATTTAGGGTATAATTTGTCAAAACAAAACTCGGAAACATCTATGGAGGAATTTATGGAAAATAAACTACAAATTTTCGCATTTGAACGTATTTTAATTGCAGGGGCGACAAACTGCATATCCACCCGCAAAGGGGGAGTGTCCCCTGGAGTTTTTGAGAGCATGAATTTAAGCGGCAAAACAGGGGATGACCCTGAAAATATAAGGCAAAATTATAATATTTTATGTGATGCCATGGGCTTTAAACTGCGGAGCTTGGTTTTTAGCCAGCAAACCCACGGCACAAACATCGCCATTGTAGACGAAAACACAGGGGAGCTTAAAGATGTTGATGGGCTAATCACCAATTGTAAAGATGTTGTGTTGACAACGTATTTTGCTGACTGTGTTCCCTTGTTCTTTTACGACCCTGTAAAACAGGTTATCGGCAATGCCCATGCAGGTTGGAGGGGCTGTGCAAACAATATGGCAGGGAAGATGGTGGAAGCCATGGTCAGCCGCTTTGGCTGCGACCCTGCGGACACTTTAGCAGGCATTGGTCCTTCCATTTCTGTTAAAAATTTCCAGGTTGATGCTGATGTTGCAGATAATTTCAAAAATACCCTTCCATTTTCAAGTCGTTTCGTGTATAATAGTGAAGGTGCAGGTAGCAAGTTTCACATAGACCTGTGGCAGATATGTCGCGAAAGCCTTATTTTGGCAGGCTTAAAGCCTGAAAACATCGAAACCATCGGACTTTGCACCTATGAAAATTCCGAGCTGTTTTTCTCCCATAGACGGGATGGGCTGGCTCGGGGAAGTATGGCGGGGATGATTTCCTTATGAAAAAAATAATAATTGGCGTTGAGCCAGGCTCCATAGCTGAAGAAATGGGCATTGAGGTTGGTGATGCCCTAATCTCCATAGGCGGCCGCGAAATTGTAGACATTTTTGACTATCATCTTGCGGTTATGGATGAAGAGCTTGATATTTTAATAGAAAAAACCACTGGAGAGCAGTGGCTTTTGGAGCTTGATAAAGACGAGGACGAGGAACTTGGTTTAATTTTTGAGGGCATGATGGACAAAATGCGCAACTGCGGCAATAATTGCGTCTTTTGCTTCATTGACCAAAACCCGAAGGGTATGCGCCCTACACTGTATGTTAAAGATGACGATTATCGCCTGTCATTCCTCCATGGCAACTACATCACCCTTACAAATATGAACGAAAAAGACATTGACAGGATTATCCGCCACCGCATCAGCCCTGTAAACATTAGCATACACGCCACCGACCCAGAATTGCGGGTTAAAATGATGGGTAACAAGCGGGCAGGGGCAAGCCTGGATTTTCTTGGTAAGCTAACAGAGGGGGGCATAACCCTTGCCTTGCAAATCGTTCTCTGTAAGGGTTATAACGATGGCGCGCAATTGGACAAGACCATTGGCGATTTGGCAAAGTATATTCCAGAAGGGGGCGGCTGTTCCCTGTCTATTGTGCCTGTGGGCATTACCAAGCACAGGCAGGGGCTTGCCCATTTAGAACCTTTCACCCGCGGGGATTGTTTGGAAGTTATTGAAAAAGTGGATAAGTGGCAAAAAAAGCTGTTGGCAGAAAAAGGCACAAGATTCGTATTTGCGGCAGATGAGTTTTATCTTAAAGCAGAGGTGGATTTGCCTGGTGTAGAAGAATATGAGGATTTCCCCCAAATTGACAACGGTGTGGGCATGATGACTGCCTTTGCAGATGAGTTTGTTAAGCCTGACCGCACAAGGAAGGTCACTTTGGTGACGGGAAAAGCTTCTGCCCCTTTTATGCAGGATTTGCTAAAAGGGCTTGATGTTGATGTGGTGGCAATTGAAAACCATTTTTATGGCGAATATATTACCGTTGCAGGGCTTTTGACTGGGGGAGATATTATCAAGCAACTGGAGGGGCGCGACCTTGGGGAGGTGGTACTCATCCCTAAAACTGCCCTAAAAGCTGAGGAAGATATATTTTTGGATGACATAACTCTTGAAGAAATGTCGAAACAGCTAGGCAGACCAGTTATCCCAGTAGATTGCACAGGACAAGCCCTAGCAGAAGCCTTGATAAGGTAACAACAACCTAAGGAGGGATTAATGTGGAAACCGTTCTATTCTTGATTGTATTCATCGGTGTGCCAACCTTTATACTTCTTTATTGGATTATTAAGCTTGCAGTGCGACAAGGCATATTGGAAGCAAACAAGATTATGCAAAATCCTAAAACACCTAAAACCTACGACAGTATTACAAAAATCATCTGCACAAATTGCGATGGCGAGCATGATTTGGATTGGCCCAAATGCCCCCATTGTGGTCATATAAATAAAATGATTTGATATTCATAGCCCCTGATAAGGCAACAACAACTCGTAGGGGCGGGTATCAGCCGCCCCCTTTGTCGGACAAACGCAATATAGGAGATTTTTATGATAAAACTACGCGAAATAGACAGTGACAATTACGAAAAAGTATGGGAGCTAAAATCCCTAGACAGCCAAAAGAGCTTCAAGGACACAGTGGCGAAAGACTTTGCCACTGCCTACCTAGAGCTTTTAGAAGGCGACCACCCACCAATGTTCCTCGCCATATACAACGATGAGGAAGTTGTGGGCTATGCCCTAATACTCTATTATGAGTTAAGGGAAGAAGGGAACGACCACGAAGAATTTGACATCTTCTGCAAAGATTTTGGAGATAAGGCGATTTATGAGCTAGGCAGCTTTATGATTGACGCTGGGCAGCAAGGGAAAGGGCTTGGCAAGGCATCTATGGTAAAAATTATTGAATATATACAATCTGCCCCTAAAGGGTCTGCTGACTCTGTATTCCTAATATGCAGAGAAGGGAATGAAGCCGCCGAAAAGCTATTTACATCCCATGGCTTTAAATATATTGGCAAACAGGTTGTTGAAGGTGAAAAAGTCATGCGTTTAGCATTGTAAGGAGAAAATAAATTATGCAACCAATTGTAGCAATTGTGGGCCGCCCAAATGTGGGCAAATCCACACTTTTTAACAGAATAGTAGGCTCTCGCCTGTCTATTGTAGAGGACACCCCAGGGGTCACCCGCGACAGGCTTTACGCCCAGGCAAATTGGCAACGACACAACTTTTTGCTTGTGGACACAGGGGGGCTTGACATGGAAAGCGAGGACGACATGGTTCGTCACATTCGCAACCAAGCCCAAATAGCCATAGAAACGGCAGATGTGGTGCTTTTTGTGGTGGATGGCAAGGCAGGGATGACAGATGGGGATATTGATGCCGCCAACATCCTGCGCCGTTCTGGCAAGCCTGTGGTTCTGGCTGTAAACAAAATGGACGACATTAAACAGGAAACCTTAGCATATGAATTTTATTCATTGGGTCTTGGCGACCCTGTGCCAATTTCTGCCGCAAATATGCTAGGGCTTGGAGATATGCTGGACATTGTATGTGACCATTTCCCCGCAGAGGAGGGGGAGGACCCTGACGACATTATCAAAGTGGCAATTATTGGCAAGCCCAATGTGGGCAAGTCCTCCATCATCAACAGAATTTTAGGGGAAGAGCGGGTGATTGTGTCTGATGTGGCAGGCACAACCCGCGACGCGGTGGACACCTTCTACGAAAAAGACGGGCAAAAGTTCATGTTTATCGACACGGCAGGCATCCGCAGGCGCAGCAAAATTAAGGAAGATATTGAAAAATTCAGCCTTATCCGTGCTGTTGCCGCTGTGGAGCGTTGTGACGTTGCCGTCATCGTTATATCGGCAGAAGAGGGCATAACCGACCAAGATACCAAAATAGCGGGCATAGCCCACGAAAACGGCAAGGCGTGTATTGTGGTGACAAACAAGTGGGACGCAGTGGAAAAAGACAATAAAACCATGGCGAAATACAATGCAAGGCTTGATGATGAGCTGAAATATCTTCACTATGCCCCAAGGATGTACATTTCTGCCCTAACAGGTCAGCGGGTCAGCAATTTGTTTGATGAAATTGTATCCGTCCATGAAAATGCCTGCCTGCGGGTGCAAACAGGGGTGTTAAACGAAGTTCTGATTGAAGCAATGGCGAGAAATCAGCCGCCATCAGTAAAGGGCGTTGGTCTGAAAATTTACTATATAACCCAAGTGTCAATAAAGCCGCCTACATTCATACTTTTTGTAAACAATCCAGAGCTTTTGCATTTTTCATATAGACGGTATATAGAAAATCAAGTGCGGGATAACTTCGGCTTTAAAGGAACGCCAATACATTTTATAGTGCGCAATAGAGATAATAACAAGAAATAAGGAGTGATTTTTATGGCAGAGTGGTTTGAGTTTCCTTGGTGGGCGTATTTGCTGTTTTTAGTGGTGGGATACCCCTTTGGAATGTTGCAGTCAGCCTATTTTGTAGGCAAAATTTTTGGGAAAATTGACATTCGGGAACATGGCAGCGGAAACGCAGGAACAACCAATGTTTACCGCGTCATGGGCTTTAAGGCGGGCATTGTGGTGCTTGTTTTTGACATTGTAAAAGTCATCATCCCTGTAATTATCCTTAACGCAATCCTCTTTGACGGGGATATTTGGAGCATTTCAGACATGCAGTATTTCCCTGGCTTGCTTTTAGGCTTTGGCGTGGTTCTTGGGCACAATTTCCCCTTCTACCTTAAATTTAAGGGGGGCAAAGGGGTGGCTTCTGCCATTGGCTTGCTGATTATGTTTGACCCTATCGTCCTTGCCATCATACTCGGCATGGCGTTGGTTATTGTCATCCTCACCCGCCTTATATCCCTTGCTTCTATTACTGGCTTTATCGCCTTTGGCGCGGTTAACTCCTTCTTCTACTGGGATTATCTGCCCATCGTGATTTTCGCCTGGACTTTTGCCGCTTTGGGACTTTTCCAACATCGCAAAAACGTCAAATGGCTGTTAAATGGCGAGGAGAAAAGGTTTGATTTTAAGACCAAAGGTAGATTGTAATCATGGGTGAAACAGTTGCAATGATTTTGACCAATTTTATAGGTATTGCTGTATGCCTACCCTTTGGGCTTCTTTGGCGCATTGGCAAAGGTCATTCCCTTATGGGGGGATACAACACCATGTCCGAAAAAGAAAAATCTAAATGGAACATATTGGCTTTAGGCAAATTTATGGGCAATATGCTTGTTTTGGCATCTGCCATTTTGTTGGTTGCTTGTTTACCTATTTTGTTGAATTTTTACCCTTCAGTGTTTATACTTGTTTCTTGGATATTGTTTATAGTTATTCTCATTAGCGGAGGGATTTACGTCAACATAAGCTCCAAATTCAAAAACAAGGAATAAAATTGGTAATTTCTGACTATGATGTAGTAAGTAATACTATTACATCATAGGAGGGAAATTATGAGTGCTGATGTATATAACTTTGAGGGCGGGCAAAAAGCGGACAAGGGTTCTTTTCGCCGCCGCAACCAAAACAGGTTAAGCAATGAGGACGTTTTTATTCTGGCAACTTTAGAAAAACTCAAAAAAGATTTGGATACAATCCATAGAAGCCTAGACGCAGTGGACGACCCCGATTTAATTGACAGCTTTATATACGAGCTTAACGCCGTAAACATGCGCTACAAAGTGTATCTGCGCATGTGCAAGGACAAGGGCTTGGTGTCTGCCATATTTTAGGGGGTAAGATTATGAACATTTTCCAAAACATAAGCGAACCCATGCTCATCTGGGTCGTCATTGCATCACTACTTATAATCGGCATTTTAATCGCAGCCAACAAACTGGGCAAGGCACTAAACATTATCGCCAAAGGAGCCGTTGGCGGCGTTGCCATTTTCGGCATAAACGCAGGGGTTGCCGCCATGGGTGCAACAGTTGCCCTGCCAGGCATAAACCTGCTGACCCTTGCCGTCGTAGGGCTTCTAGGCGCGCCTGGCATGATAATGGTTTACGGGCTTAATTTCATAATGTAAAAACAGCGACCTTTCGGGGTTCTGCTCATACTAAAGAAAAACCCCCTCGTTTGAGGGGGTTTTTGCTATCGTGTGCTATTCTTGTGTGTTACGGCTCAATTCCTATGTTATAGCACTAATTGCGGGGTTTAATTTTGCCATGTCAATCCCCCTTGATTATGTTACATCTCTATAACCCTATCAGCTACAGTTTGAATAAGCTCTCTGTCATGGGTGGTAAACAAAATATTGCCCGAGAAGTCCGAAAGTGCATTGCTTAAAGCCGTTATTGTTTCAAGGTCTAAGTGGTTTGTTGGCTGGTCGAGGATAAGGAAATTTGCAGGGGTCATCATCATTTTTGAAAACATGCACCGCACTTTCTCGCCCCCTGAAAGCACACTGGCACTTTTAAGTGCTTCTTCCCCCGAGAATAGCATTTTACCCAAAAAGCTCCTGATATAGTTTTCGGAGTCGTCTTTGGAATATCGGCGCAACCAATCCGCAATGCTAAGATTGCAATTCTCGAAAAAGGGTGTGTTGTCTTTGGGGAAATACTCTTTTGTGATAGTGATACCGTATTTGTAGTTGCCACTGTCTGGCTGCTCCTCACCTACTAATATTTGAAAAAGGGCACTTATGGCATGTTCGTTGCCTGTGAAAGCAATCTTTTCGCCTTTTTCAACAATAAGGCTAAAATCCTTAAAAAGTTCGATGCCGCTGACCACTTTTGATAAATTTTCAATCATCAAAATGTCATTGCCTGCCTCGCGTTCAGGCTTGAAATGAATGAAAGGATAGCGGCGGTTGGAAGGTTGAATGTCCTCCAAAACAATCTTATCGAGAAGTTTTTTACGGCTGGTTGCTTGGCGGGATTTTGACGCATTTGCCGAAAATCGCTGTATAAAGTTTTGCAATTCTTGAATTCTTTCTTCCTTTTTGCGGTTTTGGTCACGAGTTAAAGCAAGCATAAGTTGTGAAGATTGATACCAAAAATCGTAATTGCCAGTGTAAAGCTTAATTGAACCAAAGTCTACGTCGGCTATATAACTGCAAACATTATTCAAAAAATGCCTATCATGGGACACGACAATTACAACGCCTTCATAGTTAATAAGAAACTCTTCAAGCCAAGTAATGCTTTTGATGTCCAGGTCGTTGGTAGGCTCGTCAAGGACAAGAACGTCAGGGTTTCCAAAAAGCGCCTGAGCCAGGTATACACGAACTTTATCACGCCCATCAAGGTCGCTCATCATAAAAAAGTGCTTGTCTTCGGTTATAGAAAGTGATTGCAAAAGTTTAGCGGCTTCACTTTCAGCCTCCCATCCGTTCAGTGCCGAAAACTCAGCTTCAAGCTCTGCCGCTTTCAGTCCATCAGCGTCATCAAAATCAGGCTTTTGGTAAAGCGCATCCTTTTCTTTCATTATTTCATATAGGCGTGAGTTGCCCATCATTACTGTATCTATCACATTAAATTCGTCATAAATATAGTGGTCTTGCTTCAGAACGGACATACGGCGGTCTTTTTCAAGAAACACTTCACCACTGCTCGGTTCAAGCTCGCCGCTTAATATTTTCAAAAATGTTGATTTACCTGCACCGTTTGCACCTATAACTCCATAACAATGCCCAGGTGAAAACTTCAAGTTTATACCATCAAACAATTTCCTGCCACCAAAGTGCAGTGATAAATTTTCTACTATTAACATGTTACACCTCATTAATATGAATCAAGTTCAAGTATTTAAGTTGAGCATTATGTCATAACATACATTATACTATTCGGTACACGATTCCCCATACACACACGAGATAATTTGTAATTATACCATACCCCAAACATTTTCACAAGTTAAAATTGCCCCATGAGGCAAATTGTAAAATTTTATATGTCCCTAGGCTACATAAGATTATCTCAAAACCAGCCAAAATCACTAAAATCAGATATTGTCGCTCTTCATTTGTATATTATTAATCTGTACCCCCCAAACAAAGGCAGCCACTGGGTACAAAAACAATACAACTCCAAGGAGGAAAACAAACATGACAAAAACAACAATCGTGGGTAACAGCTATGTTATCACTGGTTGGATGACTTGATAAGTCGGTTGCCGTGGTCTATGTATATAACTTTCTTGATAAACATCCTCCTCAGATTTATGAATTTGTAATTTCGCTGTTTACACCACTGCTATTTCTGCGTTGTGCAGTTTTGGGCGCATTATGGATGAGTTAATCACGGCTCGTAAGGCAAATGACCCCATAGAACCCAAATAGAACCCAATTAACTGATTTCCCAGTAAATATTTGGAAATATAAAACCCCTTGAATGTTGATTTCAAGGGGTTTTGTTTACCGTGTGCATGAGGATTTGAACCCCAGACCTTCTGATCCGTAGTCAGACGCTCTGTCCAGCTGAGCTATGCACACCCGTTTCAAACCACAAAAGCTATTATAATACATTCGGGCAGAAAAAGCAAGCTTTTTTTGAAAAAAGTTGAAAAAATTTATGGGTTAGTTTTGGGGATGGTGGCTTAGTCGGCGTTTAGGAGGGTTTTTCGGGTGCTTTGTAGGGATTTTTCTGTTGGTGGTTGGGTTTGGTGCAATTTGTAGCCTAGCCCTAAAGCTTCCCATTTATGCTCCCCCATTTTGTGGAAGGGTAGGACTTGGATTCGTTTGATGTTGGGGTAGGGGCGAAGGTGGTCGGCGAGGGCTTGTATGTCCTCTGTATTATCGGTTATGCCAGGAACAAGGACATAGCGAATCCACACATCCACGCCTTTTTTGCGGGCTTGCTCTAAGGTGTTTAGGGTAGGGGAGATTTCAACCCCTGTCAGGTCGCTGTAAATTTTGGGGTTGATGCTTTTAATGTCGAGTAATATTAGGTCGGTGTAATCCAAAATTTCTGCTACAATTTCGGGCTTTGCGTAGCCAGATGTGTCAAGGGCGGTGTGTATGCCCTCGGCTTTGGCGGCTTTTAATAATTCCAACAAAAATTTGGATTGCAGAAGAGGTTCGCCCCCAGAAATTGTTAGACCGCCGCCAGACACTTTATGGAAATTTTTATATTTTTTCACATCTTTTATAAGTTCGCTGACGGTGGTCGGCTCGCCAGACCCCATATTCCAAGTGTCAGGGTTGTGGCAATAAAGGCAGCGCAAAGGACAGCCCGACAGGAACACAACATAACGTATACCTGGACCATCCGTCATTCCGCCTGTTTCAATTGAATGGACAAAACCCTGCATTTTTAACCTCCCACGTTATCGAATGTGCAAATTAGAAATATGCTGTGCAATGCGCAACCGCAAAAACAAGCCATCGCAAATGAAGCCTGCAATGGCTTGCTTTACACTAAAATCGTTCAAACAATGTGCGCTCTATAATATCCATCTGCTGCTCTTTCGTAAGCTTAATAAAGTTCACGGCATAGCCTGACACGCGCACGGTGAGCTGGGGGTATTTTTCTGGATGCTCCATAGCGTCCAGCAGGGTTTCGCGGTCAAATACGTTGATGTTTATGTGGTGCCCGCCTTCGGCGAAATAGCCATCCATAAGCCCCACGAGGTTGGCTTCCCGCTCCTTTTCGGTTTTGCCTAATGCCTTAGGTACAATGGAGAAGGTGTAGGAAATGCCGTCTTGTGAGTGGGTATAGGGGAGCTTTGCGACGCTTGCCAGGGATGCCACAGCACCTTTAACGTCGCGGCCGTGCATTGGGTTTGCGCCAGGGGCAAAAGGCGCGCCTGCTTTGCGCCCGTCTGGGGTAGCACCTGTCACCCTGCCGTAAACCACATTGGAGGTAATCGTTAAAACTGACAAAGTTGGCACAGAATTGCGGTAGGTGGGTTGTTTTGCCAATTTGGTCATAAAACTTTTCACAACGTCGCTTGCGATTTTGTCAACTTCCTCGTCGTTATTGCCAAAGGCGGGATATTCGCCTTCGATTTCATAATCAACCACCAAACCGTCTGCATTGCGGATTGTGCGCACTTTTGCGTGTTTCATGGCGGACAAAGAGTCTGCAACAATGGACAGCCCTGCAATTCCGCAGGCTTGGGTGCGCAAAATATGTTTATCATGGAGTGCAAGCATCATACTTTCGTAATTATATTTGTCGTGCATATAGTGGATAACGCTTAGGGTATTAATGTACAGACGCGCCAGCCAGTCCATGGTTTGCTCAAATTTGCGGCTAACTTCCTCATAATCCAAATATTCTCCTGTGCATGGGGCAAATTCTGGACCAACTTGTTTGCCTGTTATTTCGTCACGACCGCCATTAATGGCATAGGTAAGGGCTTTTACGAGATTTGCCCGCGCGCCGAAAAATTGTAATTGTTTGCCAGTGCGCATGGCAGAAACACAGCAGGCGATGGAATAGTCATCACCCCAATAAGGGCGCATTAGGTCATCATTTTCGTATTGAATAGAGCTTGTGTCGATGGAGCATTTTGCGCAGTATTTCTTAAAATTCTCTGGCAGATTTTGGCTCCAAACCACAGTTAGATTAGGCTCGGGAGCTGCCCCCAGATTGTAAAGAGTGTGCAACACACGGTAAGATGTTTTGGTTACAAGAGTGCGCCCACATTCGCTCATACCGCCAATAACCTCTGTAACCCAAGCGGGGTCGCCAGAAAATAGCTGATTATACTCATTAGTGCGCAAGAAGCGCACAATGCGGAGCTTCATGGTAAAATGGTCGATAAGCTCTTGAGCTTCGTCCTCTGTAAGTGTTCCACGAGCCAAATCACGCTGGATATAGGCATCAAGGAAGGTTGATACACGTCCTAAAGACATTGCCGCCCCGTCAGTCTGCTTAATTGCTGCCAAATAGCCAAAATACAGCCATTGAATGGCTTCTTTAGCATTTTGTGCAGGGCGGGAAATGTCAAAACCATAACCTTTACCCATTTCCTCAAGTTGCTTTAAGGCGCGAATTTGCTCGCTTAGCTCCTCTCTAAGGCGCATGGTTTCTTCAAACATTGAAGGCGGCTCTTCATTGCACAATTCCGCCTGTTTGTCTGCAATCAAAAAGGTTGTACCGTACAAGGCAACACGGCGGTAATCCCCGATAATGCGCCCACGTCCGTAAGCATCTGGCAAACCAGTGATAATGCCAGAAGAGCGTGCCGCACGCATCTCGTCTGTATACACGTCAAAAACCCCTTCGTTATGGGTTTTGCGGTATTTGTTATAAATTTCATCTGTGTCTGGGTCTAGTTTGTAGCCGTAATAATTTAAAGCGGAATTTATAACGCGTATGCCGCCATTTGGCATAATTCCACGCTTTAGGGGGGCATCCGTCTGCAAGCCTACAATCTGCTCCAAATCCCTGTTGATATATCCAGCCCCAAAAGTGTTTATAGCAGAGGGTTTTTTGGTTTCAACATCCAAAATTCCCTTTTCGGTTTCTTCTTTTACCAGCTCACTAATCTCATCCCAAAGCTTCAAAGTGCGCTGGGTTGCAGGGCGCAAAAATGCATCGTCCCCATGGTATGGCAGCAAATTTTTCTGTATAAAATCCCGCACATTAACCTCTACCATCCAAGCCCCTTCGTTGAAGCCCTCCCAGGCTTTTACAAAGTTTTCTTCTTTTTTATACAAACAAATCCCGCCTCTCTAAAATAATCTTTGATATTAATATAACATTTTGTGGCTAAAAACGCAATAGGGTTATTGGAAAATTTTATATAGCCCTGTTACTGGGTCTTGGGTTTTGCTATCAACATAAACCCCTGTACCATTGGGCAAAATTGCCACTTCAGTACGGCGTAATTTGCGATGGAGAGCGGCTTCTGCCCCTTTGCGTATTTGGTCTAGCTGCTGTTTATTGCCCAATTTCAGGAATAACGGCATATTCGAGCCTTTTACCATAGACAACCAGTCACAAATCATGCGCTCTTTTAGTGTGCTATCATCGACCCCATCCAAGCCCGCAAAACAGTTATAAATATCCTCCGCATAGTCTGCCAAGGCTCTGCCATCTTTTTGGGCAAATTCCCCAAAACCACGGTATAAAGCGAAAGGGCGCAAGCCAGATGCCGACAGCACATACTGTAAGGTGGATAAAAAATGACCCTTGTTATAGATGTTTTGTAAGGCGTTTTCGGTTTTTTTAAGCGCGTCCAAGTCGTCAGCGGATAGCCAAGGGCTGCTTGTTATTTCATAAGGCGGCTCTGGGTCAAAAATTATGGACTTTTCATGGTTGCGCAAAGCCGAGCCATGAAGCATTTTCAAAAAGCCAAGTTGCAGCTTGTGAGCCCCAATTTCATAGGCTTGGTTAAAGCTTTCAGCAAAAATGCCAAGGGTTTCGTGGGGCAAGCCTGCGATTAGGTCAAGATGTATATGTACATTGCCGTTCTCCATAAGCTTGCGGATGTTTTCTGACGCTTTGTTAAGGTCAGATTTGCGCTTGCTGGCTTCCAAGGTAGGTTTGAAAAAACTTTGCAAGCCCGCCTCAATTTGAAAAAGCCCTGCGGGGGCGGCGGCAAGGAGGTTTATTGTCCTCTCATCAAACAAATCTGCCGCAACCTCAAAGTGAAAGCGGTTTGACCCGTCTAAAGACATCATATATTCAATAAGCTCATAAGCGCGCTGTTTGTCACAGTTGAATGTGCGGTCCACAAATTTGATGACACGAACATGGGCAGATGCCAACTTGGCAATTTGCGCCTTGGCTTCATCTATTGGCAAAAACTCCACACGGCTGTCCCCAGAAAGGCAGAAAGCGCAGGAAAATGGACATCCTCGCGAGGTTTCTATATAGGCGATTTTGCCCCTCAGGGCATCTATATATTCGGGAGTGAAAGGGTCAACAAAGCAACTGCCCCCTTCGGCTTCGCCACCATCAAGAAACGCGGGAAAAGCCTTTTCACCTGCCCCTTTCAGCACATGGTCCGCCCCCGCAGACAGCCAATAGTCTGCGTTAAAGCTGGCTTCTGGCCCGCCCAACACAAAAACGGCTTGAGGCAACATCTCCCGCATCATTTGCAAAATCTTTGGTATTTTGCCAGCGTTCCATATATATGTAGAAACTCCGACAACATTTGGATTTTGTGCTGCAACCTGTGCCACAATTTCCTCATCAGATTGGTTGATATTGCACTCTAAAACCGTTACATCCTGGGCTTTTTGGGCAAAGCGCGCGACACTTTCTTTAAGTTGCCACACAGCAAGGGTGGAGTGGACATATTTTGAGTTTAAAGCCAAAAGAACAACCCTATTCATTTGCCAAATCCCATTCAAAAATGTTAAACCGTCTTTCGCCTTTCTTGTAAAGGTCGTGCCATTCGGGAACGTCCACAACCCGCACCAGGCGCAAGCCCAGTTTTTCACACACCCGCGCAGATGGGCGATTTTCCACGTTGTTGCTGATTATTAGCTTCTCCATGCCATGAAATTTTGCCACATGGGCAAGCAAAGCCACAGCGCGGGCGCAGTAACCCTTGCCACGGTAAGCTTCGTCCACCTCATAGCCAATTTGCCCGCCATAATACAGGGAGTCGGTGTAGCCTATGCGAAAGCTCATTCCGCCTGCTTTTTCACCATCGACCATTATAGAAAACTCATAGGATGGCACCCACTTTTTCTCGGGGATAGCATCTTTTCTGGCGGTGCATATAACAGACAACTCCTTGTCCGCCAAACCCGACATATCTTCCATGAAACCATCAAAAACCACAGGCAATTTATTGTAATAGTCTATTTCTTGCGTAATATCATCAAAAACCATGTATTATTCCTCCAAATTCCATTCAAAAATATTAACTTTTTAGTAAAGCTTGCGCTAATTTATTACGATAAACTAATAATTTCACACAACCCCGTAGGGGCGCATATTATGCGCCCGCTGTCCGACAAACGGAATACCTTTGTCCAGCAACGGGCGCATAATATGCGCCCCCACATTGGATAACGATGACATAGGTGAGTTGGGAAATGCTACAAGCCACCCTCCAAATCCCACTCATAAATATTCAGCTTGCGGCAGCCAGAATTATATAAATCTTCAACCCATTCTGGCACATCCACCGTTTTAATCAATTTTAAGTCCAATTTCTCACAAACTCTCCGAGATGCTTGGTTTTCCACATTATTTGACGCATACAGCTTCGTCATGCCGTGAAACCTTGCAACGGGCGCAATCAAAGCAACGGCGCGGTAGGCATAACCCTTGCCGCGGTGTTCTTCCCATACATCATACCCAATTTGTCCTTTATATTCCAAATCCCCAGAATATCCCACACGAAAGTTAACATTCCCCACCGTTTCTCCGCCTACAATGATGGCGAAGTCGTAGTAAGGCGTCCAGCCCTTTACAGGGTCCTCGGGAACTTTCGCAACACAGGCTAGGGACAGCTCGCAATCCACCATAGGCGGTATATTTTCCATAAAACCATTAAATTCCATTATAACACCCCATTATAAAATACGGCTGAACCACATAGAATCAGCCGTATTTCACTTTTTATTTACTCACAGCAATCTCCCAAAGAAACTCCACTTAAAGCAGGTAAGAATACGAAATCGGCATTTTCCGTTCTTTCTTCAAGACCTCTGAAAACACCTTCCGCCATTCTGGCTTCAAGGGTTGCTGGCGAACCTTCTGGCGTTGAGATGAGTATATGCTTTGCCCCTAGCAATTCCATGCCTTCTTCTGCCACTCCAATCATCAGGTTGTCTGGATTCGGCTCAACCCGTTTGATGATGTGGAAGCCAAACTGGGTTTGGACAATATCGCTAATCTCCATAATTTCCAGCAGCACAAGGGCATCTTCAAATTCTGAAACCATTGTACCAGGCGTAAATGTGTAGCCATCTGGCTGGGCAACCGCCCCTGGGTCTTGCCCATAGGTTGCCACAAGGGTGCTAAAATCCTCCCCGCTTCTTGCTCTTTCCAACAACTCTTCAGCTTGAAGGGCAGCGGCGGCAAATATATCTTCTGCCATATATTCGTCAAACCCGAAATATTCAAATCGCGAAGGGTTGTCAACAAAATAGTCCACCATATGTTCTAGGCGTATTTGAGTGCCATAAAGTGCCAACAAATGGTCTACCCCGCGGAATCCGTCGGAGCGCAGGGCTTCATCCAACTGTTCTGCTGTCATAAAGCTTAAAAGCTCATCGTGATAATTTTGTAGGTTCTCTCGGTCTTGTGCTGCCAAATGGATATTTAGGTCATCAGCCCAGGTTTCAGAAACAGTGAAGAATGCTGCAAGCCGCACCGCTTCCCTGCGAACAGCATCGCCAAAGGACACGCCAGGCTCAAATTCGTTTTCAAAATCAATTTCAAAATCACCAAACATTGTAAAATGGTCCCATGCCAAAATTTCCAGGCTTTGGGAAATAAAAATCTCCACATTGGCTTCATAAACATTTGCGCCATTTACTGTTGCAACCACTTCTCCGCGGTCTGTCCAGGTTTCCTCGTTGGACCTAGAAGCGTTACACGCCCCAAAAAACAAAGCACAGCAGGCAGCCGTTGCCACAAAAAGCATTTTTTTGCCGAATTTTTTCATAATTTACCTCCAAATTTTTATAGCAGATATATGTAATTTTGTTCATTTTAACACAGTAAAACTTGGTTGGCAAGCATAATTTTTCCATAAAATTAACCTTTTTATTATTAAAAATTTGTTACAGGATGGTCTGTTTGCAATTCAAGCTATTCTGTATCATGGTCAACTGGCAATAATAAGAATATTTGGGTCACATTCCTATGAAAGGCACTTTTTGAAACAAAGATGTTTCTTAAAAATTTTATGGAGGTTTTGTAACATAATTGTAACACAATTAATAAAAATTAATAAAAAAGTGCTTGCATTTTTTTATAAGTCGTGTTATTCTGTTTATGCTACATACAATAGGCATGTTGCAAACAGATTAAAGGATTTGCAAATGCCTCAAATTTAAGGAGGTAAAAAAATGAAGAAAAAGTTAGTAATGTTATCCATGTTAATCGTGGGCGCACTTGCTGTTGCGGCTTGCGGAGGTGGAAGCAACAATGGAGATGCTCCTGCAGACCCACCAGCACCACCTGTGACCACAAATGAGGGCACTCAGGATGTTGAGCCACCACCAGCAGATGGCGGCGGCAGAACCCACCTAAACATCGTTACTGGTTCTCTACCAGTTTCCATGGACCCAATTATGAGAAACGACAATGCGTCCTCTCAAGTTAACAAAAACCTTTATTCCACTTTGGTTTTGATGGACTATGACACTTTTGAAGTGCTTCCAAGCTTAGCCACTAGCTGGGATATGCCTGATGCTCAAACCATCAACATGACAATCCGTCAAGGCGTTGTTTTCCACAACGGTGACCCACTTACAGCCCATGACGTTCAGTTTACTCTAGAGCGTGCAGCTGTTTCTGCTGAAGTTGAAATCATCATCGGTATGATGGATAGAGTAGTAGTTCATAATGACTACG
Organism: Defluviitaleaceae bacterium; assembly: GCA_009787945.1. Lineage (GTDB taxonomy): Bacteria > Bacillota > Clostridia > Lachnospirales > WRAX01 > WRAX01. Next base: position 24,730 of record WQSI01000002.1, read on the forward strand.
AATTTACCATCTACCTACAATTCCCATTTGCTCCAATCATGCGTCACTTGGCTCACCCAACTTTGGGTATCGTTCCAATGAACCACGTGAACACTGTTGGCGAAGAGCATTTTGAAAACAATCCTGTTGGCTCTGGTCCTTTTGAGTTTGTAAGCATCATGCTTGGTGACAGAGTAGAACTTAGAAGATTTGAAGGCTACTGGGGAACTTTGCCAACTCTTGAAACTGTAACTATCCGTCAAATTGCTGAGCCTTCTGTACGTTTGATGGAAGTTCAAGCTGGTACTGCTGACTTTGCAACTGGTATCGCTCCAGTTGACGTTCCAACAGCTAATGCTGATGCTAACGTAAACTTGATGAGAAGAACTGCTCTTGGTAACTCTTACATCGGTATGAACGTTACTCGTCCATATCTATACAGCCCACTTGTTCGTCAAGCTATCAACTACGCTCTTGACACTCAAGCAATCGTAAACGCTGTTTGGGGTGACGTTGGTTCTGTTCAACGCGGTCCTTTCAATGACATCGTTTGGAGCTTCTATCAAGGTCTTGAGCTTTATCCAGTAAACCTTGACCGCGCTCGCGAGCTTCTTGCTGAAGCTGGCTATCCAAATGGTTTCGACACTAACATCTGGTGGAACATTGGTAACGGTCAACGTGAGCAAGTAGCTGAAATGGTTCAGTTTGCTCTAAGCCAAATCGGCATCAACGTTGAAATTCATGCTATGGAATGGCCTGTAATTCTTGAGCGTTCTGCAAATGCTGAGCATGACCTATTTATCATGGGTTGGTCTACTGTAACTGGTGACCCTGACTATGGTCTATTCCCACTATTCCACAGCTCTAACTTCGGAGCTGCTGGTAACCGTACTTTCTGGGCTACTCCAGAGCTTGATGCTCTTCTTGAAGCTGGCCGTTTTGCTGTAGATGACCAAGAGCGTCTTGACATCTATCGCGAAGCTCAAATCATGATTCGTGACCAAGCTCCATGGGTATTCTTACATCAGTCTGAAACTCTTGAAGCTGTATCACACGACCTACGCGGCTACCAAATCAATCCAGCTGGTCACTTTAACCTAGCTACCATCTGGTTTGCTGACTAATATTTCAGCATTGAACTTTTCTAATGTATAAATGAGAATTTAAAGGGCGGCAGAGCGACGAATGTAAACTTTGTCGCCCTTGTTCTCATTTTATAGCAAATTTTATCGAAAAAATTCGTCATTACATACTGTAATTTAAGGTAGTGAATTTATAGTGGCGATATAAATTGAAAAGTAGGTGAATTAGTGCATAAATTTATATTAAAGCGTTTTTTAATGCTTATCCCTGTTTTGCTGGGTCTTGTATTTATCTTGTTTACCATACTACACTTTGCACCTGGCGACCCAGCGATGGTTATTGGCGGCGAGGCTGCCACTGAAGAAAGACTTCAAGAAATCAGAGAGGAGTTTGGACTCCTTGACCCGTTTATAGTCCAATTTGGTAACTATATGTGGGGCATCATCCGTTTGGATTTTGGTGTTTCTTGGATAACTAACAACTCTGTTGGTGAAGAAATTTTTGCTCGTTTCCCCAACACCATTCAGCTTGCAGCAATGGGTGTAACCCTTGGTCTCCTTTTAGGAATTCCTCTTGGCATCCTTTCTGCAACTAAGCAGTATTCAGCACTTGATACCGGGGCTACGGTCTTCGGTCTTCTTGGCGTTTCCATCCCTAACTTCTGGCTAGGGCTGATGATGATTATGTTCTTCTCTGTAACTTTAGGTTGGCTGCCACCTACAGGGTTTGGAGAACCCATACAGTGGATAATGCCTACTGTTGCTATTGGTACAGGTTCTATGGCGATAATCATGCGTATGACACGTTCTTCTATGCTTGAATGTATCCGTCAAGACTACATACGTACTGCCCGCGCCAAAGGTCAAAAAGAGCGTATTGTTATCTTCCGCCACGCCCTTAAAAATGCCCTAATTCCAGTTACAACTGTTGCTGGTCTTAACTTTGGTTTCCTTTTGGGCGGTGCTGTTCTAACAGAAACAATTTTTGCCATCCCTGGCATTGGAAGCCTTGCTGTATCTGCCATCCAAGCAAGGGACAGACCCGTTATTCTTGGCGGTGTTTTGCTTTTTGCGGTAACATTTAGCGTCGTAAATCTGCTGGTTGACATACTTTATGCCTTTATTGACCCGCGGATTCGTTCGCAATACAGATAGGGAGGCTTAAAATAATGATTAACACTGTTGAAACTGCGGTAAAACCAAATCGCAAAAAGGGTCAGTTAGGAGCTATTTGGAAACGCTTCAAAAAGAACCCTTTGGCTGTTGCTGGTCTTATCATAGTATCGTTGCTTATTCTTCTTGCGGCATTCGCAGATGTGATTGCCCCTGCAGATGGTAATATTCCTGGCTATAACCGTCAGGATTGGTCACGTCAAAGGCAATTTCCGTCTGCCGAGCATATTTTCGGAACAGACAATGTAGGGCGTGACATTTTCCACCGTATTGCCCATGGTGCTAGAATTTCCTTGCTGGTAGGTCTTGTGGTTGTATCTGTTGGTATGACTATTGGCGTTACCCTTGGTTCTATTTCTGGTTTTTATGGCGGGTGGCGCGAAAATATAATTATGCGTTTTATTGATATTATCTTGGCTGTGCCAAATATTTTGATAGCAATTATAATTGCAGGTGCTTTAGGACCTGGCTTGATAAATGTTATGATTGCGGTAGGTATTGGTGCTATACCAGGCTATGCCCGTATTGTACGCGGACAAGTTTTATCTGTGCGCGACCAAGAGTTTGTAGAAGCTGCCCGTTCTATCGGGGCTAACGACTTCCGCCTAATTCGTAAACATGTTTTGCCAAACTGCATGGCGCCTATTATTGTTGAAGCGTCCATGGGTATGGCGGGAGCTATACTTTCTGCTGCTGGTCTTTCCTTTATCGGTGTTGGCCTTCAGCCGCCAACTGCAGAATGGGGCGCAATGCTTTCTGCTGGCCGCGGCTTCTTGCTTGCTGGCTACTGGCATATGACCCTTTTCCCTGGCATATTTATAGCTGCCATCGTATTCTCGTTTAATATGATAGGTGATGGTTTGCGTGATGCCCTTGACCCACGTTTGCGTGGTGCCAGCTTTAGTAAGCGTAAGTTTAAGCGCGTTTTGGCGCAAAGAGCCGCCAGAGGCGAGGAAGGAGGACGTGCGTAATGGCAGACAACAAAAATTTATTAAATGTTGATGGTCTGACCATCCACTTTTTCCTTGAGGATGGCACGGTGCAAGCTGTAAATGACCTAAGTTTTGATTTGAAACCAGGGGAAACCATTGGTCTTGTTGGTGAAACAGGTGCTGGGAAAACCACCACCGCTCTCGGCATTATGCGCCTTGTGCAATCACCTCCTGGGCTTGTGGTTGATGGTAAAGTTGAGTTTGAAGGGCGCAATCTCCTTGATTTAACTGAGGCAGAAATGCGTAACGTTCGTGGCGGCAAAATTGCCATGATTTTCCAAGACCCAATGACAAGCCTTAACCCCACAATCCCAGTTGTCGACCAAATTGCAGAGGTTATTTTGTTGCATGAGGACATCAACGCCAAAGATGCAATTATAAAGGCAGAAGGGATGCTTGACAAAGTTGGTATCCGTAGAGAGCGCGCTAAAGAGTTCCCTCACCAGTTTTCTGGCGGTATGCGTCAGCGTGTGGGTATCGCAATCGCTCTTGCTTGCAACCCTGCCCTTCTTATTGCAGATGAGCCGACAACCGCTCTTGACGTGACAATTCAAGCACAAGTTTTGGAATTGATGAAGGATTTGAAAGTAGAACTTAACACAGCAATGGTAATGATTACCCATGACCTTGGTATTGTTGCGGAAATTTGCGACAAAGTTGCCATTATGTATGCTGGTTCTGCTGTAGAAACCGCGGATAAATTCGACCTTTTCCGCACACCAAAACACCCTTACACCCTTGGGTTATTTGATTCTATTCCAGATATTGCTAAGGACGAAGCCCGCCTCAAGCCCATTAAAGGCTTGATGCCAGACCCAGTTAATTTGCCTTCTGGCTGTCCTTTCCATCCAAGATGTGACAAGGCAATGCCAGAATGTTCAACTCGCGTGCCGAAGCGCACCGAGGTGGCAGAGGGTCATTTTGTAAAATGCTTGCTATATGAGGACGGAAGGAAAGGGGTGGATGCGTAATGTCAAAAGTTCTGTTAGAAGCTAAGAACCTAAAAAAATATTTTATGACTAAGCGTGGACCGCTTCACGCCGTTGATAATATTAATTTCAAAATCAACAAAGGTGAAACCCTTGGGCTTGTTGGTGAGTCTGGTTGTGGTAAATCTACCACTGGGCGCGTGGTTTTGCGCCTTTTAGAAGCCACAGGCGGCGAAGTTGTTTTTAACGGCGAAAACATTTTGGATTACAGCAAACAGCAAATGCGCAGTTTCCGCGAAAATGCTCAAATTGTTTTCCAAGACCCTTTCGCTTCTCTTAACCCACGTATGAGCGTGTCCGAAATCATCGGTGAGCCTCTTGTTATAAACAAAAAGGTGACTGACAAGCATGATTTGCATAAGCAAGTCAAAAAGTTAATGGACACTGTGGGTCTTGCAGAGCGTTTGGAAAATGTTTATCCCCATGAGCTTGATGGCGGCCGCCGTCAGCGTATTGGTATCGCCCGCTCTCTTGCTCTAAACCCAGAGTTTATTGTGCAGGACGAGCCAGTTTCCGCCCTTGACGTTTCCATTCAAGCTCAAATTTTGAACTTGATGGAAGAGCTTCAAAGAGAAATGGGGCTCACTTACTTATTCATCTCCCATGATATGGGCGTTATCAAGCATATGAGTAACAACATTGCTGTAATGTACCTTGGCAAAATTGTGGAGATGAGCGACTATCAATCTATGTTTGAGTCGCCGCAACATCCATATACAAGAGCATTGCTTTCAGCAATTCCTGTGCCAGATGTGGACATTAAGCGTGAGCGCATTATTTTGGAAGGTGATGTTCCATCTCCAATTAATCCGCCTCCTGGTTGCCGCTTCTACGGTCGTTGCTTTGAGCGCATGGATATGTGTAAAGATGTTGACCCAGAGCTTGTTGAGTTTGCTCCTGGTCGTTTTGTTGCGTGTCATAACTGCAATAAAAACACTGCAGCAACTGCTACTGTAGCTGCTGCCGCTGATGATGCAGAAGTTTAAAGAAAAGCTCAAGGCTTTTCTGAAAATGTTAGGTACGGCAGCTGCTATTACGGTGGTGGTGGGGGCTTTAAGCCCCTTCTACGCCCTAATTGCTCACGGCCGTATGGCATCTTACTACATTTTTACCGCTAACCTTCTTGTGGCCGCGTTTCTTGTGGCCGCGGGGTTAGTGGTACTTGTGTTTCCTGCGCGCCTTAGCGAGTCTGAAAAGCGGCTTTTGGACCACTCCACCTATGCCGAGCGCATGGGCGACATTAGAGAGCGAAAACGAGAGCGAGCCTATCACCTACTATATATCGGTTTGTTGGCAGGCGGCATAACTATGCTTGCTGAGCTTCTGGTTTTCTTGGCTCAGGGGTAAGTACAGAAACACTTCATAACACCGCTTTTAAAAGGCGGTGTTTTTATTTGTCCTCATTCACATAGCCAAGACTGGCGCAATATATTGATTTGTAGGAATTTTTTGGGTGGGGTGGTGCAATGCGTTTAAAGGCGATTGTAGATTTAGTGGACATTTCCATGAATTACCATTCTAAGGAAGGGGAAACCCGCGCTGTGGCAGGGGTTAATCTTTCTGTGGAGGCGGGGGAGTTTGTTAGCGTTGTTGGTCCTTCGGGATGTGGAAAATCTACCATTTTATCGTTAATTGCAGGGCTTATATCACCCACCTCTGGTCATGTGGAAGTAAATGGTCGTGTTGGGTATATGTTCCAGCGTGACCAGCTTTTTCCATGGCGCACTATTTTGGATAATGTTCTGCTTGGCTTGGAAATTCAGAAAAATAAGTCTGCTGAAGCGATTGCTTACGCTCATGAAATGCTGGAAAAATATGGACTTGGAGATTTCAAAAATCACCGCCCAAGGGAGATGTCTGGAGGTATGCGTCAACGTGTGGCTCTCATTCGCACTCTGGTAACGCGCCCCAAAATCCTGCTTCTTGACGAGCCTTTTTCCGCTTTAGACTACCAAACTCGCCTGTCGGTAAGTGACGAAGTTGGCGGAATTATAGCGGAAGAGGGTGTTACTGCAATACTTGTGACCCACGATATTTCTGAGGCGATTGCCCTTAGCGACCGTGTGGTTGTCCTAAGTAAGCGGCCTTCAAGGGTGGTTAGCGTTCACAAAATTGATTTTGAGGGGGAATGTGGCACGCCAACAGCGCGACGCAAACAACCCCAATTTCCAGAGTATTTTGACAAAATTTGGAAGGAGATGAGAGAAGATGAGTAACGCACAAATCAACTTCTTGAAAGGGCTTAGGCGCAAAAAAATGCTTGTTGCAACCTTCCAAATCTTAATTTTAATAGCTTTTTTTGGGCTGTGGGAGGTGGCATCAAATCTCGGCTGGATAGAAGCCTTTATTTTCAGCTCCCCCAGCCGTATGTGGCGGATGCTGCTGTCCATGATAGAACGCGGCGAGTTGCTTCGCCATATTTGGGTCACAGGGGGACAGGTTATTGCGGGCTTTGTTCTGGGCACGGTGCTTGGCGTTGTAATAGCCACTTGCTTGTGGGCAAATGACTTTACAAGGCGAGTTCTAAACCCATATTTAGTGGTGTTTAACGCCTTGCCAAAAACTGCCCTTGCCCCCATAATCATTGTGTGGATGGGCAACAACCCCCGCGCTATAATCGTCACCGCATTGCTAATTTCGGTTGTGGTCACTGTTTTAAACGTGTTAACGGGCTTTGTCCAAGTGGAGGAGGACAAAGTGCGCCTAGCACAAAGTTTCGGGGCATCCAAAGGTCAAATTTTAACGAAAGTGGTATTCCCCGCCTCTGTACCCGACATTATAAACGCGCTAAAAATCAACATCGGGCTGTCTTTTGTGGGCGTTATCGTTGGCGAATTTTTAGTGGCACAGGCAGGCCTGGGCTTTCTTATTGTCTATGGCAGCCAAATATTCCGTATGGATATGGTGATGTTATCAATAATCATTCTTTGTGTGATGGCGGCAGTTTTCTATTTGCTGACATCTCTTGCGGAAAAATTTTTCTGCGGTTGGAGCGAGTAACACCACAACAGCCACTAATCCAAGGGGATTGGTGGCTGTTGTGGTGTTATATTAAATGAACAAGTTGATGATTTCTTTAATCAGCAAAATTAATCCGCCAGTATCCGCCAGAGTTTCGGTAGACTTGTGTGGTAGGCGCGTATTGGTCGCCGATACGGCGTGATACATGCAGATATTCACCGCAAGCGGTAACGCGCATAATAAGCCGCTCGTTGGTTGTGGCTATGGGCCACATTTCAACTACAATTTCATCATTTGTTATTATAAAGTCGCCAAAGCCGTCACTTGGTCCTCTGGAATTTGTTGCATCTCGATTGCCGCCGAAATTATTTGTGGGGCTAGGTCTTAACCCCGAATGTTGCATCCTGCCGCCCCTAGGCATAACATTAGACAGGAAGGTAATTTCTCTACCGCTGTCGCTTTCTGAAAAAACATCATTTTCTATTTGCCCAATGTGTCGCCAGGCGGTGGAACTTATGGTGCGGTATGTTAGCATTAAATAGTTGCCGCATGGGGTTAGGTGACGGGTTATAGGCGATGGTGTCACCGCCAGCACATCATTTCTACCCCCAGCCCTGCCGCTGTTTTGGTAGTTGACGGTATGCCCTAAAGCCACCAAAACATCTGCCACGGGAAACATAGCCACATTGCGGTTTGCCCTGGTAAGCATGTTATAATCAACCATTCTTGGGTATGTGGTCATGCGGTAATTTGTGCCGTTTATTTGTATGTACGGGCTGTACATGGATAAAATTGCTGTGTTTGTGCCGTCGTCAAGAAAAAACCTGTTGCCTGCCTCGTCAAATGTTATGTGATACCCGACCCTGCCTAACAAATAGTGATTAAAAGGGGAAAAGTGCCTGCCTTCGTCCATGGCTCTTGTAAGCCATCCTTCCCCAGTGGGTCTGCTGCTTCCCACTTGAATATCCAAGGGTCGCGATATGAAAGTTGCTTCAATGTCGATTAAATGCTGTATATTTGGTATTGGCTGGGGGTTTGTGATAACCAATGTGTTTCTGGTGGTGTCCATTAACACATTGTATCCCGCTGTCCTCAAGATGAAGGCGAGGGGTGATGCCACACTTTCGCCTATAAGTTTTATTGGCGAACTTAAACCGAAAGTATTTCCGTTAAAAATAAAGGCTGGTATGCCCACTGCAACAGCAAGTTGTTTATTACCTTTTATAAAAGCCACAACCCCGTCTTCCCAAATTACGGTGTAGCCCAAAGCCTCAAAAACCTCCCGCATAGGGGTGAAGGTTACGCCACCAATAGCAACAGGTTGTTGCCTTGCAAAGCTTACAATTTGCCCATTAACCTCCACCGTCATGTTGCTGCTGGCAAGGGCAACGGGTGCATCAACCATAGATGTGACAAATACAAAAACCATCAAAAAACCAACCCGACCTAGCAGTTTCTTAAAAACTCCCACCATAATCAACTCCTTTAAATTAAATCAAGAGGGCAATCCCTGTGCCATCCATGACTTTATTATAGCATATATATAAACAAAAATAAAGGGGTAATTTTCAAAACGCACTATCAAAGCCTTTTGTAAATTGGGCTGAATAATATTGACAAGGTTTGGATAAAAGTGTATAATTAGAAAGATTGGGGGTTGATAGTATTAGTGAATTTGATTTTGAAGGCGGCTTGCGCCGATTGGATGATATTACACAGCAGATTGAGGAAGGGGAAACCACCTTGGCTCGGTCATTGGAATTATATAAGGAAGGCGTTGCTGTTGCGGCAGATTGCGCCGCCGCTTTAAACGGCATTGAAGCGGAGATTATGATTTTACAGCAGAAAGAGGGCGAGGTTGTTCTTGTGCCTTTTAAAGGTGATTAATATGGATTTTAAGATGGAATTATCAAAACGAATGGGAATTATAGATAGCTCATTGGAGCATTATTTAGGTGTTTTAAAAAATGAAGTGCAAGAGGATTTGTACGAAGCCATGACATATAGTGTGTTTTCTGGCGGGAAGCGTTTGCGCTCCGTTATTTTAATGGAAGTTTTTGGAATGTTGGGAGGCGAGGAAAACCGCGCCCTGCCCTTTGCTTGCGCCTTAGAAATGATACATGCATACTCCCTTATACATGACGATTTGCCAGCCATGGATGATGATGATATGCGCCGCGGAAAACCCACCAACCACAAGGTTTTTGGGGAAGGTATGGCTATTTTAGCGGGGGATGCTCTGCTTAACCGTGCCTATGAAATTATGGCAGATTTTTGTGCCGAAAATGAAGGCAAGCATTACTTGCGTGCTATGAGCAAAATCGCTAAATATGCTGGTTCTATGGGAATGGTAGGGGGTCAAGCCCTTGACATTAAGCTTGCTGGTCAAAGAACCGATGATAAGCAATTGGAATTTATTTACACAAAGAAAACAGCAAAACTTTTTATGGCTGCCTTTGAAGGCGGTGCGCTATGTGCGGATGCCGACCTTGAAACATTAGGGATTATGGAGAAAATTGGGCTTGATTTCGGCTTTGCTTTTCAAGCTTTGGATGATATTGACGACAACGACCCAAACGCAGGGCGCATAGCCCCTCCTAACATGGAGGGTCATATCAGTTGGATAAGAGATTATGAAAAAGGCGGGTTTTTGGCGGACTTAATTGAGAGGATTATCACCCAATGAGATATTTGTATAAAATTAATAGCCCTATAGATTTGAAGGGGCTTAGAATAACCCAGATGAACGCTCTAGCGGCGGAAATGCGGGATTTTTTGGTTAAATCGGTATCAAAAACTGGCGGACATTTAGCCAGCAATTTAGGGGTGGTGGAAATTGCCATGGCTTTGCATTATTGCCTAAATTCCCCGACGGATAAAATTGTTTGGGATGTGGGTCATCAATGTTATCCCCACAAAATTTTGACAGGCCGAAGGGATGACTTCGCCAATTTGCGACAATTTGGCGGAATGTCAGGGTTTATCAAGTCTAGTGAGAGCGAACATGATAGTTTTGATGTTGGTCACAGCTCCACCTCTCTGTCGGTCGCCCACGGAATGGCTGTGGCGCGGGATTTGCAGGGGCAGTGCCACAAAGTTGCCGCTGTTATCGGTGATGGAGCAATCACCAGCGGGCTTGCTTTGGAAGCCATGAATAATATTGGGCGCAGTAATTCTAATATGTTGGTGGTGCTGAATGATAACAACATGTCAATTTCCGAGAATGTGGGGGCGTTGTCTGGTCATTTAGGGGACATACGCACGTCACCATCTTACATAGGCGCGAAAAGGGGCTTGCAAAGCCTTTTGGACAGTGTGCCAACGGTGGGGAAAACTGCCGAAAAATACCTAACCAAAGCGAAAACGCGGCTTAAATATGTGTTGCAGTCTGGGGTTTTGTTTGAGGAATTGGGCTTTAATTACTATGGCCCAATTGACGGGCATAATTTGGCGCAGTTGATTGAAACCATCGGCAATTTACAGCAGGTTGATGGTCCAGTGTTGCTCCATGTTGTCACCCAAAAAGGAAAGGGTTATGCCCCTGCCGAACGGGAAAGCTGCCATTTTCACGGGG
>WQSI01000003.1 GCA_009787945.1 Defluviitaleaceae bacterium
TCCATAACCATTACAGGGAAAGCATCAACAGACACACATTCAAAATCACCATTTTTGATGATTAGAGCGTTTAACTGCCCTTCTTTCTTAACCCCTGCTCCTCCGTCAATATCAATGATACGCATACAGTCATTAAAAAGGATGTTGTAGCACGGGAAGATATTACGATAATTGACAGTGGGCCAATGCCCAACGATTACCCATTTTTCAAAAGGCTCACCATCGTAAGACCCCATAAAATTAGGGGTTGTTAGGCATTTTATTACGTCCTGTTGGTCTAGAGGTTTGTTTTCTAGCCCTGCATGAACAAAAATGAAGTCATCACTTTCGATAATGATTGGTAGACCGCAAACCCAATCCCACATCTCGTCAGTGTAAAAATCTGCCCTTCCCCAGTCGCAGTTACCGCGCAAAACATGGACATTTGGGCGTTTTGCCAGCTCCATCACATAATGGAAGCAGGGTTCGGGCTGACTGCCTTTCAAGTAGAAGTCGCCTAAAATCACCAGAATATCATCATCACAAAAGCTGACTTTCTCAAGCAGGCTTTTGAACAAATCAAGCTCCCCATGAATGTCAGAAATAGCAATCAGCCGCCTATCCTGCGGTATGTCCAACTTTTGGATTATCAATTTTGGTGCATCCATCAACTTCACTCCCTTTTGCAAGACCAATTCCAGCCATCACCTGATTAACATGGTAATTTATGACATTCCGCCATCAATGGCAACAACCTGCCCCGTCATATAAGCGCAATTCGCAATAAAGTAAACCAAGTCTGCAACCTCTTCGGGTTTGCCATAGCGGCGCAGGCTCACGCTGTCTAAAATAGACTTTTTAACGGCTTCTGGCAGGGTGTCTGTCATGTCGGTTTCGATAAACCCAGGGGCAACGCAGTTTGCGGTGATGCCGCGGCTGCCAAGCTCTTTAGCAACAGACTTGGTAAGCCCTACAAGCCCCGCCTTGGAAGCAGAATAGTTGGCTTGCCCAGCATTGCCTGTAAGCCCTACAACACTAGCAATATTCACAATTGCGCCGCTTTTTTGCTTTAGCATGATGCCAGAAGCGTGGCGGATGGTGTTGAAAGCACCTTTCAAATTGGTGTTTACCACCGCATCAAAATCATCTTCTTTCATCTTTAAAATCAGCCCATCACGGGTAATTCCCGCGTTATTAACAAGATAGTCAACAGAGCCGAATTTTTCTTTAGCTTGGTTTATAAGCTCCTCTGCCTGGGCAAAATCGCTAACATCAGCCTTTACGGCTAACGCGCCTACGCCAAGCCCCTCAATTTCCGCCACAAGCTCCTTGGGGTCTGTGGACAAATAGTTTACCACCACATTAACCCCATTTTTGGCAAATTTTAGGGCAATGGCGCGCCCAATCCCTTTAGCTCCGCCAGTTACAACAGCAGTTTTCACGTGGAACATTCCTCCCTATTTCAAACTTTCAACTGTAAGCGCGAAAGTTTCCACGCTGTCATCAATTTTCTTAACAAAATTTACCAAAGTTTCACCAACGCCCATTTCAATGAAGCGTTTGCCCTTCATGTCAATGGCTTTCATAACAGAAGTGTCCCAACAAACAGGGCTAATCATATGTTTCGACATATGTTCTGCCAAGTCCTCATAAGTCAGCACGTCAGCAGTGACATTAGAAATTATTGGCAAATTGGCAGAGCTTATAGCAATCCCAGCGGCTTCATCTTTCAATTTTGCCGCTGCAACGTCCATTAGCGGGGTATGGAATGGTCCAGCAACTTTCAACGGCAAAGCCTTGCCTTTGTAGACATTTTTAACCTTATCCACGCAGAAATCCAAAGCGGCTTTTTCACCAGAAATCACCACTTGTTCGGGGGTGTTAAAATTAGCCGCCGCTACAAAACCCACATCTTTAGCTGACTTGCATAGTTCCTCAATACTTTCATCGCAAAGGTTCATAACAGCAACCATTCCACCAGGTTTAGCAAATTCAGCCATTAGCAAACCCCGTTTATGCACCAATTTCACAGTATCAGCAAAACTGAGAACATCAGCAGCGGCAAGTGCTGTATATTCCCCGAGGGATAAGCCCATTAAAAGCCCTGGACGACCCCCTTCCTGCTCATAAGCGCGGTACATAGCAATTCCCGCAGTTACAAGGGCAGGCTGTGCAAATTGGGTCAAAGCCAGTTGTTTGTCAGCATCCTCAAAGCAGAGCTTGGCAACATCCATGCCCAAGGCGTCGCTTGCCTCCTCAAAAGTCTGGCGAGCCACGGCAAATTCATCATAAAAAGCCTTACCCATCCCTGCCTTTTGCGCCCCTTGACCACTAAACATAATTACATCCATCTAAGCACCCCCAACCAATGCAGTATATTCGCTCCAAATCTCTTGAATAATCTCATCAGCAGTTTGCTCTTTTGTTACCATAGCCGCAACCTGCCCCGCCATCAAAGACCCTCCCTGCACATCACCGTCAACAACTGCTTTGCGCAACGCACCTGCCGCAAAGGCTTCTAACGCTGCAATGTCGGGTTTTTCCTTCATGGCTTCTTCTTTTTCTAAGGCGATGTATTGGGTGGTTAACTTGTTACGCAGGGAGCGGACAGGATGACCAGAAATTGTTCCCGTCACCACGCTGTCAATGTCCTTAGACTTGATGACGGCGTTTTTATAGTTTTGGTGCGCCCAACATTCTTTGGCCACTAGAAAGCGCGTGCCAATTTGCACCCCTTCTGCCCCAAGCATAAAGGATGCGGCAACACCACGCCCGTCAGCTATACCCCCTGCCGCAAGAACAGGGATGGACACAGCGTCAACAATTTGCGGCACAAGTGCCATGGTGGTTAACTTGCCAATGTGCCCGCCAGCTTCCATGCCCTCTGCCACAACTGCCGCCGCCCCGATTTTCTCCATCTTTTTCGCAATGGCAACAGAGGGTACAACAGGGATAACCTTCACCCCTGCCGCGTTAAAGGCTTCCATATATTTGGTTGGCGACCCTGCTCCAGTGGTAACAATTTTCACACCTTCATCACAGCACAACTGGGCAATTTCGTCTGCGAAAGGCGACATTAGCATCACATTAACCCCAAAAGGTTTGTCTGTTAGGGATTTAGCCTTTTGAATTTGCTCCCGCACATAATCCGCAGGGGCAGCCCCAGCCGCAATAATCCCAAGGCCGCCTGCATTGGAAACTGCCGCCGCAAGCCCAGCTTCAGACACCCACGCCATGCCTCCTTGAAAAACGGGATATTTAATCCCTAATAACTCACAAATCCTGTTATTCATTAAAACACCCCTTTATAATTTTCCATAATAAGCCATTTAACGGAAACACGCTCTAAATAGACAAAAGAACACTGCCCCAAGTCAAACCTCCGCCAAAGCCCACCAAAATTACCTTTTTGCCAGAGCCTTGCTTTAGCTTACCTTCTTTGAACATCTCGCTCAAAGCAATAGGTATGCTTGCGGCAGATGTGTTGCCGTACCTTTGTATGTTCACATAAAACTTTTCTAAACTTGTCTTTAGCTTCTTGGCAATCCCTTCAATAATGCGGCTGTTAGCCTGATGAGGAACGATAAAGTCAATATCATCAATTGTCATGCCTGTCTGCTCTAAAATTTCGCTGATATTTGCACTGGCTTCTTTTACAGCAAAATTGAAAACCTCTTGCCCGTCCAGCTTTAGGAAGTCATACTCCCCCCGCTCTCGCTGGCTAAATGGGTTCACAACTTCTGCAAAACCGCCATTTATCACCCTGTCACCACGGGAGCGCAACCGCTCGGCAAAAAAGCCCTCCTCGTCGGCAGACAACAAAACGCCCCCTGCCCCATCCCCGAAAAGAATGGAAGAGCCGCGGTCGCTCCAATCCGTCACCTTACTTAACACATCTGCACCGATGACCAAAACATTTTTGTATTGCTTAGTAAGCAAAAACTTTTGAGCGACGCTAACCCCGTAAACAAAGCCGCTGCAAGCCGCCGAAAGGTCGAAAGCAAAGGCATTTGTTGCCCCAATTTCCGCCTGAACAAGGCAAGCAACCGAAGGGGTTCCATAGTCTGGCGTGAAGGTTGCCACAAGCACCATGTCAATATCCTCTGGAGCTGTGCCGCTTGCTTCTAAAATTTGTTTCGCCACTTGGATACACAAATCAGACGTATTCTCACCTTCCGAAATACGCCTTTCACTCACTCCCGTCCGCTTGACAATCCATTCGTCCGTCGTGTCCACCCATGTGCTGATTTTGTGATTATCAAGCACAGCGGAGGGCACGTAATGGGCGCAAGCCCTAATTTTTACACCTGTCATAATAAAGCCCTCCTGACACTATTCAATTATGCACTTTCACATCGTACTTTCACATTATAATCCAAACAAGCCCTGCTTGTCAAGAATTAAATATCGCTAAATTGCGTCAAGACGAAATAGCTTCTGCAATTTTGCCTTGAACATCCAAAAACAAACGAACAAGAGCAGGGTCGAAGTGGACACCGCCATCATTTTTTATTATCTCTACGGCTTTCGCATGGGAAAAGGCATCTTTATACGGGCGTTTGGTAACAAGAGCGTCATATACATCCGCAATAGCAATAACCCGCCCCAAAAGCGGGATTTCCCTGCCCTTCAAGCCTTTGTGATACCCGCCGCCATCCCAACGCTCGTGATGGCTTTCCGCAATAACCTTAGCATACTGCAAAAGCTTGCTATCTGGCACTTTCAAAAGCATTTCTCCCACAATTTTGCCCCCAAGGGCAGTATGATTCTTAACCAATTCAAACTCCACATCAGTCAACGACCCAGACTTTAGCAAAATACTATCACGAATGGCTATCTTGCCAACATCATGCAGCTGAGAAGCGTCAGCCGCAATGTCAATATCAATCTCCGACATCTCTTCAGCATAAAAACCACTTGCCTCCAAAGCCTCCAACAAAATCCGCACAAAAAGACGCACGCGCCCCACATGACCGTCCGCCGCCGTCCCCCTATGCTCAATAACTTCCGCCATCATCTCAATTAAAGCTTTCTCCAATCCACTCACGGGTTCACCCCCACAAATAACATTATACCACAAAAACAAACAATTTCAAGTGGCAAAAACCCCAAACATCATTATAAAGAAGAAAGAGCCGTGGAAGTTGCAAACTTCATCGCCAGAAGCAACGCCACAGTGCAAGAAACCGCAAGACAGTTTGGTATTTCCAAATCAACTGTTCATGTGGTTACAACAAAATAGATGTGTTAATTTGGGTAATAAAATAACGCAAAAACAGCGAGAGCATTGGGGTTCAGACCAACATTCTCGCTGTTTTTGTGCAGTTAGTTACGACCGAATAACAATATACCTCATAATGAATATTTGCGAGTAAGTAAATTCGGGACTTCTTGCCTTTGCGCTAAGTCGCCTCTCTCCTTAATCACTTTTTCATAGGCATTTTCGTCATTGCCGTTTTGTATAAGTATAGAAGTGTAACTTTGTAATTCCCTAATTTTTTCATTCTTCCTTATCTCTTCAATTGCATCTTTGCTCATATAAGCTCTATCAGAATACCTAAAAATTAAAAAGCAGATGGCAGACAATTTATTTTCGAGGTCAAGAGATGTAAACTGTTTCTTGAAATTATCGTACCTCTTCGCTCTCGCCTCCTCCTCCATGATAATCATAACAATACTATGTGTCTTATACGGGAAAACGCACAGATGTATTTCTGATTTATCGTCATCTGTATCCTTGGGGTAATATATTACATTTCCTTCGAAATCGCAATCAACCACAATAGAGCTTTGAAAGGCGAATGGCACTATGTAATCTAATTTTTCAAAGAAGAAACAACCATATTTCTTCTCTTTATCATCATTTATTGAGCCTTTGAGGGCGTGATACCTACTTGTATATTTGTGCAAGTCATGAGTTTCCTGTTGGATTTGCAATTTAAACATACACCGAACACCAGACAGATGTAAAAGCCTTGCTTCTGCCTCTTCAATATTAGGCGAGGTTTCATTACATATACTATTATATATGTTGTTTCCCTCAGTTATAATAATATCTAACCCCGACCTATATAGAGCGAGAGTCCCTTCTAATTGGGAGATTCTCTGTAACAAATTTTTGCCCACAATTTCGAGCATCATTTTGTGCGTCAAGTCATTTATACAGTTAAGTGGAAGGTTTTCATAATCTAAACGTATAGCTTCACATTCATTGCATAGTATCTCAAAAGTACCAGCTTCTTTTTTTATGCCATGCTCGCTTTTGTGAATACTATATCCATATGACAAGCTCGCAAAAGTCATTACGCGACCATCTCCGCATTTAGATTTGATGTTTTTTAGTACAGATCTAGGTATAGAGTGAGAATTTGCTGGGCGTTTAATTATTTCTTTTTCACAACATATGCAATTTTCTCTATCGTTGTATTTTTTAGAGCCTTCCCACATTTCATTAAAAAACCTCTTAGTCGTGTCAATCTTTTCTTTGTCGTTTTCATCAATGAAAAAAAGTGTTGATATATCCGAAATCAAAATAGTGCACCTCCAGATCCTTGTAGTATTCATTATCATATACGCCAAAAAATATATTTTGCCTACTCTTATTTCGTTCAGCGAAATTTGCTTAACACCCTTATTAAAATCACTCTCCAGCAACTCTCCCTCCCCATAAATCTCAAACCACCTCTCCATTCATTATACCACAAAAACAAACAATTTCAAGTGGCAAAAACCCCAAACACCACAAAAATCATATCCATACCCAAACCGACATATATTGTGAAGAGCGAAAATTTAAGGGGGCAATCTTCGTGAAGGCCTATATAGAAGAAAGAGCCGTAGAAGTTGCAAACTTCATCGTCGGAAGCAACGCCACAGTGCGGGAAACCGCAAGGCAGTTTGGCATTTCAAAGTCAACTGTTCATAAAGACGTTACAGAAAGACTACTGAGAATCAACCCTAAATTGGCTAACCAGGCTAAAAAAGTTTTAGAGGTTAACAAAAGTGAGCGGCATATTAGGGGCGGCATGGCGACTAAGGAAAAGTACATGGCAGCTTCTGGTAGAGGGCCTGGCAGAATACATTAAGAACAAATGGTGGTTGCCCTGTTGGGGTGCCGCCATTTTTAAATTTAGAGGGCTAATGTTAATAAAGTGCTGGACTTTATTTAGATGCTGTGGTATAATTCAGGCAATTAAAAGTGCAGGAGGACACAAAATGAATGAGGTATTGAAAGCTATCGAAACCCGTTTTTCAAACCGAGGTTTTAAAGGGGATAAAATTGATGAGGACAAGATGAAAGCAATTGCGAAGGCGGCTTTGCACGCGCCCTCTGCCATTAACCGACAGCCTTGGAGGTTGATTGTTATAAATGACAAGGATATTGTTTCAAAGCTTGATGATTCTGCGTTGGTTCACATTAAATCCTTGAAAGACCAGAGCTTTTACAACCGTATCATGGAAAGGGGAGGTAAGGTTTTTTATGATGCCCCAGCCCTATATTTGATACTAAAGGAGAAGGGCTGGAGATGGTCGGAAATGGATGCAGGGATAATGACCCAAAATATAACCCTTGCCGCTCACTCTCTTGGGCTGGATTCTGTTATTGTTGCCACGGCAGACTTTGCCTTTCAAGGGGAAGATTCGGAGGAGATAAAGAAGCTCATAAAATGGTCAGAGCCTGAGAAATGGGAGTTTGCCATGGGCGTTCTGGTTGGAGAAGGAACGAATAAGAAAGACCCACATGAAATTGACTGGGAAAAAGTGGTATTTGTTTAACGTGAAAGGGGCGACCAATGGTCGCCCCTACCATTTTTTATTAAACCGCCGTTTCTTCGGGCAAAAACAGCTCTTCATCTGTAAGCATTGCCGTTGTGCCAAATTTCTCATCGGTTTCGATAAGTTTGCCTGCTTTGGCAACATATTCATCCACCATTTCTGTGATGACCAAAGCATCCTTGCCAGGGCTTGATTTCATAGATGTCAAAACATCCCAAATTTGCGCGCTTCTGGTGTCCAGGCGTTTAAGGCTACTCTCAATCAACGCCTTTTCTTTGGTTAAGTCGCTGTGGAAGGTTAGCTTGTCATCAATGTTGAGGGTTGAGGCAAATTTCTCGATGCTACTGTAATTCCTGTCCATGCCTTTGTCTTTAAGGAAAAAGTCAATTGCCCCTTCTGTTTGTGACATAATGTCCCGCAGGCTGTCCAGCCTTTTTGTCAAGAATTTGTAATTGTTATAGTCCTCCAAATTGTTTTCTAACATTTGGGAATTGCGCACCTTATACTTGCGGTATTTGTAATTCAAGTAGTTAGTGAAATGGGCATAGTTAGCAATCTTTTTGTTAAGCAAGGTGATTGCCCTGCTTTGTTTTTTAGCGTTCATCCGCAGTTCATACCGTAATTTTTGCCGCAGGCTGTATAAAAGCCCTGCGATAACAATAATGAAAACAAGCATCCCCGCCAAAATCAAAATTGTGTTGATTTGATGGACTGCATATAAAAACACAAGAACAAGGCAAGCCGCCGCAAAAAACAGCACTGTTGCAATGGCGAGTTTGTATAAAAAATCCCCTGCGTTGGTTAGGCGTTCTCTGGCATGTTCAAGCACCATTTTTTCGCCTTCCAGATAGCCAATGTCCTTTTTAAACATCCGCTGCCGTTCCTCAGCAAACTTAATTTCTGGCACAGAATTTTGGGCATCCTCCTGCAATTTGCCTAAATCGCTTAAACCTGCGTCAAAATCTGTCACCTGGTATTTTAGGGCGTTGGACTCTCGCGACATATTCATGTATCTATCCAGCAAATCCTTTAAATCCTCAACATCTTCTTTTGACAGCCTGCCATAGGCGGCAACGCCCTCCATTCGCTCTTCCACATCCCTAAGGCGGTTGATAAGGACAATGCGGTCAGACACAATGTTCAACGCCTCATCACACAACATAGCGGCATTTACAATGTTTTCCCGCCTGCCCTCTTGCTCCACAAATTTTGAGAAACTGCTGGGCTTTTCGTCACCACTTTCCCTTCGCTTCACTGGATACAATTTGTTAATAAAGTCTAAAAAGCGATTAAACACGCCAACTTTCTGCTTTTTCTCCCTAAACATATTTCACATCCTTATAAATTTGGCTGGCTTGAACGCCGCTGTTTTTTTGATATTTGCCCTTATATGGTTCGTAATTACCTTCAATTTTATGATAATAAATCTGGCAAATCCGCTCTTTCGGGTAAATCTTAACGGGGTGAAGGGTGTGGATTTCTAATGTCCAATATCCTGAAAAGCCCACATCTCCAAAGCCTGCCGTCACATGGATGGACACTCCTAAACGCCCGATAGAGCTTCGCCCTTCAAGCATTGGCACATAGCCGTGGGTTTCGGTATATTCCAAGGTGCTGCCCAGATAAAGCTGCCCGGGTTGTAAAACAAACCCATCTTCTGGGATGATAATTTCCTTTGTGGGGGTTTGGGTGTGCATGTCCAAAAACTCCCCCTCCTTTAGGTCATAAACCTGCAAAATGTTGTTAAGGCGCAAGTCGTAACTATTAGGACCAACCCGCTCGCCATCAAATGGCGTTATAATAATCTCCTTGCCCATTTCAGCAAGCCTTTTAATTTCTAAACCAGATAAAATCATGGCGTTCCCCCTAAATTATATTTATCTTTGCCCCAAAGTTCGGGGTTGTTGGTGATGGTTATTAACATATGAACATGGTTCGGCATGACAATATAGCAATCCAAATCCACATGGTTGTGTATTTTTGGGATGTTTTTGATGGCTTCATCAACAATTTACCATGTGGTGATAGGTACATACGGTGGCGGCTAATACCCGCCCCTACGCGGGATGGTGGGTTTTCTTCATGTTCGTTTACGATTTCCCCAAAAATATGGGCTTTGCCCTTTGTACAAATGGTGACAAAATAACAACCTGCCTGACCATAATCATAATGCTTTAACCTAATGCCCTTCCGCCTTAACTTGCTCATTTTGCCTTATGGGCTGTGATTATGGTGTGGCTACCTGCGTTTATGGTTATAACACAACCATCACCTGTAACATACCAATTCTTACCTTTCTTTTCAATGTTGGTCGCTGTAGCAATTTGCTCTCTACACCATTGTACCACATCCACCCCACCCAAGTCTAGGTTTTTTCGCACCCGTTCTGAGCCAAGTTCTGTTGTTTGAAGTTTATCCAGGGGGATTTCGGGCTTTTGCGGCTCATGCACAGGGGCTTCCCCTAAAATTCTACCAAGATATTTCCCTGTATATGAAATTTCTGTTGCCGCTACCTGCTCTGGCGTGCCTTGGGCGATGACCATACCGCCGCCGCCGCCGCCTTCAGGCCCCATGTCAATAATATGGTCAGCGGTTTTGATAACGTCCAAATTATGCTCAATAACTATAACAGAGTTGCCCCCTTCAGCAAGCTGCTGTAAAATGTCCACAAGCTTATGAACATCCGCCATGTGCAGCCCTGTTGTTGGCTCGTCCAGCACATAAATCGTCCGCCCTGTTGACCTTTTGCTAAGCTCCGTAGCAAGCTTAACCCGCTGGGCTTCCCCTCCAGATAATGTTGTAGAGGACTGCCCAAGCTTCACATAACCCAGCCCAACATCCATAAGAGTCTGGACTTTATCCCGCAACCGCGGCAAATTTTCAAAAAAACTGTGGGCTTGCTCCACTGTCATATCAAGAACATCAGCGATTGTTGCCCCCTTATATTTCACCTCTAAAGTTTCGCGGTTGTATCTCTTGCCGTGGCAAACCTCGCAAGGTACAAAAATATCAGGCAAAAAGTGCATTTCGATTTTGATGATGCCATCTCCCGAACAGGCTTCGCAACGGCCGCCCTTCACATTAAACGAGAAACGCCCTTTTTGGTAGCCCCGCACCTTAGCCTCTGGCACATTGGCGAAAATATCCCGCACAAGGTCGAAAAGCCCTGTGTATGTGGCTGGGTTTGAGCGAGGTGTGCGCCCAATGGGGCTTTGGTCTATGTTGATAATTTTGTCAAGATGCTCCTGCCCTGTTAAATCTTCATGTTTGCCTGGTTTGCCCTTGGCACGGTTTAAATCCCGCGCAAGCCGCTTGTAAAGCACTTGATTAATCAAAGAGCTTTTGCCAGAGCCGCTAACCCCAGTAATTGCAACAAAGAGCCCCAAGGGAATGTCCACATCAATATTCTTCAAATTGTTTTCTTGCGCCCCAATAATGCGTAGTTGCTTTTCGGTGACTTGTCTGCGCTCCTTAGGCACTTCAATTGCCATGCGCCCGCTCATATAAGCCCCTGTCACGCTGTTTTCATCATTTAATATGCCGTCAATGGTGCCAGAATAGACCACCTCACCGCCATGGCAGCCAGCCCCTGGCCCAATGTCCACAATATGGTCAGCTTCCCGCATGGTGTCCTCGTCATGTTCCACCACAATCAGGGTGTTGCCTAGGTCGCGAAGGTGCTTTAAGGTCTTTAGCAGCTTGTCATTATCCCGCTGGTGAAGCCCGATAGAAGGCTCGTCCAAAATATAAACAACACCAACAAGCCCAGAACCAATCTGGGTAGCAAGACGAATCCGCTGGGCCTCCCCTCCAGACAGGGTTGCCGCCGCCCGCGCCAAAGTAAGATAGTCCAGCCCTACATCCACCAAAAAGCCTGCCCGCGCCTTAATCTCCTTTAGGATAAGCTCGGCAATCTGCGCTTGTTGGGGGGTCAAGGTCAGCTCGCGGAAAAACTGGGTCAGCTCCCCAACGGGCATGGTGGTAATGTCGGTAATGTTTACCCCGCCAACTGTCACTGCCAAAATCTCCTCCCGCAGACGTTTCCCGTGACAGGCAGGACATTCGATATTAGTGATAAACGCCTCATATGACTGCCTTGCGTAGTCGCTTGTGGTTTCCTTATACCGCCGCGCTAGATTATTAACCAGCCCTTCCCACTGATGCATAAAAATCCGCGGGTTGCCCCTTGTGTCTGTATATTCAATGGGAAAAGCCTCATCCCCGCCATATAAAATAATCCTGCGGGTTTCAATAGGTATTTTTTTAAAAGGCACAAGCAGGCTGAAGTTGTAATGCTTAGCAAGATGAAGGATGAAATTCCCTCCCCAAGTGCCTGCATTCCCCGCTTGGTTGTACCCTGGGGCAACGATAGCCCCCGCCTGTATGGAAATATCAGGGTTTGGCACGATAAGCTCGGGGTCAAATTCCATTTTAAAACCAAGACCTGCACACTCTCCACAAGCCCCTTGAGGATTGTTAAAAGAGAACATTCGCGGCTCGATACTAGCAAGGGAAATGCCATGGTCAGGGCAGGCGAAGTTTTGAGAGAAACTCAAATCCTTCTCACCTCCCACATCCACCAGCAAAAGACCGTCAGTCAAAGCCATCACAGTTTCAACAGACTGGGACAGACGGGCTTCAATGCCCTTCTTCACCACAATGCGGTCAACCACAACCTCGATATTATGCCGCTTGTTTTTCTCAAGCTTTATAGGCTCGTCAAGCTCCATCACAGTGCCATTAACGCGCACGCGGGCATAACCCTCCCGCTTTGCATCCTCAAGCACCTTCTGATGCTCCCCCTTGCGGTCACGTACCACAGGGGCAAGAAGCTGTATTCTCGACCCTTCCTCAAGCTCCAATATCTTATCCACAATTTGGTCAACGGTCTGCCGCACAATCTCCTTACCGCATTTTGGGCAATGTGGCACACCCACCCGAGCATAAAGCAAGCGCAGATAATCATAAATCTCCGTCACCGTTCCCACTGTGGAGCGAGGGTTCTGGTTCGTGCTTTTCTGGTCAATAGAAATGGCAGGTGACAGTCCCTCAATACTGTCCACATCAGGCTTTTCCATCTGCCCCAAAAACTGGCGGGCATAGCTGGACAAGCTCTCCATATACCGCCGCTGCCCCTCTGCATACAGGGTTTCAAAAGCCAAACTGCTCTTCCCCGACCCCGAAACCCCCGTAAACACCACCATAGCATCCCGCGGTATCTCCAAGTCAATATTCTTTAAGTTGTTTTCCCTCGCACCCTTAATTATAATCTTGTTTTTTGACATTTTGCCCTCACTTTATCTCATCTTTTCCAGACTATGTGTCCATTAACTCCCAATCTTTCGTATTCTTTCAGTACATTTTCAGCTAAAACCATCACGTCGTTGTCACCGAAATTTTTACCGTATTCGTAAAGCCTAATAAACATCTTTTTGCCTGTTTCGGTCTGACCTAAATTTTTCTTCCTAAAATTATGAGTGCTGCATAAAACCTGCCCATTCTCAATAACGGCTTTGCCGCCCTTGTCTTTTGGTTTTATGTGGTCGATGTGCAGTTCCTCGCCATCTTCCCTACCTTTGCCACAGATAACACACTTATAACCATCGCGCTTTAAAATATACTGTTTCTGTTTTGTGGTAAAATCCTCCAAATCCGTTCTGGTTGTTGCAAGTTCTGGGTCATAACGATACACGCCTTTTGCAACTTTAATCAAAAATCCCTCTTGATGCAACTTTCTAATCCCTCTGTCAGGGTCACGAAAAACTGTACCAACTCTAGCTTGCCATTGTGAAGTCAACCAGTCCACCGCTTCCGCATGAGGTATGTCGCGATTGGGATTTTGCATGTAAAATTCTCTTATTAAGCCAGACTGAGTAATTTTAGTTGTTTCCACGCTAAATCCCCCTCATCAAAATCTCTGGAATTATTTTTTCCGCCCGTAACCAAAAACTCTTTTAATTGACAAGCTATATCAGCGATTACAGGAACGGCCACACTGTTACCCATTTGCCTATACATTTGCGTCCGCGAAACCGGGATTATAAAAGACTGGGGAAAGCCCATTATTGCCTTGCATTCCCCCTCTGTCAACAATCGTATTTTATCTCCATCTTTAACAAATGTGCCTGTTAGCCTTTGTATTTTATGGTAAGTTGAAACTAATGTTTTAACGGGGGTATCAGTGGTTTCATCCACAATCTCTGGTCTGCCGTCGTCTTTCTTAAAAAGATATTTATTAACAATATGCTCTGACATATCGTATCCCTGTGCGTTTTTCTCGATATGCCTTCCAATGCTTTGTTGCACTGGCTTAGGCTTTATATAGTCAAATGCTTTGCCGTATTTTTTATACACGCCAACAAAATACACACGTTTTCTGTTTTGGGGAACGCCATAATCAACAGCATTTAAATCAAGGGTTGTGGTATAATACCCAATATTACCCAATTCCTCCAAAATTGATTCAAAAACCCTTCCGCCCTCAATGGTACGTATGCCCGGCACATTCTCCAAAAGAAATGCATTGGGTTTCTTCCCTTCCAATATGCGCAAAATCTCAAAAAACAAGTTGCCTTGGGTTTCATGCCCAAAACCCTGCCTTTTACCAATTGTACTAAAAGGCTGACAAGGAAAGCCCCCTGCCAAAATATGGTGGTCTGGTATGTCCCCGGCAGAAATTTGAGTTATATCCCCATGAGGAATTTCTCCAAAGTTCGCTTGATAGGTCTGTGCCGCAAACCTATCCCACTCCGACGAAAAAACACATTCCATACCGCTTTGCTCAAAGCCAAGGCGTATGCCGCCAATGCCCGCAAAAAGGTCTATGAATTTTAAGGTCATGGCGTGCCTCCTAATACTTTACAGTTTTAGCTAAGTATGTTGCAATTTGTGCTCCACTTTTAACTTCTCTAAAACCACTTTCAATACATTCAAAATAAAGCCTATACCTTCCCTCATATGCCAATAAATTTTCTGTAGGAATCGCACCTGGCTCTACTTCAAAAAAGTAAAGACATCTGGCTTTTTCGTTGCTTAACATTAAATAAAATCCATCTGTAGTTACACGTTCGAAAAGAATATCAACAGAATATTTACCATGTTGCAATTTATTAGAAAAAGATGTTTCTTTTGGCACTTGCAAACCCTTAGTATGAGCAATTGAAAAAGCTTCGCTTTTCGATAAACGTTTATGAGTTCTTTGTAGGGTTAATTTAGGTGTGGTCACTTGCATCTTGGCTTCTTGGTGTAAAATTTGCAAGGCTTGGCTTATTTCTTTTGGAGTAAATCTATCAGCAAAATATTTCCTAAGAAGGTTGTTGACCAATTCTGGCGTGTTTTCTTGCCTGATAGCTTCCACATTTTTCGCAAAATTCGTCTTACTTTCAACCCATTCCTTAATTTCTACAACTTTAAAATCTTGTTTGCTAAAAAACGACACAAAATCTTCACCGTCATCACTGGGCTTCGTAAAAGATATTTCTAAATCATTATCAGCATGGTAGATATAAATTTTATCACCAATCAAAATTCCAGTTTCTATTCCTAAAAGCTTCATGTAACCAAACAGTTGTTGTTTATCTTTTTCTGTAGCTGTTTCTCTGTGGCGTTTAACTTCTACAATAAAATTATTGCCAACAAGCATGTCAATTCTAACATTTGTGTGCCCTATCGGGACGTTGTGCTGTCTTTTAATTTCTCCCATTAAAATGCTGTATCCGAAAAGCTCTGCAAAAATCTTTTCCCAGGTGGTTTCTATGGCGTTTTCTTGGGCATCAAGGTTTTCTTTGTATTTGTTTACGATTATTTCCCATTTATCAGCAGTTGTCATGTTCTCCCCCTAAAGCAACTTTTTAACTTTGAAGATTTTATCCCGCAATTGAGCTGCCCGCTCGAAATGTAAGTCCATTGCTGCTTGCTTCATGTCCTTTTCTAGGGCTTTGATGTGGACAATAAGCTCTTCGCGGTTCATGGATTCTGGGTCTTTGGCTAGTTTGCCGCCTTTTTTGGGCTTGTCGTCCACTGTGGTGGTGGCTTGGATGATGTCGTGGACTTTTTTGACGATGGTTTGGGGGGTTATGCCGTGTTTTTCGTTGTAATCTAGCTGGATGGCGCGGCGGCGCATGGTTTCTGAAATGGCATATTCCATGGAGCGGGTGACGCGGTCAGCATACATTATAACGCGGCCGTGGGAATTTCGCGCCGCGCGGCCAATGGTCTGCACCAAGGGAGTTTCGGAGCGGAGAAAGCCCTCTTTATCTGCGTCTAAAATCGCAACCAGGGCAACTTCGGGAATGTCAAGCCCTTCCCGCAGCAGATTAATGCCTATTAGCACATCAAAAACATCCATGCGCAAATCACGGATAATTTCAAGGCGTTCTAGGGTCTTAATGTCTGAATGAAGGTAGCGCACAGCAATGCCGCTGTTTCGCAAATATTCCGTTAAATCTTCTGCCATGCGCTTTGTTAGGGTGGTTACAAGGGTTTTAAAGCCTGCGTCTTTGGTTTTGCGGATTTCGGTTATCAAGTCATCAATTTGCCCGTTAATGGGGCGAACGGAAATTTCAGGGTCAACAAGCCCTGTTGGGCGGATTATTTGCTCTGCCAGAAGTTGGCTATTGTCACGCTCATAGGCGGCAGGGGTGGCAGACACAAAAAGGGCGCGCTGCATTTTCTTTTCAAATTCTTCAAAACGCAGGGGGCGGTTGTCCAAAGCAGAAGGCAGGCGGAAGCCGTAATTTACCAGGGTTTCTTTGCGGGCGCGGTCGCCGTTGTACATGCCGCGGAACTGGGGCAGGGTCACATGGCTTTCATCTACAATCACCAAAAAATCCTCTGGGAAGTAGTCCAAGAGAGTGTGGGGCGTATCCCCAGCCTTGCCCCCAGCCAAATGGCGGCTGTAATTTTCAATACCGTTGCAAAAGCCCATTTCTTGCATCATTTCAATGTCGTATCTAGTGCGCTGGGCGATTCTCTGGGCTTCAATCAGCTTATCTTCTTGTTTTAATTGGGTTATTTGCAGGGCTAATTCTTCTTCGATGTCACCAATTGCCCGCTCTAAATTTTCCTTGGTGGTGACATAGTGAGAGCCAGGGAAAATAGAAATATGGGTGCGCACTCCAAGGGCTTCACCAGTAAATGCATCAATTTCTGATATTTTTTCAATTTCATCCCCAAAAAACTCCACACGGTAGGCGATGCTGTCGTTTGTGGTGGGGAAAATCTCCACCACATCCCCCCGCACCCTAAATGTACCCCGCTGAAAATTTAGGTCGTTTCGGTTGTATTGGATGTCAACAAGCTTGCGCAAAACCTCATCCCTATCCCTTATCATGCCAGGGCGCAGGGAAACCACCAAATTTTTATAATCCACAGGGCTGCCAAGCCCGTAAATGCAGGAAACAGAGGCAATAATTACAACATCTTTGCGCTCTGCAATTGCCGCCGTGGCAGAGTGGCGGAGCTTGTCAATCTCGTCATTTATGGCACTGTCTTTTTCGATATAAGTGTCGCTGGAAGGCACATAAGCCTCTGGCTGGTAATAATCATAATAACTTACAAAATATTCCACAGCGTTATTCGGGAAAAACTCTTTAAATTCGTTATAAAGCTGGGCGGCAAGGGTTTTGTTGTGCGCCATAACAATAGTGGGCATTTGCAGACGCTGGATAATATTCGCCATGGTAAAGGTTTTGCCGCTGCCCGTTACCCCGAGAAGAGTGCCGAAGCGGTCGCCTTTCTCGAAGGCATTTACCAGGGTATCAATAGCCTGTGGCTGGTCCCCTGTCGGCTGAAAGTTGGACACAATTTCAAATTTTTCCACGAAAACACCGCCTTAAAATGTAGTATCCTTAATTGTACCACAAAATGCCAAAGTCCACAAGCCCTAGGCAAGAATTTTTGGGGGCATTATGTAGCTTTTTAATTTTTTGTAATTTTAGAGCAGACTTTATTATAAAGCGCACGTATATATTAAAAACACAACTACATAGGAGGAAAAGAAGATGGATTTTAAAGATTTACGGGATGCACCAAACAGCAACGGCGCGCCGCCAGAAGTGATACCAGCTCCGACAATTCGTAGGAGGGTTTCCCCTGCGGTTATCGCCTTGTCTGCCCTGTCGGGGGTGTTGTTAATTGCTTTGACCGCTGTTACCACATTTTTAATCGTCACAAACCGCCAATTGGAACCGCAACCACAAATTACTGCCGTTGCAACTGTGCCAGTCCACAACAACGAGCCTTTTGATTCTAGCTGGGTGGAGGATATGGTTGAAGCTGCCATTTCTCAAGCTGCTGTGTCCCAAACGGATTTAGGGTGGATAGGAGATTTGGTTAGCTCCGCTTTAGGCTCTGCCACGGCATGGGCTGATTGGGGCGAAGCTCAAGGAGATTTTTGGAGCAATTGGGCAGATAATTGGGAAAATAGTCGAAATGGTGGCTTTACTGGTAACTTCGGAAATTTTAATACTGCTTCCTGGGCGCATGACACTGTTGTTATTGACCTTGCTGATAGTAACGTGGAGTTTTTCCCAAACCACGATGCAACCGATGTTAATTTGCGGTTTTTCAGCTACCCTCGAGGTAACTTTTTCGTGGAAACAGATGATTCGTTGCGCATTACCCAAGTAACGGGCAATCGTTTGGTTGGCGGTGATGAAGCCCCAACTTTGCGGGTATATTTGCCCCATTTCTGGAACTTTGACCATATATCCGTCAATACCCTCGGGGAAATACACATCGACGACGCATTGACATTTGCTCTCCAAGGGGATAGACCGAAAATTTTACGTCCTTTGAATTAGTATTGAATTATTTTTTGAGCTGTGTTATAATTGAAAAAGACCGCCCTTGTGCCTGTCACGAGGGCTATTTGTTTATACAAGGGGGCAATTCTCATTTACACAGCATTATACAGAAAACTGCGCCCTACCACTTTTGGGGCTGTGGTGGGACAACAACATATTGTAAAAACTTTAACAAACCAGATAATTAATGGGCGGATTAGCCACGCCTATCTTTTTTGCGGCGTGCGGGGAACAGGCAAAACCAGCTGCGCCAAAATTTTTGCCCGAGCCGTAAATTGCATAAACCCCCAGAATGGTGAGGCTTGCGGGGCTTGCCCTTCTTGTGTGGAAATTGCCCGTGGCGCAAGCCTTGATGTTGTGGAGATTGACGCGGCAAGCAACAATGGGGTGGACAATATCCGTGATTTGCGGGAGGAGGTGCGCTATCCTCCCAGCGGCAAATACAAGGTGTATATAATTGACGAGGTTCACATGTTGTCAACAGGGGCTTTCAACGCCTTGTTAAAAACTTTGGAAGAGCCGCCGCCCCATGTTATTTTTATTTTAGCAACCACCGACCCCCAAAAAATCCCTGCCACAATACACAGCCGTTTGATGCGGTTTGACTTTCACCGTATTAGTCAAGCTGATATGGGTGCGGCATTGGCGGGCTACACGGCAGAGGAAGGAATAAGAATTTCTCCTGATGCCTTGGACTATGTTGTTCAAATATCTGATGGCGGTATGCGTGACGCTCTAAGTCTGTTGGACAGATTGGCAGGTTTATACTACGACCAAGAAATAACCTTTGCAGGCGCGCTGGAAGTAACAGGCAGCATGAGCCAAGATGTTTTTATTGATTTGTTTAATGCCTTAATAAACAGCGACCCATCAGCATCCCTAGCCATAATTGAGGACATATCCGCAAAAGGTCGGGATTTTGCCCAATTTGCCGAAGAATTTCTTGGGCACCTGCGCAATATGATGATAAACGCAGTATCTGAGGGCAAAAACGACCATTTGCCGCATTTTGTTCCCATGATAACCCATTTTGCCAAAACAATCCGAAATATAAAGCAAGCGGGGTCAAATGCCCGCCTTACCCTTGAAGTTGCCTGTATAGAATACCAACTGGCAACCTCCGAGCCTTCGTCGGGGGCAGTCATTACCCGCCCAAGCTCGCCTAAGCCCATTGCCCAAACGCCTACCCCCCAACCAAAACCTGAACCACCAAAACCAACCCCGCCCCCCGCGGCAGATGACATGCCCCCTTGGGATGACATACCATGGCAGGACGATATAATGCCCCATGACCCACCACAAAAGCCCACACCGCCCGAAATAATCCCCCCTCCTGCCGACCCGCCGCCCCAGCCCCAAACCCATACAACACCAACAACCACTGACCGCCCGCCCCACATACAAAACGCAATAAACAATTGGACGGTTTTCGCAGGGGAGCTAAAGCCCCCAACCCTTGCCGCCTACGCAAAAAAAGCCCAAGCAGGCTGGCTTGATGACGGCAATTTTTACCTAATTTTCAGCGAAACAGACGCAATCGCTAAAAACTCCTTGTCCTCCCGTGTAGGTGACTTGGCAGATAGGCTGTCAAAAGCCTTTGGCAACGCCTTCCAAATCATTTTAATTAGCAAAGCAGACTTCGACAAGCAAAAAGAAGCCAAATTCGGCAAACCCGAAGCCGACCCCCAGTGGGAGGCAGATTTGGCAGAGCTTAAATCCCTAATAAATTTTGATATTAGGGTAGTATAAATCAAGGCCAATGGGTCACTTGCAAAGTCAAGTGACCTTCTTGTTTGTTTACAAAAAAGTCGCCGTTTAGGCGGTTAAGAACTTGGGCGATGGGGAGCATTTGTCCTTCAAAAGGCACATAGAAACTTCCCTCGCGGGAAATGGCGTGGTTTGGGTGATGCAGGGTGATATTGCCGCGGCGGGGATGGGGTGCTGTGGGCATTTGGCTGATAAAGCGCGGGTTTGCGGCGGCTTCCCTGTATGCATCCCGCAGGATAGGGCTTGTGTTAAGGCTGTAAATATGCCCCGACTCCCCGCGGTCGCTGTAATTTCGGTATATTATGGCGCGTATGCGGTGGTGGCGTTCTAATAAATCATAAATCTGGGTTAATTTGTCTGATGCTTGGGCAGGAAAATGGCTGTTACTTTCTGGGGAATGGTGGCTGATGGCGGTAGACAGCATAAGGGGGGCTGCACGGTGGAACATTCCATAAAATATGCCTAAAGTTTCGCTAAAATCTCCAAAAGTTCCGTCGGTGGCAACGTGATTATATGCAGTTAGCTTAATCCAATCTAAAAAGCCCTCTCCTGGGTAGAAATGCTTGGCGTGGGCTAGGTTGTGGGTATCAATTCCCCAAACTAGAGCAACATTGGGGGCTTGTTGCTCAAAAATACCTCTGGCGTGGCGAAAAAAATTCACATGTTCCAAGGGCAGAAAACCGTGACCTGTGCGGATTGGGTAAAGCTCTACAAAAGTTGGCACATTAAACATCCCTGCATATCGGGCAAAGGTTTCCAGGGCTTCAAAGTCAAACATTTCCGCGTCTTGTGGAGGATGCAGGGTGATTAGGGGGGTGCTGTGGTTTGCGATATTATCTAGCACCCAACGAAGTGGGAAGGGTTCCCCAAGGCGCATGGTGTGGGCAAAAATTCCGTGTTCCACCTGCATATAATCTTGAAAACTTCTAATATCTCCGCCAGAAACGGCATCACGGGCAATATACGCCCCTAAAAGCACCCCTTCTGCCCTTTCAAACCGCCCAAAGGGCTGGTTTAGCATTTCAATTATAAAATCCAAATAAACAACCTCGCCCTCACCAGGGGGAAGGGGTTCGTATTCGGTCATAGCGAACACTGGGGCATATTCTTCGGTAACGCTAGGTTCGCCGCCACATGCCGCAAGCAAAAACAAGATAAATCCTAAAATTAAAAAGCGCATAAACCTCACCTCTAAAACATTATCTCCTTTTTTTGCCAGTGTATACCATTTCACACTATATAAAATTTACAGTTGAAATTTGTCTTTAAATGATGTATAATGGTAATATCATTTAAAGAAGGATGGGATTGAGTGAAAAACTTTTACACAGGTTTAAAGTTAAGAACCAAGATTTTGTTTGGTTTTGGTGTGGTTTCGGTAATTATGCTTTTTATGATTGGCTTCGCAATTATCGGTTTACAAGGGATTATAAACTCCCACGAAAACCTTGCTGAAGGTCACTTTTTACGGCGGGATACGAGGTTTGACTACCGCCATGCTTTTGAGGCAATGCAGCGTCACACCTATGCAATGATAACATACGCAGGCATTGGTGAGCAGCAAAACATCACAATTTCCTACGGAAACGCAAGGCAGGCTCTGCAAGATGCGCTGGATTCCCTGGCGGCTTATAATGACCTTGTGTATAGGGATGACGACATACCCCAACATGAAAAAGAGTTGCGTTGGAGAACTTCCAGTCAGGTGGCTGACATTTTGTGGGTCTATTATGAAAATATTATTTATATTGTTTATCAGCGTGCATTGGTCGGCGATATGGTCGGCGGTGTACAGGCAATAAGAGATGGCGGAGTAATTTCAGACGACCTTCACGGGGTTAATGAAACTTTAAACGGCATCTCTGATGTTTGGATTACAGGAATTGAGGACAGAAACGAGAATAATCAACAGGCAACCTATGTTGGTATTGTGATTGCCCTTGTGCTTATTATTGTCGCAACCACGGTAATTACAATGGTTACGACGGGGGCTATTAGCAAGCCTGTCCGCAGGCTCTCCCAATATGCCATGTTTCTTTCCCAGGGCGATATTAACAAAATCACCATCAGTCCAACAAGTCGCAGGGACGAAATTTCGGTTCTTTTTAATAACTTTTCTGCCACGGTGGACACTCTTAAATCCCTTACAAACGACCTTAACAGCCTTTCTCACGAATTTACGGTAATTGGCGATATAGATTTTAGAATCGACGCAAACAAATACCAAAATTCTTTCAAGGATTTGATGGTGGGTGTCAATGGCATCGTGGATGCCCAGTCTAGGGAAACTTTGGAGGTTATTAACACTCTAAACAGCATAGCAAGCGGTAATTTTGACGTTGACGTTAAAGATTTGCCTGGCAAAAAAGCGATTTTGCCAAAATCCCTGAGAGCCATTTTATCCGCCTTGGAAGATTTTTACAACGAAATGTCTGAGCTTGCTGAAAACGCTAGAGAAGGCAAGCTGAACAAAAGGGTTAACGAATCAAAATTTGAAGGCAATTGGGAGGACTTGGCAAAAAGCCTGAACAAGCTTTTGGTTGCTGTTGCCGAGCCTTTTGAAGAAATTACTGATGTGATGCATTCTTTGCAAGAAGGTGACTTTAGACAAAGGGTGGAAACCCAGTACAAAGGCGTGTTTAAAGACATGGCAGACACCTTAAACGCCACATTAGAGCAAACTTCTGCCTATATTGATGAGTTGGACAATATTTTGGCAGAAATGTCAAGGGGTAATTTACAAGGGAAAATTGAGCGGGAATATGTTGGCTCTTTTGACCTTATCAAGCGCTCTATAAACTCTATTTTGGCGCGCCTAAACACAACAATGGACGATATTGGTGCGGTTGCTGTTGGTGTTTCAAGCGGTGCTACGCAGCTTTCTGTGGCGGCATCTTCTTTATCCATTGGTGTTGACAAACAGGTGGTGTCTATGGCAGAGCTTTCTGAAGGAATTGAAGGGATTGACACCCAGTCTAAAGAAAATGCCGAAAACGCCCAGAAGGCAGCAAATTGGGCTGAAATCTCCAAAAAGGACGCAGAGGCGGGCAACCAAGAAATGCATCAACTTTTGGAAGCCATGGCAAGCATTGCAGATTTTATTGACAAAATAAGCAACATCAACAAAACAATTGATGATATTGCCTTCCAAACCAACCTCCTTGCTCTTAACGCCAGCGTTGAAGCGGCAAGGGCTGGAGAACACGGCAAGGGCTTCGCCGTGGTGGCAGACGAGGTGCGCACCCTTGCCAACAGAAGCGGAGAAGCAGCAAGGGAAGCAGAAGAGCTGATGCAAGCAACCATTGACAGCATTGGACAAGGGCGCAAAAAAGCAAACGACACAGCAGAAAGCCTTGACAAAATAGTAAGCAATGTGGTTGATGTGTTTGGGGTTGTGGGCAACATTTATGAGGCATCCTTGCGCCAAACCGAAGCCATCAGCCAAATAAATAATGGGCTTGGAAGGATAAACTCTGTAATTCAAAACGAAATGGCAGCAAGTAAGGACACTGCAAATTCTGCCGAAGAGCTAGACGACCAAGTAAACATCTTAAAGGAAAAGCTCGGCTTTTTCCAAACCCGCCTTGCTATGCCAAAGTTGTCTGATGTGTTGAACCAATCCGCATCAGAATCGCCGCGGATAAAAGGCTTTGAAGGCGTTGCCCATTCTTTGAAAGCATACAAAGCAGGGGAAATTATTGTGCATGAAGGCGAAAAGGACAGCAGAAGCATGTACTTCATAACCAGCGGCGTTGTAAATGTATGCAAGTTTTATGGTAAACCCAATGAAGTCGAGCTTGCTAAGCTAAAGGAGGGGGATTTGTTCGGTGAAATGTCCCTATTCCTTAACGAGCCAAGAACGGCTACCGTGGTTGCCCTTGGCGATGTTTCCGTCATAGAAGTCAGCGAAAGCGACATGAACGAATTTATGGACAAAAAGCCCGAAATTGCCCTTAATGTTATCCAAACATTGTGCGTAAGATTAAGAAATACAATGAGTGTGCTTGAGAATTACTAAACAAAAAACCGAACCCACTTATTCACAGGGGGTTCGGTTTTTTGGTATTCTGCTTAATCGTTGTTGGACAACCTAATCAAGTCGCCCAGAGTGAGGGTTAATTGATTGTTGTGGTCTAAACTTACCAATGTTTCGTCGCCCATTAATTCACCTGCTTCAAAGGCACTTATAAGCCCATCTTCTTGAGCCGATAAACTCATCAAAGCAGGCGTTATAAGATACGCGCTTTGTGAGGGGTTGGAAAGTTGCATTGGGTAAGCTTTGCCATTACTATTGTCGTGCAGGAAAAGCACAATTTCTTCACCGACAGGCAGAGGGTTCGTTGGCGTTATCATTTCCATAACACCTTCAATCTTGCCTCCCATCCTCCAAACTTCTCTAGCTTCTCCTGCCGTCATATTGCCCCGAAACACTTCCATAACTTGAAATCTGTAGATGGTAAACACGGCATATCTTTCCAGATATGGGTCATCCAGAAATTCTCCAGCATAAATATCAACCATTTCACTTCTTTCGTCTAAAATCTGAACACGGGCAACATGGGGCGCAAATGTAAAAATTTGCCCAATTTCAGAGAAGCTCATATAGTCAAAAGATGCGTATGACCTTTCCGTCACCACATCTGACGCATATCCGCCACATCCAGCAAAAACCACAAGAGAGCAAAGGGTCAGTATTGTCAGTATAACAATCTTTTTCATGTGAACATCCTCCTTTTTAACTTGGACAAACGCAACCAAAATACAACAAAAACCGAGTTTCCAAAGGCGGTTGCTCGGTTTTTTGTTTGGGTGTTATGCGGTTACTTCCTCGATAATTTCATCCTCTTTCGGCAGTTTTTTCATGTTAATGAAATGCCAAACCAGAAGCCAAACGCTGCGCACCGTCATGGCGATGGCAATTGCCACCCACACGCCGTCGATGCCGAGGGCTGTTGCGGCAAGGGCAAAGACCAGAAGCACGCGGATAATGTTGCTGGAAACACTTGCGATTGTGGGCTTCATGGTTAGGCCGCGTCCGCGGAAGCTGCCTGCTGCAACGCCTTCCATGCAAAATAGGATTTGCGCTGGGGCAAGTATGCGCAGGTAATTGGCGGCAATGCGTATGCTTTCGTCGTTGTTAAGGAACAAGGACACGAAGGCTTCCGCGCCGAAAAACAGCACCCCTGCGATGAAAATGCCGTAAATGCCCATAAAAATGTAGGCAACCCGCACAGTGCGCCGCACCCGACCCCACTTTTTCGCGCCATAGTTTTGACCGATAAAGGCGGTGATGGCAGACGCAAAGCCGCCGCCTATCATAAAGGACAGGCTTTCCACCCTCATGCCAACCTGGTGACCTGGCACGGCATAATCCCCAAAACTGACGATTACAAAAGTCATTAGCATAAAGGAGAAGTTAAACAGCAGGTTTTCCAGGGCAACAGGTGCGCCCCAACGGGATATTTGGCTCATTTTGCCTCTTATAATGCGTCCTAGTGGTTTAAAGCCTTCAAAAGGTTTGTCTTTGTATTTCGTCATTGCCCACAGTTTTGCGGACATGTTGAATACGTTGGAAACTATAAGGCTTACAGCTGCACCAACCATGCCCATGTCTAGCACGAAAATAAACACAGGGGCAAGACCTATGTTAAGGGCAAGGGCGGCAGAATTAATGATAAATGGCACACGGGTGTTTCCGAAGCCGCTAAAAATTCCTGTTATTACAAAATGCCCGAAGGTGAAAGGTATAGCAATTGCGGCAACACTTAGGAAGTGGGCGGCCCGCTCTGCCACATATGGGTTTTCGATGTTTAAAAGCCCTAGCAAAGGGTGGCGCAGGGTTATTAAAAGTATAGAGAAAAACGCACCTGACACAAGTGCCAGCATAAAGCCATTTTGTGCAAATGCTTTAGCGGCATCCTTGTCACCCTTGCCCATGTTTTGGCTAACGCCAATTTCCGCTCCTATGCGGCATAGCATGATGAGGGAAAAGGATAGCCATACAAATTGGTTGGCAAGCCCAGCCGCCGCCAGATACTCCTCACCCAGGCGGGATAACCAAAACATATTGGTCATGTCATAAGCGGACTGGAATAAGCTGGTTGCCATAATGGGCAGGCTTAATTTTAAAAGCTTTTTAAATATCGGTCCTCTAGTTAAATCATATTTGGTTGTTTTGCTCAAAATAAAAATCCCCTTTCGTTGATAGTTTCATTCTATCACATGTGGGGATTTATGTCAAGGGCGTTCGCTATACCCCGAATTTGACTATCTTATTTTGTTTTTTGGTTTCTGGAACATCAATGAC
Organism: Defluviitaleaceae bacterium; assembly: GCA_009787945.1. Classification (GTDB taxonomy): domain Bacteria; phylum Bacillota; class Clostridia; order Lachnospirales; family WRAX01; genus WRAX01. The sequence continues at coordinate 26,635 of WQSI01000003.1, forward strand.
CCGCTGATTTGCAGAGCCGCAGAACCGCAGGCTAATATCCCGCTGTTCGTGATGATATTTCCCGTCTATGAGGATGTGGCAAAGGTCTAGCAGTGCCAATTTGTCGGGGTCGCTTTCTGCCATTAACTCTTCATAGGTGTAACCTGTGTAGCAAACCACATCAAGCCCTAAATCTCGGGCGGCGCGAGCCACCTCGACAAGCTCGGCAGACTGCAAAAAGGGTTCACCCCCAGAAAGGGTTATGCCTTTTTTGGTTTTGGCTTCTTTGCGCAACATTCGGATGATTTCTTTAGTTGTAAATTCTTTACCCCCATCTATAGGCCAGCTTTCGGGGTTGTGGCAGCCTTTGCAACCATGGGGGCAGCCCTGGGTGAAAATTACAAAACGAAGCCCAGGGCCGTCCACGGTGCTTTCGGGGGAAATTCCCGATAAACGCATTTTTATTTCCCCCTTTCAATGGAAATTAATTAAATTTCTGGTGAATTTGGCGGTTTTGCACTTCCGCAAGCTTGGTGTCGTTAAACCTGTCTAATGTGGATAGATAGCCCGTGATTCTGCGGACACGGCTGATGTTTGTGCCGCGGCATTTCGGGCATATGTTGCTGTCGATAACGCCGTTTAGACCGCAGTCTACGCAAATATCCACAGGGAAATTGACACTGGCATAACCCATGTCTGCATCCGCCATGGCGCGGATGAGGGTTTCAAAGGCTTCCAGATTGCCTTCTGGGGCAGAAGGAAGCTCTACATAAGAAATATGACCAGCATTGCAATATTTATGGTAAGGGCCTTCCAAAGCGATTTTGTCCAGGGCATTAATGTGGTATTCCACAGGCACATGATGGGAATTTGTGTACCATTCTTTGTCAGTAACCCCAGGTATTACGCCGAAAAGCTCTGTGTCAATTTTGGTGAATTTGCCGCTTAGCTGTTCTGCAGGGGTGGCAAGAAGGGTGAAGTTTAGCCCATGTTTTTGGGTGGCTTCGTCACAACGGCGGCGCATGTGGGACACAATGGAAATGCCCAAAGCCTGAGCCTCCGAACTTTCACCATGATGCTTTCCAGTAAGAGCCACCAAACACTCTGCAAGCCCAATAAACCCAATGCTAAGGGTACCATGCTTAATCGCTTGCTCTACAGGGTCGTTTGGCCCTAGGTTTTCGCTGTCCATATACAGCTTTTGCCCCATCAAGAAAGGGAAATCCCTCACGCGAAGCTTTTTCTGCACATTGTAGCGGGCAAGCAACTGTTGCACACAAAACTCAAGTATATCATCTAAAGACTTCCAAAAAGTGGATAAATCTTTTTCCGCTTTTATGCCTAGGCGCGGCAAGTTGAGGGTTGTAAAAGACAGATTGCCGCGGGAATCGGTTTTCGCCTCGCCATTGCAATTTGCAATTACGCGGGTGCGGCAACCCATATATCCCACTTCTTCTTCCGCAAACGGCTTGTTAAAGCTAGAATCTTGGAAGGAAAAGCTGGGGAATAGCCGCTTACAAGCCACTTTCATAGAAAGCTGGAAAAGGTCGTAGTTGGGGTCGCCAGGCTCAAAGCTGACATCCTCTTTAATTTTAAAACAGACATTGGGGAAAATCGGCGTTTCGCCTTTGCCCAAGCCTTTTTCATAAGCAAGAAGGAAACATTCTGTCACCATGCGCCCTTCTGGCGTTGTGTCTGTGCCGAAGTTTATGCTGGAAAACGGCACTTGCGCTCCTGCGCGGCTGTGCATGGTGTTAAGGTTGTAAATGAAGCCTTCCATTGCCTGATATGTTTCCTCATAGGTGCGCCTGTTGATAAGCCCTTTTAATTTTTCTTCATCAATTGGCAAGCCTAGCTCTTCCAAATTTTGGCGGATTATCCTGTCTTGACGCTCCCGCTCCAAACGTACATAAGGCGCCATATCCCTGTCAAAATACCCGAAAGACTGCCCCCCATGCATGTCATTTTGGTTAGACTGTAAAATGATAGCTGCCAAAGCCCCAGCGGTTTTAATGCTTTTTGGCGGACGAATGTAACCATGCCCATTGTTAAAGCCCTCGCTTAAAAGCCTTGTTAGCGGGATTTGCAAGCATGTCATGGTTTTTGAATACCAAGACAGGTCATGTATGTAAATATCGCCTTCCAGGTGAGCTTCTGCTTCTGCTTCCGTCAACATGCGTTTTAAATAGTAATTTTTGGAAGCAATTTCAGAAATTTGCAAAACCTTAGCCGAAGGGGAATTGCCCACATTGGCGTTTTCGCGGTTGTTTTCCTTTAGGATTGTGCAAACCGCCTCCATTAGCTCGCTGCGCGCCTCCCTAAGCCTGGAGCGGTCATCCCTGTACAAAATATAAGACTTTGCAACTTTAGCATGACCGTTTTCAATCAGCACCGCCTCCACAATGTCTTGAACATCTTCCACAGTCACCTTCTCATCTTCGCCAGGAAATTCTTGTTTAATTTTTTTGATGACTGATAGTGTCAACTCCATAGCCAGTTGGCGGTCAGGCTCCCCCGTTGCCTTCAAGCATTTGAAAATAGCATCAGTAATTTTGCTTTCATGGAAATCTTGGGTTCTTCCATCTCTTTTATAAATTTTTGTTAGCATTTTAAAAACTCCTTTACGCTTGTACGTTATACTAAGATTAAACCATAAATCACCTCCTGTCAAGCCCAAATATTTATGAATTTTGCGTTTTATGTTTTCTGATAACGGCTATTTTACTTGATTTTACGGCAATTTCCAAGTTAGCCAGTCGGTTTTATCGGGTCAAAACTTTTTTTATATAATTTTTCCTAAAGCCCCTTTCAATTTTTGACATTTTTTACCAGTTATTTCGTGTATAATATCTACCATTAAGTCATAGGTGATGGTGATTAGGATGCAAACAACCCAAACAAAAGAAACAGGAATAAAATTTAATATTACGCGGCGGCATTTGGTGGAATTTGCCCTGCTGGCAGGGTCATTCTTCGCCGCGCGGGCTGTGGTTTTCGGGGTGGCAAGCCCCTTCGCTCTTGTGTACATAGCAACATTTTTGTTTAACGGAAAAAAGTTTTACGCGGCGGCGTTCTTGTCGGCTCTAGGTTTATTTACCAACTTTTCAACACAGTATTCTATGCAGTATTTACTGGCAGTTGTGCTGATGTGCGTTGCAAATTTGCTGATGAGCCTGCGCCCAAAAACAGGGCAGGACTGGGCAGCGTTAACCCAAGGCTTAACAGCATCAATATCCCTTGCAATTTCAGGGTTTGTGCTGATTATACTTCGTGGTTTCGACCTTTACCAAATTGCCGTCACAATTTTAGAGGGAGGGTTGGTTTTCGCCATGGCAATTGTAGCGTCCAAAGCCATGACCGCCATAGCCCCTGGTTATCGGCGGCGGGGCGCGCTAACCAATGAGGAGCTAATGTCTGCGCTGTTCCTTGCCGCAATTGTTGTTGTGGGCATGGCAGACATTCATTTGTGGCTTGTTTCCCTGCGCCATGTTGCCGCCTTTTTAATCATATTGTTGGCAAGTATCAGCGGCGGGGCTATGGTTGGGGCTGTCAGCGGTATGCTATTGGGTTTTTTGCTTAATATTACAGGGTTTGAGTACATATTTTTCGCGGTGTTATTAGGAGTTTCGGGCTTGGCAGGGGGGCTGGCAAAAAATCACGGAAAAATCCCTATTCTGATTGCTTTTACAGCAGCTTTAACCCTTGCCGCCCTTTACTTTGACTTAACGCTGTTTTCGTGGCAATCGCTGGCATCACTGACCGTTGCCGTTGCAGTGTTCTTGGCTCTGCCAAAAAGATTTTCAACAAATATCAGCGTTAATGCGGGTTCTGCCAATCTGCCCCAAACTGAGTATTTAGAGCGTGTGCGGGAGCAGGTGTTGGGGCGTGTTTACAATATCGCTGGGGGCTACGGGAAATTAGCGAAAATTTTTGAAAACCGTGTGGAAGCAAAAGGGGTTCAGGTTAGCACGGTGGACAAGCTTGTAAAATCTGCCCAAGAGGCTGTTTGCCTAGGTTGCAGCCGTCTGGATTTTTGCTGGAAGGACAGACATGGACAGTCCTGGGCGTTTATGGACGAAATCGTCCTCAAGGCGCAAAAGCGCGGCAAATTGCACATGGAGGATGCTCCTAAGGAGTTTTATAACCAATGCACCAACGCCCCTGACTATATGGCTCATCTTGGCTCTGCATTAGAAAAAGATATTTTGTCACAGGAGTGGCAACAAAAGGTCGTGGAAGCAAAGTCAACAATTTACCATCAATTTTCAGGTTTGTCTGCGGTTATGTATGAGTTTGCTGTAGAATTATCGACAATCCTTAACTTTCAAAAAGATTTGGAAGATAGGATTTTACAAGAATTTGCAAAAGAAAAAGTGGAGGTGGAAAATTTGATAGTTATTGAAAACACATTGGGCAAGTACGAAATTAGCCTAACCCACAAAGGTCGGCGGGGCGAGCCGAAATTTGCAGGGCGCATTGGTGAGATAATTTCACAAATTTGCGGCAGGCAAATGGAGCTTGTGGAAGAAAAGTATGCAGGGCGGGTGGTGCATCTGGACTTTCTTGAAAGGGAGAAGTTTTATATTAACAGCGGCATCGCCAAAACCAACAAGGGCGGGCTTGCCCAATCTGGTGACAGCTTTTCCCTTGTGCAACTGCGGGATGGCAGGCTTATTGCCGCTTTATCCGACGGCATGGGCAGCGGAGAAAGGGCAAAAGAAGGCAGCGAAGCGGCAATTGAGCTTTTGGAAGAGCTAATGGAAAAAGGCTTTAAAAAGGACATTGCAATAAAACTTATAAACTCTGCCCTTTTGCTAAAATCCAGTGACGAGTTTTTCTCAACCCTGGACATTTGTGTGGTTGACCTTAACACAGGGCTTTCAGAGTTTATGAAGATTGGCGCGTCTGCCAGTTACCTGCTTAGGGATGGCAAGGTGGAAGCAATTGGCTCTTGGACTTTGCCCGTGGGCATATTGGAAAGTGTTGAAATTGACACCTGTGAGCGTTATATAGCCCATGGGGACATTATTGTGATGATGACAGACGGGGTTGCCGATTCTGTTAAAAATGGCGAGGATGCCTGGTTACGCCGTATTTTGGAAAATTTGCCCACCAAAAACCCTCAGGACGTTGCTGACCACATTTTGGAAGAAGCCCGCCGAAATTACCGTCATCAAATTAAGGATGACATGACAGTCCTAGCTTTGAGAATACTTAACCGTAATTAGGACATATCCTCCAAAGTGAGGACATATACTTTTTCAACAAAGCTTGGATTTTTTGAAGGAGTTGCCATGTCTGAACTTATACAAGTAATACTTATAAATCTAATTGTATCACTGGACAACATCGGTGTTATAGCCCTTGCCAGCCGCCATTTAGACCCAAAAAAAGCCAACACCGCCCGCTTGCTGGGGGTTTGGCTTTCCCTTGGTCTAAAACTGATATTTATTTTGCTTATCGGGCATTTGTTTACCATCACATGGCTGCACATCCGCCTAATTGGCGGGGCTATGCTGATTTATGTTATAATTGGTATGTTCCGCAGTGGCGACGACACCCCCAAGAAAACCCAGAAAAGCGGCGGCTTTTGGAAGGCCATGCTAATCATCATCGCCGCTGACATTTCCATGTCTTTGGACAATGTAATCGCCGTTTTGTCCATTGTGGCAGACGATGCAGGCAACGTGTCCATGCAAGGGATGACCATGGCGTTTTTGGGGCTAATAATCTCCGTTCCTGTTCTGCTAATCGGTTCGGAAGCCATTATAAAGCTGATAAACCGCTATAAAGCCCTTTTCGCAATTGCAACAGGCTACCTGGGTTACATTGCAGCCAACATGATTTTTGAGGACCACTTGCTTGAAAGCTTCTTCAACTTCTTGCAATTCCCCTTCGCGCCCCAATTATCCATGATACTTGGCTTAGCAGTCGCGGTTGCTTGTTGGCTAACCTACAAAAACAAGCCCGTTGCCCACTAAGACACATATTTGCGCATGTTTTTCAAGGCGTTCTTCTCAAGGCGGCTTACCTGGGCTTGGCTTATGCCTATCTCATCAGCCACCTCCATTTGGGTCTTGCCCTCAAAAAAGCGCAGGCTGATAATGTGGCGTTCCCGCTCCCCAAGGCGTTTCATGGCTTCGGACAGGGAGATGTTTTCTAACCACATTGCGTCTGTGTCTTTTTCGTCTTTCAGCTGGTCCATTACAAAGAGGGCATCTGCCCCGTCGTTGTAAACAGGCTCGAAAAGGGAAACAGGCTCTTGTATGGCATCAAGGGCAAAAACCACGTCTTGACGCTCAAGCCCAAGTTCTGCGGCAATTTCTTCCACTGTTGGCTCTTTGCTGTTTAGGTTTATCAGGCGTTCCTTGGCTTGCAGGGCTTTGTAGGCAATGTCCCGCAGGCTTCGGCTCACTCTTATAGAGTTGTTGTCGCGCAAATACCGCCTAATTTCACCTATTATCATTGGAATGAATGTCATTATGAGAAATATAACTACACATCGAATTTATAAAACACCTCAATTTCGTCATCGGTAATCACAATTCTTTCAACACAGGAGCGGATTATGTTTTTTTGCTCTTGTTTTGTCATGTATTCCCAAGTTTCTTCAAGGGTTTCCAAGGTTTTTTTGACACTTTCAATTTTCCCTGCAATAACATTGCGCTCTTGCTCTGTGGTTATTTGGGTTTGGATTTTTGCCAGTTGCTTTTGATGCTCTTTTATAGTGTCCAGCAGTATTTCGTTGCCATTGTCAGCGTAAACATTGTAAAGCCGCTTGATTTTTTTTGCAACATCCTCATATCTGCCCCGCAAAACCTCCAGGACAGATTGGGCAGTTGCCCGAATGTCATCAACCTTTTTTTGTTTTAAAGAAAAGGAAAATAAATCCCCAATGACGATGCTTTCAACATCCCTCGCCCATTGCATCTTATTATTACAGTCTGTGTCTTTCATCAAGTGAGCCTTGCTTTTATCCCTAGAATAGCAAAGGATTTTGCAGTCGTGTTTGCCCCATTTTTGATAGCGCATTTTTGCCCCGCATTTGCCGCAGACCATCAGCCCCGTAAACAAATAACCCCCAGAGCTAACACGGCTGATTGAACGCTCTGCCATATAATCCATAGCCTTATTATAAATTTCCAAACTTACTATTGGTTCATGCTTCCCTAAAAATTCCTCATCATTATAAATTATGTAGCCTGCGTTAGACTTGCGCTCCAAAATTTGAATGGCAAGCTTTTCATATTTCAAGCCCAATATTTGGGCGATTTTGCTGGTGGAATAGCCCTCTAAATACAAATCATAAATTTTGCGGACGGTTTCCGCATCTTTGTTCGGCACAAGAATCCCCTGCTCTTTGTCGTAGTCATAGCCGAAAGGTATGCGCCCGCCTCCCATCCAAAACCCCGCCTTTACCCGCTCTCTCATGCCCATTCTTGTCCGTTCACGGATGTTTTCCCGCTCAAGCTGGGCAAAGGCAGACAAGATGCCCAGCATCAAGCGCCCTAAAGGGGTTGATGTGTCCATGCTTTCCTGTGTGGAAATAAAATCAACCCCGTGGGGATTGAAAACATCTTCAATCAAATACAGAGTGTCTTTTTGGCTGCGGGAAAGCCTGTCAAGTTTATAAACCAACACGGTGTTGATAGCTTTATTTTTCACATCAGAAATCAGCCGCTGAAGCTCAGGCCTTTCCATATTGCTGCCTGTGTACCCGCCGTCAATATAAAAGTCAAAATTTTTAATGCCCTTGGAAGCGCAATGACCTGCCAGCATCTCTTTTTGGGCATCAATAGAATAACCCTCTTCCCGCTGGGCATCTGTGGAAACCCTAATATAAATCCCTGCTTTGCCATGCACCACAGACCTCACCTCTGTTCTGACAGCCTTTGGTTTACAGCTCTAATAACCTCCGAAACCACGCC
>WQSI01000004.1 GCA_009787945.1 Defluviitaleaceae bacterium
CCTCGCCCTTGCTCCAAAGTCCAACGCCCTTTACACCGCCTACAACACCGCTATGAGCGATATTGCCAAAAACCCAGCCGAACCTGTGCCGCTGACAATCCGCAACGCCCCCACAAAACTAATGAGCCAGCTGGATTATGGAAAAGGCTATAAATACGCCCACGATTTTGAAAACAAGGTCACTGATATGCAGTGTCTGCCCGACAGTTTAGCAGACAAAAAATATTACAATCCCACAAACCAAGGTCGGGAATTGCGGATTGGGGAGCATATGGAAAATATTAGCGAGTTACGCAAGGGCAAATAGAATGTGAAATTTCCTTGACGATTAGGTTAATATGGTTTATACTGGAATGTAGAGGTGATTGCTTTGGAAGAAAAAGCTTTTGGCAAGGAAATTGCAACCGTTGGCACGGTTATTTTGTATCGGATTAATGTTGCCATGGCGGCTATTTTGGTTTTTATAAATGTGCAGATATTTGTGGGGCTGTTTATGGATGAGTATGCGGATTTTCCTATTGTCACTCTAATTATTTTATCTATATGTATCATTTACGGCTTTGTCGCTGTTAATTTTATGATAACAAGGATAAAGATTTTTGAAAATGGCTTGGAATACCGAAGCCTGTTCAAACGCCGTTTTGTAAGTAACCAGGACATTAAACATACAGAATTTTACAGAAAAGACAAGCTGCGTATGCGCATTACCATCCACATGAAGCAGGGCAACCCAATGGTGATAAACATTGCTAAATACAAGGATAATCAGCCCATTGTTGATTTTTGTGCTGATTTCAAAAAGAAAGACAAATTAACGTAAAAAGAAGCTTGAAAGGTTACACATATTGCGTTATAATTGATTTGAAAACAAATATTTAACATAATAAAGGAGATTTTTTGACATGCAAAAAACCATGAAAGCAATTGTAAAAGCCCGTGCCGAATTTGGCGGGCTAGAAATTAAAGATGTGCCAGTGCCAGAGATTGGTCCAAATGAAGTTCTTGTTAAAATGCGCAAAAACGGCATCTGCGGCACCGATGTCCACATTTACAAATGGGATGCTTGGGCGCAACGTACAATCCCAACACCAATGACCATCGGGCATGAATTTGTTGGCACAATTGAACAAATTGGCTCAAGCGTCCAGGGTTATGAAATTGGGCAGCTTGTTTCTGGCGAAGGTCATGTTGTTTGCGGCAAATGCCGCTGGTGCATCACGGGCGAGCAGCATCTTTGCCGCGCCACTAAAGGTATTGGTGTCAATATGACTGGCGTTTTTGCAGAATATGCCGCAATTCCTGCAACTAACATCTGGCCTTGCGACCCATCTATCCCAGAAAGCATCTTGGCGATACAAGACCCTCTCGGCAATGCCATTCACACGGCATATTCTTTCCCTCTAATTGGTGAAGATGTGCTTATTACAGGTGCTGGTCCAATTGGTCTTATGGCTATCCCTGTTGCTAAAATGGCAGGGGCACGCAATATCGTGGTAACTGCCCGCCGTGACGCGCCTTTAAAGCTTGCCATGGAGCTTGGCGCAACCGCTACTGTAAACGTGAAAAACCAAAAAATAGCTGACGTTGCCAAAGAGCTTGGCATGAAAGAAGGCTTTGACGTAGGTATGGAAATGTCTGGCAATCCAGATGCTTTTGCTGAAATGGTAGACAATATGGCAAATGGCGGAAAAATCGCCATCCTTGGCATTTTTGCTGATGACATCAAGCTTGATTGGGATAAAATCATCTTCCGCATGTTAACCCTAAAAGGCATCTACGGCCGCACCATGTACGACACTTGGTACAAAATGACAGCCCTGCTTCAATCTGGTCTTGTTCCCCATATGGAAAAAATTGTAACCCACGAATTCCATTACAGCAAAGTGGAGGAAGCCTTTGAAGCAGCAATGGGCCCTGATGCGGTTAAGGTTGTGCTTAATTGGGATTAAGAACCAGCAGTCAATAAATATTTGGTTTTGCAACCGATAAATTTGATATTAAATGGAATATGTGACAGAACTAACATAATAAAGGAGAACTTAAAATGAAAACAGCATACAAACACTGGGCGGCACTTGCCCAAGAGATTAAAGATAGCGGTTTGTGGAAAACCGAGCGCATCATCACCACTCCACAAGGGGCGCAGATTGATACAACTGCCACCAAGGGCGTTATCAACATGTGCGCCAATAACTACCTGGGCTTGTCCAACAATGAGGACATTAAAAAAGCTGCAATTGAAGGCATTGGGCGTTGGGGCTATGGCTATTCCAGCGTGCGCTTCATCTGCGGCACAAGCCAGCTGCATAAAGACTTGGAAGAGAAGCTTTCCAACTTTTTAGGTATGGAAGATACAATTCTTTATAGCTCTTGTTATGATGCCAACGGCGGTCTTTTTGAAACTATTTTGACTGCGGAAGATGCCATTATATCTGACGAGCTTAACCATGCTTCCATTATTGATGGTGTGCGCCTTTGCAAGGCTATGCGCTACCGCTACAAAAACAACAATATGGAAGAGCTTGAAAATTGCTTAAAAGACGCTACTGAGAAGGGTGCGCGCATTAAAGCAATCGTAACTGACGGCGTGTTTTCCATGGACGGCACAATTGCAGACCTTGTTTCCGTTTGCGATTTGGCTGATAAATATGACGCAATTGTTATTGTGGATGATAGCCATGGTGTTGGCGTTATTGGCGACAACCTAAAGGGCGCACACGAACATTGCGGCGTTATCGAGCGCATTGACGTGATGACAGGCACATTAGGCAAAGCCCTTGGCGGCTCATCTGGCGGCTACACCACAGGCAAAAAAGCCATTATCGACATTTTGCGCCAACGCAGCCGCACCTACCTATTCTCCAACACCCTATCCCCAATCATCGCATCTGCGTCTATCAAAGTTATTGATATGATTGAAAACGACAAAGAGCTGGTGGGCAGAATTAAAGAAAACACCGCCTATTTCCGCAAAGGACTAAAGGAAATTGGCTATGACATAATCGAAGGCACTCACCCCATCGTGCCAATTATGACCTACGACGAAATTAAAGCAGGACAGCTTGCCGAGAAAATGCTAGAAAAAGGCGTTTACGTCATCGGCTTCTTCTTCCCCGTGGTTCCCCGCGGCAAAGCCCGCGTCCGCACCCAAGTGTCCGCCGCCCACACCCGTGAGCAGCTAGACCACGCGCTAAATGCCTTTAAAGAAGCCAAAGCAGAGCTTGGGATTTAAAATATACAACAACCCCCGCAGATGCCTATGTCTGCGGGGTTTGTTGTCATTGGTCATATATTGATAAAATCTTTTATTGACCTATTCCCCATAATGGACGAGCTACATAATTATCGACAACAATTATTCTGATTAGTCAATTATGAAGTTTCCGCTTTGAACTCTACCGAAGTGAACTTGACCATTCTGTGACCACCTTGTAACATTGTGACCTGTGCGAGTTCCTAATCCCCAGTGTCCATACGTCCAATTCCCTTGGTACACATTACCATGCCGCCAATACGTACCCCAACCGATTGCATTATTCCACCAGTGTGTACCCCCACCAATTGCATTATTATTTATATAATTCCCCTGGGACACATTACCAGTATGCCACCAGAATGTTGCCGTTCCGTTGGGAAGGTCGTTTGTAAACCAACCCTGAATTATATTTCCATTATGCCACCAATATGTACCCCAGCCAGACCTTAGTCCTTCTCCAGCAAAGCCACCAGAATAGATGTCCCCATTGATTAACCAAACTGTGCCTTGTCCATTTAACCAATTGTTAACAAAGTCACCTTGAGCAATATTTCCACTGGCTCTCCAATGGGTTCCCCGTGTACGCCAACCATTATTCCAACTACCTTGAAAAACACTGCCGTCTGGCCACCACATAGTGCCCCATCCGTGAGGCTGAAGATTAACAAAGCTTCCCACATAAACAGCCCCGGAATCCCACCGCAGCGTGATGCTATCAGATGCTGGCCACTGGGGAGCAGGGCCTGGGCGAGCAGGTGGCTGTTGTTGAGGGCGCGAAGGTGCTGGACCTGGATGCGATGGTTGTGTTACGCTGGGTGGGGTTGGCTGCGTTGGTTGTGTCACATGGGGCGGGGTTGGTTGGGATGTGTGTGGAGGTGTGGGACGCACTGACGAACCAGTATTTGTCTGACCTCTAACAACATTATTATAAATGTCCCTTGTAACTTCGCTAGTGATAGTTGACACTATTGCTGTGGCTATTGTCTTACCAAGCCATTTTCCAACAGGTATCAACCAAGCAAGCGTGGGTTGCATTGGAGGATAATAAGTAATTTCCCACCCCCCAAAGAATCCTCCGTATATAGCTTTGGAAACGCCCTCTGGCCACGAATAACTTAAAAACGTCACTTCCTCACCAACTGGCACATATGAAGGAACATGAATGTAATAGGCAATTTCATAAATTCCGCCAAGCATGCCTAGGTTTGAAATAGCGTTGAAGGCGTTTCGTGTTTCTTCAATAGTGTTAAAATACATAACCAGATTGCCCAGTCCTTGGAAATATCCCGAAGCGTTTACGGAGCTTGCCAAGATGCTACCGTCAGTGGATGTGTTTACTAGCAAAATCCTAGATTGAAAAACATCATACAGATGTGTCGTACCCGTGTGAGTGTTTGTGACTGCGTAGGACATGCCATCGAGTTCAATAAAAACAAATCTGGTGTTGGTAGAATTAATGATGGATTGTATGTCATATACATTCCCATTGATTAGAAATCGACCATTGTCGTTTACAACCTGACCAGAAATCGGGGTAATATAGATAGTTGATAATGAGATAATGAGTACCAAACTCATCATGCGTTTGAGAATTTTTCTCACAAAAATAACCTCCTTCGGCTCTAAAAATATAGTTGACTAATAAGCCTAAGTGAGGTAAAATTGTCACTAGGCTTATAAAGGCCGTACGGGACACGCAGGTCGCGAAACTTTTGCTGAGTAGACGACTTGCGTGTCCTTTTTGCCTTTGTAAATCAATTATAAGTCAACCCGCTATTTTTGTCAACACAAAAATCGGGGGTTAAGCAATTTTAATGCCCGAAACCCGCTGCGACCAATCACCCTGCATCAAGTGCGGGATTACGGGGTTTGTGTAACGACTTCCCCGACAACTTCATATTGGAAAGTTTCGGTTATGCGCACTTGGACAAATTCGCCAAGTTGCAGGTGGCGGTGGCTGGAGATGAAAACCATGCCGTCGATGTCGGGGGCTTCGCCAAAGGAGCGGCCGAAATATATGCCGTTTTCTTCCGCGCCTTCGACGACGACTTCGTAAGTGCGGCCATCTCTTTTTGCTAGTTGGTTGGCGGTTGCGCCCTGTTGGATTTTCATTAGGCGGTCATAGCGAGCCAATTTGGTTTTTTCTTCTAAATGGTCTGGCAGGTTGTCTGCGGGGGTGCCTTCTTCTCTGGAATATGGGAAAACGCCAAGCCAATCAAATTCCATATCCTCCACAAATTTGCACATGGCTGCAAAATCTGCCTTGGTTTCCCCTGGAAATCCTGTGATTAGAGTTGTTCGCAAAACCACATTGGGAACAGACTTGCGTATATGGGCAATGGTGTCCCGTAGGCTTTGCTCAGTGCTTCTGCGCCCCATTAGCTTCAAAATTTTATCGGAGCAGTGTTGGATTGGCAAGTCAATATATGGTAAAATTTTGGGGTTTTGCGCCATTTCTGCCAATAGGTCATCATAGATATGTTCTGGGTAGCAATATAGCAGGCGAAGCCAATGTATGCCTTCGATTTTAGATAGTTTATCAAGCAAAACATGGAGTTTTTGCCCTTCATAGATGTCTGTTCCATACAGGGTTGTGTCTTGGGCGACCAAAACAAGCTCGCGCACCCCTAAATCTGCCAATCGTTTGGCTTCTTCCAGCAAGCTTTCAAGGTGGCGGCTGGTATAGCTCCCGCGAATGGCGGGGATTGTGCAGTATGTGCAATTTTTGTCGCAACCTTCTGCAATGCGCAAATATGCGTAATGTTTGGGGGTGGAAGGTATGCGCAAAAGCTCCAAATCCGTTGTTAGCGGTTGTATGGCGGCGGCAACCCCCAACGCCTTTTGTACAACAGGTATAAGGTTTGCGTATTCGTTAACGCCCATTACGGCATCCACGCCGTCCACTGCCAAAATGTCCTCACGATAGCGCACAGCGGCGCAGCCCGTCACAATTACAGCACGGCAGCATCCTGTTTCTTTTTGACCAATTGCCGACTGGATTTCTTGATAACTTTCATCAACTGCATCTTGCAAAAAACCGCAAGTGTTGATGATGATAACCTCTGCTTGACTAGCGTCAGCCGTCAACACAAACCCTTGACTAGCCAAAAGCCCAAGCATAACCTCGCTGTCCACGGTATTTTTATCACAACCCAAAGACACCAAGGCGACTCTTAATTCACTCATTTTAAGACCCTTTCTTTGTAACCTTTTTCTTGTTAAACGCCGACGGCACAAGGCGGTAGGCTTCTTTTTTATCCATTTTGGTTATATATCGCGTGGCGATTCTCTCCCCGCAATTTGGGCAAAACACCGCCCCATGATGCTGAGAAAAATCAACCGACCCTTCTATAATTCGGTCATTGTACATTTTAACCAACCCGCTTTCCCCAACCTTTTGATAACGGGCAATAAAACCCTTGCACATAGCACAAGAGATTATCAAAATGTGACTGCCACGGATTTTTTTGCAGTTTGGGTTTGGGTATATTGTCATGGGCTTTCTTCTCCCAAGGTGCTTATAACCAACAAAATTAACGACAAGCAACGATTGAAGAAATATTCGTGATGAAGGGGGTTTGTAATTTGCGTAACATCAGTTCCTTTATGTCGTATATCAAATCTATTCCCAATAGCCCACAATGTCTTAAACTCTTTGTCAAAAAGTTCGATAAATTCTTGCCTTTTGTCACCAATTGTCTTTATAACTTCTGTTTCTGAAGATTTTCGCTTACGGTCTGCATGATATGTTTTGATATATTCAAATGCATCCCAAATTTTCTCGCAAGCGGTTTTTCTGCTAGACGGGTGGGGTTGCTTGTAATGATGAAACGCATCTTTAAGCAATTCCCTAATCCCTTCTTCTTGAAAATCATTAACCATATTTACAACAGATGGCGTTAAAATGGCGTTATAAACGACCCTCTCTACATTTTTGTCATCCGTCAGCACAAATAAAAGCCCAACTAAATCGAATATACCATTAATCTCTTTTTGGAATTCAATAAAGAAGTTATCTGTTCCGAGGTGCCTGATGTGATAATGCCTATGAAAGCTGTGCCAATTCATCTCCTCAAAGTCCTCGCCGTTTTTGGCGATATATTCAATTAAATCTAATAAGCTATATTGGTCGTAGTTGGAATATTCGTTGGGAGTTCGCATCCAATTATAGCCGTCCTCGTATAGCCGAGGAATTATGAATTTCATTTTTCTGTTAAAGCTATCTTCATCAAGTCCACAACAAACTTCGTTGTCGGGATAGTCTGAACACCAATCAGGGAACTGGTGAGAAAGGTTCTTGTAATACTTGCTGCAACATTCAAGTAATATCCCGAACATGTCAGGTGTTATTGTGGATGTTCTGTTAATTGGTGACCTCATACCATGCCTTTCAGTAAACAGCTCCATTTTATCCCTCCAACATCTTTTCAATTTCTTCAATGAGAACGTCAGCCATATTTTCCTCGGCAATTTTGCGCACAATCTCCCCTTTTTTAAACAAAATGCCGCTGTCGCGCCCGCAGGCGATGCCTATGTCGGCTTCTTTGGCTTCCCCAGGGCCATTTACCACACAGCCCATAATAGCGATGCTGATGGGGGCTGTGATGTGGGCAATTCTGCGCTGAACTTGCTCCGCCAGGGGGATAAGGTCAACTTCTGTGCGCCCACAGGTGGGGCAGGAGATGATTTCAGGCCCAAAACTGCGCAGCCGCAGGGATTGTAGCATTTCTTTTGCGGCGCGTATTTCTTCTACAGGGTCGGCGGTAAGGGAAACCCGCAAAGTGTCGCCCATGCCCTGGGTAAGAAGGGCAGACAATCCCGCGGTGGATTTTATTGTGCCAGAATATAGCGTGCCAGCCTCTGTAATGCCGATATGTAAGGGATAATCCACCTGGGGGGCAAGGATTTGGTGGGCTTTTAAGGTCATGGGGATGTTGCTGGCTTTCATGGATATGATGATATTGTCAAAGTCCATATCCTCAAGAATACGGACGTTTCGCAGGGCAGATTCTGCAAGGCCTTCTGCTGATACGCCGTTAAATTTGTCAATCAAATCTTGCTCTAAAGAACCAGAATTTACACCAACACGAATTGGGATGCCCCTTTTGCGGCAAGCATCTGCCACAGCCTTCACCCTGTCCAAACTGCCAATATTTCCAGGGTTTATGCGGATTTTGTCTGCACCTGCTTCAATTGCGGCAAGTGCCATATTATAATCAAAATGAATGTCGGCAACCAAGGGCAAGCCGTCAATTTTACGGCGTATTTCCTTGAAGCCTTCGGCGGCGGCTTTGTCGTTTACCGTCACCCGCACAATCTCACAGCCTGCTTCTGCTAAAGCTTTGATTTGAGCCACGGTTGCGTCCACATCTGCTGTTTTTGTATTAGTCATAGATTGAATTGTAACGGGGTAATCCCCCCCGATTGGCACGCCACCAACCCGAACAACACGTGACTTTCTGCGATTATACATAATGATGACCCCCTAAATGTTATTAAGCCGAGTATACCATAAAATCGGCTTGAAGGCAAGGGGTTGACGGTTTTTGGTAAATCTGATAAAATAAAACCATGTCTAAAACTTTAATAATTGCTGAAAAGCCCTCTGTTGGGCGGGATATTGGGCGGGTTTTGAAAGCTACCTCTAAAGGGGATGGCTTTATTTTCGGGCAGAATTATATTATTTCCTGGGCGATAGGGCATTTGGTGACATTATGTGAGCCAGAAGATTATGACCCTGCCCTAAAGCGGTGGACTGCAGCAAGTTTGCCCATTTTGCCTGCCCAAATTCGCACAAAACCCATTAAAAAAACCGCAAGCCAGCTAAGGGTGCTGACTCGCTTAATGAAAGATAAAGATGTTAGCTCTATCATTTGCGCCACGGACAGCGGGCGGGAAGGGGAGCTTATTTTCCGTTATATTTACAACCACGCAGGCTGTGGCAAGCCTGTTATGCGGCTATGGATTTCCTCTATGACTGACGAAGCAATACGTGAAGGCTTTGCCAATTTGCGCCCCTTGGCAGATTTTGATAATCTTTATCAATCTGCCCTATGCCGCAGCCATTCAGATTGGCTAGTGGGGATAAACGCCAGCCGTGCCTATTCTATTGCTAATAACAGCAATTTGTCCATTGGGCGGGTGCAAACCCCTACCCTGGCTATGATTGTTAGCCGTCAGGCAGAAATTGACGGCTTTGTTCCTAAAGATTATTGGGAGATTTATGCAGATTTTACCGTGGCAGATGGTCAATACCTTGGGAAATGGTTTAGCGAAGCAAATAAAGAGGGTAGGCTGGACACTAAGGACAAAGCCAGCGAAATAGCCGCGAAAGTCAAGGGGCAGAAGGGGCGGGTTCAATCTGTTACAGCCAACACTGTCCGCACCCCGCCGCCACTTTTGCACGATTTAGGGGATTTGCAACAGGAAGCCAACAGGCGTTTTGGCTTCTCTGCTTCAAAAACCCTAAGCGTTGCACAAGATTTATATGAAAAGCGCAAGCTGATAACATATCCGCGGACAGACAGCCGCCATCTAAGCCCTGATATTAAGCTGCCCCCTGTTATCGCCATGTTGGCAAATTCAGCTGAATATGGTGAGTATGGTAAATATATCCAGTCACTTCCAAAACTGCCTATAACAAAGCGGATTGTGGACGCAAGCAAGGTCACGGACCACCACGCCATAATCCCCACAGGAAAAGGAGCAGGCGCGCTAACAACAGATGAGGCAAAAATTTATGACCTTATTGCCCGCCGTTTTCTTGCGGTGTTCCACCCTGCCCATCTTCAAAATGTGACGGAAGTGGTGACGGAAGCCACCTTTGAAACCTTTTATTCTAAAGGTGCGGTGGTGGTTGACTTAGGCTGGAAATGCCTATACGGCAACGAAAAACCCGACAAAGCTGACCTTTTGCCAACAATTGCCGAGGGTGAGGATGCCCAAGTCGATAAAACCACTGTGAAAGCCAAGAAAACCCAACCTCCAAAGCCATATACCGAAGCCACCTTGCTATCTGCAATGGAAAATGCTGGTAGGCTTGTAGAAGATGATGAGATTGCCCAGGCAATGAAAGGAAGCGGTCTTGGCACAGCCGCCACCCGAGCCGCCACCATCGAAAGGCTGATAACTGTAGGGTATATAGTCCGAAAGGGCAAGGCTCTTGCTCCAACAGACAAGGCAAAGCTGCTAATCCAAATTTTGCCAACAGAAATTACATCAGCGGAAACCACAGGGCGTTGGGAAAAGGGCTTAAACAGCATAAACCAAGGCAATATGCAACCTAACCGCTTCATGGGCAGCATTGAAAAGTTTGTGCGGTATCTTGTGGAAGATGCTAGAAACGCCCGTAA
Organism: Defluviitaleaceae bacterium; assembly: GCA_009787945.1. Taxonomy (GTDB): domain Bacteria; phylum Bacillota; class Clostridia; order Lachnospirales; family WRAX01; genus WRAX01. The sequence goes on from WQSI01000004.1 coordinate 10,609, forward strand.
TAGCGTGGCTTTCCCCGCAGAAGAGCGAGGTGGCAAAAAATCTGCCAAAAAAACAGGGGCTTTAGGCAAGTGCCTAAAATGCGGAGGGGATGTGCTGGAAAACAGCAAAAGCTTCTACTGCGCCAAATGGCGGGAGGGGTGCAAGTTCACCATTTGGAAAAACGAAACCGCCCGCTATGAATATGTGTTAAAACCTGCGGATGTTGCGTCCTTACTGCGGGGCGAGGTTGTGCCTGCCAAAATCGTCATGCCAGACACAAGGGAGCGGGCAGATGCCCAAATGACCATTGACGTGACATCACCGTCAATCCTGCGGTTTATTAATGTGAATGTTAGAACCAGCGGTCAATAATGGGATGTGCGGATTTGCGTGCTGATTTTATGGCATTTCAAGAAGGTGAAGCCGCCGCATACCCATAGGTATGCAAGGATTTGGCTTCGCAGAAATGGCGTGAAAGCAGTACGTAAAGCCGTGCATCAGCTTATTGACCGCTGGTTCTTAATCCGAAATAATAGACATTAAATGGGCTATGTCCGCTATTTTATTGGCGATGGCAGTGCCTGTTTTTTCTTGCCCATGCCCTGCAAGCTCCCGCAATTGGCGGCTTTCTTGCAATAGGGCAAAGGATATGCCGCTGGCAAAGTCCGTCACGTCATCAACTTTGGTTTCTTCGGTTGCCTGTAACTGAACAAGGTCGGGGTTTGCCTTCTTTTTATGGTCTATAAGCTCCAAAATACGCCCTTTGTGTGCCTCGCTGACCTCTGACAATTTTTGGTAAAAGGCTAGGCTATTAACCTCCCCCTGGATAAAAGTTTTTAAATTATCTGTATTGGTTTGGGGTGGAGCTTGGCTTGGCTGGGGCGGGGCAGGGGCTGGGGCTGCCATGCCTGGGGGCAGCAACCCTTGGGGAATAGGCTCAAAGCGGACTGATGGGTCGCTATATGGAGCTTGGGTTTGGGCTTGCTGTTGATGCTGGGGGTGGGCTTGGGCTTGTTGCATTGGCATCTGTCTAGGGGTTACTTGCGGCATCTGCGGCATTTGTTGCCTACCAGCCTGTTGCTGCCACTGGGCAGGGGCTGAATAACTCCTATTTTGTTGAGCCTGCCTGCATTGTGGGCATGTGCAAACCTGCGCCCGCGAACGAAAAAAGGACATGGCGAACCTCCTGATGTTTTACCTCATCATATGGCTGCCCATGCCCTTTTGTGAATGTATTAAATGCCCATATTATTTCCGCAATCTGGGCAAAACCTTTTCCCTGCTTCAACTTGCGCCCCGCAGTTGCAAGCAACAACCCGAACAGAATGTTCCAGCTTCTTGCCACATTCGGAGCAGAAGTTTTGCCCCGTACAATTCAAAAAGCCGCAAAGGCACTTTGTACCAGAGGACAGGGCAATTCTGGACATAAGTGAAAACCCGCAAGCCCCGCAAAATTTGCTGTCCCCCGTGTTTATCTCACCACATCCCGTACATTGAATATCCCTTTCTGCCGCAAGGGGCTGCATCTGCTGCCCACGTGCCTGTTGCTGCTGATTATTGTTATTTCGGTTTTGAAAACTTGACATTACAGAGCCAACAACCTGCTGACCAACGCTCATGCCAGCCCCCATGCCAACACCTTTCATAAGTGACCTTAACATAACTATTCCTCCCATTGCTACACAATCTTTTATAAATATTATACACCCAGACCCAAACCCCGTCAATAATTTTCGCCAAAATAGTCTTGACAAGCCCGTGATTTGGCGGTATAATTAACATAAGGTAACTATATATAACTTTACACAACACCCCGTAGGGGCGCATATTATGCGCCCGTTGTCCGATAAAGTAATGCTAATGCAGAGTACGTTTGTCCAACAGTGGGCGCATAATATGCGCCCCTACGATGGGTAGTGATGCCCAAGTCAAGCGGGTGATGACGTGGTTATGGGGTTTATGTAAATTTGTGTATAATTACCTAACATAATTCCGATTAGTGTCAATTTATATAGCAATGTAATAGAGGTTTTGGTTAGTGATTTCTATGTTTATACACATATACTAACCAAGCAAAGGAGTGTGTTTACAACCATGAATGTGCATATTAGTGCTGCGGAATGGAGTCGTATTCGAGGTATGGCTAGTATTCAAGTGTTCGACCAAAGGCTTAGCTCTAATCCAAGACAGAGAACCCTGACCACACCTCAACATACAACGGGTGTGGGCTTTGAAGAACCAGCTGTGCAATTTATACCTTCAAAGGAGTGCGAAGAGTATTATTGCGAATACCATGATGATGAGCTAGTCAAAACACCCGAGGAACAAATCAGGATACACTTAGATACCATTATGTTTTGGGAAAGGTTTTATCAAATCGCCTACGAAGAAGGATATGTTACTCAAGATTTCGTTGAAGGTAGAACGAATAATATCAGATATACAACCGGAAAAATTATACATGACTTAAAATCCATCCGCGATGCAGATTTTTCTGATGAAATCAAGCTGAAATTAGAGGGGTTTTTTCAAGATTTGCAACCCTTCAACTTCGACTTTCAGGGTAGTATTGTCATTGGAGAAGTGACTAGAATATCTGCCATGTTAGAGGAGCTTTCAAACGAAATCGAAAACATCGTGGACTTGCTATCCCACCAGCACGACCGCATAAACGAACCCAAGGCTCCAAGATTTGATGAATATGTCTAAGTTTCGGAGGAAACCAACATGAAAGTAAACCCATCACTAGCAACAAACCCCTTACAAATAAATATATCAAATGTGGTCGAAACAGGGGTCACTAGGAATAGGGGTGTTTCCGAGAATAGGAGTAGGTCAATCACGGGCGGTTTCGCAAATTCTAACGAATCCATAATAGACGAGGGTAAGTTGCGGGTTGAAAAACCAATGACAATCGAAGAAAGTAATGCTGCAATGCGGTCTGCTGGATGGGTTACCACCCTAAGGGAGATTGACGAGAAAATAGAGCATGCTGCTTTAAATGGCGATAGAGCCAACGTTTGCCCGCGAACGTTCCTTTCAAGTTTATTGTATCGCACAGGAAATGCTCCAGAATCGAGAAGTTCTGACGATATTGCACACCGCCTCAGACTGAGTGATTTTAACTTAGACGAAATGATAAACTTCATCGAGGAGCAGTTGTATCTCATTGATAATAATCCTGATATTTCTGATGAACGCAGGGTTATCGAAAGAGATTTGTTGGAACGCGCAGCGGTCGGGGCTATAGCTGGTAAATTGCAGGAGTCTTTTGGTGGTGCATTTCACGGGGTATGGAATGCGCGGGACATAGTTGCAACAAGACTAGATAACGAAGCCGCCAACAACAATATGAACAAGGCTTTAGCTCATGCGGAACAACTCCTTTCTAGGTTAGACAGTGCGAACCTAGGTACTGTAATGCACGAGATAGTACGACAGGCATCTGAGCAATTTTTGTTAATACAACTGAACCACACCAACGCCTCTCTTTACAACCATGAAATAAACCGACATCAAGGAGATAGTGAAGTTGCTAGTGGAATTACGCGAGCTTTCCGAAATAGGTTCTTGCCCCTTATCGGACAAGTTTCGTTTTCGCATAGGTAGCATATCTAACTATAACTCTAAATTTATGTGTCTAACAAAATAAACGACCAAACTAACAGCCCCCGATGCTAAAGGGGGCTGTTTTTATGAACTTAATCTTCTTCAAAACCAAAGGTTTCTGTTAGCCTGTCATATCCAACATAGCTTTTAGGGAAGATTTTGCGGGCATTTTTTAGGTAGTCTTTGGGGTTTTGCATGGCGGGGGAAAAGTGTGTCAGCCACATTTTTTCCACCTCACCAGCCCGCGCCAGCATTGCGGCTTCAGAAAAAATCATGTGGCGGTGGCTTTTTGCCTTTGCCAACAGCTCTTCATCACCATAGTGACCTTCGCAAACAAATAGGTCGCTGCCCCTTATAAAGTCTGGAAGCCATTTAGGCGGGCGGCTGTCGGTTATGTAGGACACGCTAAGCCCTTTGCGGTCCTCCCCCATTACCATATTTGGGGTTAGGGTGCGACCCTCGTGTTCCATGATTTTCCCTTTTTGCAGTTTGTTCCAAAACTGCAAGGGGATGTTAAGTTCCTTTGCCTTGTCTGCATCAAACCGCCCTTTTCGGTGGATGTCCACCCGATAGGCGAAGCAGGGGCAATTGTGAAGGGCAGGCACGGCAGACAGGGTAAAGCTGGTTAGGGGTATCTTAAAATCCCGCAGCCCTTCTTTTGGCAGCTCTACAAATTTAATGGCAAAGGGCAAGTCTGGAGCTATGACACACAGGCTTCTAACCACATGGGCGACCCCAACAGGCCCTATAATGGTTATGGGTTCGTCCCGCCCTGCATGTGCGATGGATAGCAAAAGCCCAGGCAGACCAGCCACATGGTCCGCATGAAAATGGGTTAGGCAAATGCAGTCTATGGTTTTGTAACCCCATCCGATTTGCTTGACGCTGACCTGGTTGCCCTCGCCGCAGTCAATTAAAACCAAACGCCCTTCATACCGCAGAAGAAGGGAGGTTAAATGCCTATGGGGCAGGGGCATCATGCCGCCGCTTCCTACAAGGGCTACATCAAACATAAAATCATCCTTTGTGTTAACACACTCTAGTTTTTAGAAATTGGGTTGGCGTTAAAGCCTGGACTGGAGATTTGGAAAAATCTGCAATATTGCGGGTTATTATATAATCCATACCGTTGCGGTAGGCACGTTCGGCAAGCAAAGCATCCAGAATTATATTGGTGTCAATTAAGATTTTCATAATCTCTCCACCGTTCTTCCTGAATGAATTTTTCTGCGTCAAAATTTGCGGGCAAATCAATGGGGCCTACTATATCTTGAAAAACCTGAACACGGTCCACTATTTTTCCTGGCATGAAGGTCACGGTTGTGGTCACATTATCTTTAACGACTTCTAAATGCTCTATTTCGCCTTTGCCTAAATATTCGTAGATATTAGCCGCAAACTCTTCGGGTGTCAATTGTTTTGTCATCAATCATCTCCCCCTCTTTCCTTTAAGTTTAATTCCGATTGTGGCACAACTGCAACCCGGCCTTCCCGCACATATTCAAAAATTTTGTCTGGGGAAACTCCTGTAGCTCTAGACACGGTTAGAGCGTCAGAATTTGGGTGGGCGTAGAGGAAATCGCGCACCTTGCGAAAGACGGCTTCTGCCGCTTCTGCGCAGTTTTCGCAGTAAGATGAATGGGTGAATTTGGCAAAAAGCTTTTTGCAGTGCTTACAATTTACAAATTCTGGCACGCAACCACCTCCGTTAGTCAATTGAGTTTAATGCCTAAAATGCCGCATACCAGTAAAGACCATGGCAATTCCTGCATCATTACAGGCTTTTATGCTTGCATCATCATTTTGCGAACCTCCAGGCTGCACAATTGCCGAAATGCCATATTTTGCGGCAATTTTAACACAATCATCAAAGGGGAAAAAGCCGTCAGAAGCAAGCACTGCGCCTTTTAGCGCATCTTCGCCAAAAAATTCTATGGCGTGGTCAATTGCGCCTGTTGTTGCCCAAATGCGGTTAACTTGCCCTCCCGCAAGCCCTAGGCTTTGCCCGTTTTTAGCTATGGCAATGCCGTTAGATTTCACATGTTTGCTTAAAGCCCAGGCAAATTTTAAATCCTCCATTTCCCCTTGGGTTGGGTGCTTTTCTGTCATAAAATTCGGCTCAAAATCCAGCAAATCGTCCTCATCTTGGATTAACAGCCCACCGCTGACCTTTTTAAGGTCAAGAGAGCCATAAGATTTTGCAGTGTCTAGCGCAAGTAAGCGAATATTCTTCTTTTGCTGAAGTATCTCCAAAGCTTCGGGTGTATATGAAGGAGCTATGACAATTTCAACAAAAATTTTGTTGATTTCTGTTGCCACGCTGTCATCAATTTCGCGGTTTGCGGCTACAATGCCCCCGAAAATGGAGGTGGGGTCGGCATCATGGGCTTTGTGCCAGGCTTCTGTTAAATTATTTGCAATGCCTACGCCGCAAGGGGTTGCGTGTTTAACCGCTACAACACAAGGCTTGTCAAACTCCCGCAACAGTTCAAGAGCGCCATGAGCGTCGTTAATATTGTTAAAGGACAATTCTTTGCCGTGGATTTGCTTGGCGTTTACCAAATCCACGGGCAACGCCTTAACTTCGCGGTAAAATGCCGCCTTTTGGTGGGGGTTTTCGCCATAGCGCAAATCCTGCACCTTTTCGTAGGTTAATGTCAGTGTTTGGGGGAATGGTTCGCCGCCAGTGAGCCACCCTAAATATTTAGCGATAAGGGCGTCGTATGCCGCTGTGTGGGCAAAAGCCTTGGCGGACATTTTAAAGCGAAAATCGCGGCTTATTTCCCCCTCTGCAAGCTGGTTTAAAACCGCGTCATAATCGGCAACATCAACCACCACACAAACGCTGTCATAATTTTTGGCGGCTGACCGTAACATGGCAGGCCCGCCAATGTCAATATTTTCAATAATTTGCCCTAAATCGTCTGTGCGCTCTATGGTATCTTTGAAAGGGTACAAATTTACACAAACCAAATCTATGGTGTTTATGCCTGCTTCTCCAATAAAATCCATGTGATGGGGCAAATCTCTCCTTGCTAAAATTCCTCCATGGATGTGGGGGTGCAGGGTTTTAAGCCGCCCATCTAAACATTCGGGAAAGCCTGTTATTTCGCTGGCTTCCACCGCGTCCACCCCTGCTTCTTTAAGGCTGTTAAAGGTGTTTCCAGTAGATATAACCGTAAATCCATGCCCATTAAGACCACGGGCAAAATCTACAACTCCAGTTTTATCAGAAACGCTAATTAATGCGTATTTTTTCATAATCAAATCTCCTTATCTAGTTGCAATTCCAATTGCAAAGGCTCGTGTGTCGTTCTCATCATCGGGAAAAACTTGGAAGCTCCATTGCCCAGCTGCCACATTTTCCACAATCAGCATGTTTTCGGTGGTGTAGGTGTATTTGCCGTCTGGCTGGGTTATGCGTAGGCGAAAACCTCCCGCCGCATCTACAGAAACCATAAAGTCCTGACCCTGCTCAAATGTAAAGGGGAAAGCCCTGTTTATGGGGGCTGTCCAAGGCTCGCTTGCCGCCTCACCTGCAATTACCATATTAGAACCGTCAAAAGCAGAGGTTACAGCCATTTCTTCCCGCTCCATTTGCATTGCCATGGTCATGCTGTCACCAAAAAAGCCAAACATTTGCCCTTGATGGGCGAAACCAAGCTCCGTTGCCCGACGCTCCATTTCCCTGTCAGCCTCAATAAATTTTATGCGGAACACAAGATATTCCACAAAATTTACCATATCTGAGGTTGCTTGGGCATTGTTGTGAAAGCTGGTGAAAAACACCGTGCCTTCCCCATATTGAAAGGAAAATGCCAAGGGCGAAACACCGTAACCAGGCACATAGCCCCTTATATAAACAGTGGCATCTTGGTTTAAATAGGTGGCAAGGTCCCAGCCGCCCATGTTAAAAACCACATCCAGATTTTCTGTCCTCATATGAGCTGCCAAGCTTTCATGGACAATTTCCGCCCTGCGAACAGTTTGAGAGGCAGAAACCGAGCTTGTGCTAAACGCCTGGGGAAAGGCTTCGGTTAAGGCGCTTGACACCAAGTCAGAGGCATAAACAATTCCGCCGCCGTAAACAAATTCCCTAAGGACGCGGCTGTTCATGTCACTAGAGCCGCAATTGAGGAATACGGCATAAAACTCCCTTAACGTGTCAATATTATTTAATTCTTGACTGCCAACCAAAGAAAAATTAATGCCGCCCCCGAAAAAATGAAGAATCTGCCCAACGTCATCAAAGCTGGCATGGGTGACACCGATTGGTAGAAGGTCTGGATTGCGCTCTTCTGGCGGCAATGGCTCTGGCGGCAGCAGCCTAGAACCTCCCTGGTCTTGGTCAGCAGGGGGCGAAGCCAACCCAATTACATAAGGGGCAGGGGGCAAAACCTCCCCCGCATTAGCGTTGCCGCAAGCCGCAAATATACCAAAACACAGAAGGGCTATTCCTAATGTAAAAAATTTTCTATTCATAAATATCACCTCTATACAATTATACCCTATATTCACCTGTTTTGTCAAATTTAATTGTGGTAAGGGGTCAGCATGGTGTTTACGGTCATTCTTGTGCCATTGGTGCGGATGAGGATTGCGCCATGTGTTGCCGTGCTAAAATAGGGGATATTATGCTGGTCAAGGCGGTTTGTAACTTCCCTGTGAGGATGCCCATACATATTGTTACGACCTGCAGAAATTATTGCTATTTGGGGGTTTACGTTCATCAAAAATTCTTCCGTTGTAGAGGTTCGGCTGCCTTGGTGGGCAATTTGCAAAACTTGCGCTGACAGATTGCGGTTTGCTGCCAGGTGGGCTTCTGCCTCCCTTTCAATGTCGGCAGGGAGGATGATGGTGTGGTTGCCATAAACCGCCCTAATCACAATTGATGCGTTGTTTTCATGGGCAAACATACGCTGGCTGTATGGAAAAATTATGTAAAGGCTCATGCCGTGGAAATCTATTTTATCCCCTGCGGATACGTAAGTAATCCGTGTGCCTGTGGCGTTGGCTTGGTATAATAACAGGTCATATAGTGGGCGGCCTGGTTCGCTGTTTGCTGTTGCCATTATAATGTGGTCAACCCGACCTGCTTGGGTAGCTTCAATAACCCCCATTATGTGGTCGCGGCTGTTGTGGGTGACAATTGCCGTGGCACGGTTTACACCGCGGTAATTTAAATATGGAATTAGCGTAAATGTGCCTACATTGTTGCCTGCTTCCCGCCCGAAAACCCCTCCGCCGTCAATTATAATACCTTGACCATTTCTGGATATTACGGTGGATTTGCCCTGACCCACATCTAAAAAAGTGACATTTATCTGGGGGCTAAGGCTTTGAGCCGCAAAAACCGTAAACATAACCAAAAAGACCATTGCCGAAACCGCGGTTATTCTTTTGGCTATGTTCTTGCCTTTGTTTGCAATGTGTGTGAACGCCATTAGGGCGGCGGTTAGGGCTGTTAGGGTTATGGGGTGGGGTCTGCCTGTTAGCACCACGGCAAAGGGCAGGTGCAAAAGAGCTTCCATAAGGGCTTGATACAGGCTAAGTAGTATCCAAATGGGAAAGGCGAAAATTTGCGCTAAGAAGGTGCTGAACAAGCCGACGATTGCGGTTAGTAATCCAAAACCCATGGTAACGGCAACTGTGGGCATTATTAGCAAATTAGCCAGGAGGGAATATGGCGAAAATTCAAAGAAAAAATGGGAGTTGATAAGGGTGTAAACAGTGGTTGCGGCGGCATTAAAAGCGATAAAACGGCGAACCTGCTTGTTTTTGATGACGTATAGCAATTTTTCCATAGGCGGGGTCAGCACCACCAAGGCAAGCACCATGGTAAAGCTGTAAATAAAGCCCAAATCAAACAAAAACAGGGGCTGATGAATTAGCAAGGCAATGGCGGCAATGCTTAGGCTTGTTGGTGTGTCGTTTTCAAAGCCCGCAATACTTGTAAGGATTAGCAAAATGCCCATGATAGCGGCTCGGATGGTTGCCACCCCTGCCCCTGTTAAAATGGCAAAAGCCACAATAAAACCAATGGTTGCCAAGCCCCGCTTTGCCCTGGATTTAACCCCCACTTTCTCAAGCCCTTTACCAAATATCAGCGACAAAATATTAACATGCAGACCCGACACAACCAAAATGTGGAACATGCCCACAGAGCTGTAAAGGTCGCGAACACCCCTATCCAGCCCGCTTCTGTCCCCAACCACCATAGCAGACATTATACCCGCTTGGTTTTCGGGCAAAACCTCATGGAACACAGCAGACAGGCGCAAGCCAAAGTTGCGGATGTGCATTGCTAAGGTCATGGACACTTCATAAGTTGCGGCATCCTCCACAAACAGGCGGTATTCAATGCCGCGAGAGCGTAGAAATTGCCATTCGTTAAAGCCCCCTGGGTTGCGGGCTGTGTCAAGGGTGGACAAATAGCCCGTTAGCACCACCCGCTGACCCAATACAGCCTGGGCCCCTTCAGGCAAAACAGCTTGAACACCAACGGCGGCATAATGCACCTCATGGGCGGGGGCGGCAGAAAACCAGTCCGTTTGCACAGACACGCGGTAACGCCCTGCAAGGGTGGTTGACACATCTTGAACAACCCCTTCAATGCGTACAAAGCCCTCTCTTGCGGCGGTTTGTTCCATTGTGTAGCTTGTTGGGGATAGGGTGTTGCCAATCAGCATAAACCCAAGCAGGGCAAAGGCAGGCAAGGCAAATGCGATTTTGCGGCGGTAAACCCAAAACATACCTCCCGACAAAAGAACCGCAAACACCACAAAAAGGGGCAAAATGCCAAGGTCAGCGAAAAACCGACCAAACAAAATGCCCCCTGCTAGAAATATGAAAATCCAGACCATTGGTCTTGCCATATCGTCACCTTAATAGCGTATTGTGCGGAAAGTGTAGTTAGAGTCGCCCTGCTCCCAAATGGCATTAACTTGCCAAATCCAGCCATAATGGCTATCGGCTACCGTGATAATGCCTGATTGTACAGCGAAAGCTTCTGGCGGTGTATCTGTATTGCCTAAGTCGTCCACGTTCCACCGCAACACCTGGATATAACTGGGTTGCCTACTAAATCTCAGGCTAATTTCACTGCACATGCCTTCCAAAAACAGGGTTGCACCACCCAAATCTTCCTCACTTAGCTGGAGCGAGTGGGGAGAGTCAAAAGACACGCCGCTGTTACCCTGCCACCAATTTGTAACCCCTTGAATTGCGGTAATGGCTTGATTTTGGTGGGTTATATAAAGGTTGGGGGTGGTGATTTCGGGGTCATCACAGGATGCAAGACCAAAGGCGAGCAAGGTCATTATGATTAATTGCAACCTAAATATTTTCATAATTGGCATTATAAAGCTATGCGGTCTGTGATGAATTTTTGGAGGTCGGCAATTGGCACTCGCTCCTGTTCCATGCTGTCGCGGAAGCGGATTGTTACAGCATGGTCAGCGGGCTTTTCCTCGTCACCGACAGTTTCAAAGTCCACTGTCACACAGAATGGCGTGCCAATTTCATCAAAACGGCGGTAGCGTTTGCCGATGCTGCCTGTGTCGTCATATTCACAGGTGAAATGTTTGCACAAATCTGCGTAAATTTCGCTTGCCTTTTCCCCGAGTTTTTTAGACAAAGGCAAAACAGCCACTTTCACAGGGGCAACAGCAGGGTGAAAACGCAAAACTGTGCGAACATCCCCTTCTGCAATTTCTTCCTCGTCATAAGCTTCGCAAAGGAGAGCCAAAGCCAAACGGTCTGCCCCAAGGGATGGCTCAATCACATATGGGATATATTTATCCCCTTTTTCTGGCTCGCTGTAGGTCATGTCCTGCCCGCTGTGTTCCTGGTGGGCTTTTAGGTCAAAATCTGTGCGGTTGGCAATGCCCCAAAGCTCTCCCCAACCAAAGGGGAACAAAAACTCGATGTCTGTTGTGTTTTTGCTATAATGGGAAAGCTGTTCTGGGCTATGCTCTGCAAACTTCATGTTTTCAGGCTTCATGCCCAAATCTAATAGAAATTTTTTGCAATATTCCAACCAAAACTCAAACCATTCGTCATCTGTTCCTGGCTTGCAGAAAAATTCAAGCTCCATTTGTTCAAATTCGCGGGTGCGGAAGGTCAGCCCCTGAGGGGTAATTTCGTTGCGGAAAGCCTTACCAGTCTGAGCAATGCCAAAGGGGATTTTTTTGCGGGTTGTCCGCGCTACATTTTTGAAGTTTACAAAAATGCCTTGGGCAGTTTCAGGGCGAAGGTACACAACGCTGGTGCTGTCTGCCACAACCCCTGCATGGGTTTTAAACATCAGCTCAAACTCCCGAATATCAGTAAAATTATGTGCGCCGCAAGAGGGGCAGGGCAGCTTATGCTCGTCAACAAAGGCTTTTAGTTCTTCTTTAGACTTGCCATCAGCGGTTCCGCCCATGTTGTTAGCTTCCATATAGTCATCAATAATTTTATCGGCACGGAAACGCTCTTTACAGTCTTTACAGTCCATTAGGGGGTCAGAAAACCCGCCTACATGCCCGCTTGCTTCCCAAACCTTGCTATTCATTAGGATGGAAGCATCCAGACCCACGTTATATTTACATTCTTGGACAAAACGCTTCCACCAAGCCTGCTTAATATTGTTTTTCAGCTCTACCCCCAATGGTCCATAATCCCATGTGGACTGCAAACCGCCGTAAATCTCACTGCCAGGGAACAAAAAGCCTCTGCCCTTTGCCAACGCGCCTATCTTTTCCATTGTTTTCATATTATCCACCTACTCCTAAAATTTAGCGAATTTTGCCCTTCTTAATGTTAGCACCAAAATTGTTACAAGTATCATATTTACGACCATTTCAATCAGCCCGTTACTGCTGGCTATGCCCATAAAAAACACGGTTACTCCAGCTTCTAAGCTGGCATGGTCAAGCCCAGGCAGAGGCGGAGCGATAAAGGAGAAAACCTGCCCATAATTAAACACTGACGAGGCATGATACAAATAGATACTGCCAAGAACCAGTGCTGTGTTGGTAAGAGAGCCAACAGCCGCGGCAACCGCTGTAGAAACAGTGACCTTTACAGTTTTTGGAAACCCTGTTTTCATCAAGGCGTTAAAAACAAGCCACACCATCACCGCAATCATCACCCTTGGGAAAATGCTTATCAGCGGGTTGACGAAATAGGGCGCAAGAAGCCCAGGCATGAAAAAGCCCCTTATCATACTTGCCGCCCCAGCCACAAAAGCCACGCTGACACCATTCCAAAACCCCAGCAAAATTGCCGCAACCATAGCAGGGATAAAGGCGAGAGTGCCTGCCACCACAGGCAAAATTAATGTGCCAACAAAGGGCAGGGACAAAACCACGGTAATGCCGCACAAAATGGCGGTAACTACCAACTTTCTCGTTTTTTCGTTCATGGTAAAACCTCCATTTTTTTATTTGTCTTACAGTATACACCATAACAGCATCAATTTCAAGAATTTTTTTAACTATGTAGGGGCGCATATTATGCGCCCGCCGTCCGATAAACACACTGTTGAATAAAAATACGTTTACAATGCAAAAGGCGCATAATATGCGCCCCTGCAATTATCTTAGAAAAGCCCTGAAATGCGCCCTTCTTTGTCTACGTCAATATTTTCAGCACTTGGCACTTTTGGAAGCCCTGGCATGGTCATAATATCCCCTGCAAGGGCAACGATAAAGCCTGCACCAGCGGAAATACGCAGGTCACGGATGGTCACTGTAAAATCCGTTGGGGCGCAGCGCATGTTTTGGTTGTCGCTGAAGCTGTACTGGGTTTTTGCCATGCAAATCGGCAAGTTGCCAAAGCCCATAGCTTCAAGGTTTTTGGCTTGCTTTTTCGCTCCTGGGGTTAAGGCGACTCCCGCACCGCGGTAAATCTTTTGGACGATTGCATTAATTTTGTCCTCAATGCTAACATCGTCACTGTAAACAAAATTTACAGACTTGTTAGAGTTTGCTTCTGCAAGGCGCACAACCTCACGCGCCAAAGCTTCGCCGCCTTCGCCTCCTTTTGCCCACACTTCAGACAAAGCCACATTTACGCCAAGCTCTTTGCACTTGGCTTCCACAAGGTCAAGCTCCTCTTTTGTGTCGGTGGGGAAGGCATTGATAGCCACAACAGCAGGCAAACCAAAAACTTTCGTAACATTTTCCACATGGCGGAGAAGGTTTGGCAAGCCAGCTTCCAAAGCCTTAACATCTGGAGTGTTAAGGTCGGTTTTAGCAACGCCGCCATGGTATTTTAGAGCGCGTACAGTTGCAACGATAACCACAGCATCTGGCACAAGCCCAGAAACACGGCATTTAATGTCAAGGAACTTTTCCGCACCTAAATCAGCACCGAAGCCTGCTTCTGTAACGGCATATTCGCCTAATTTCAAAGCCATTTTAGTGGCAGTGACAGAGTTGCAGCCATGGGCAATATTAGCGAAAGGCCCGCCATGGATGATGGCAGGGGTTTTCTCCAAAGTTTGCACAAGGTTTGGCTTTAAGGCATCTTTAAGCAGTGCCGCCATTGCGCCATGGGCTTTCAAATCTGCGGCGGTAATTGGTTTTTCTTCACGGGTATATGCAACGATAATGCGCCCAAGACGTTCTTTAAGGTCGTCGATGTCGCTGGCAAGGCACAGAACTGCCATAACCTCACTTGCCACAACAATATCAAAACCATCTTCGCGAGGAACGCCGTTTGTGCGCCCTCCAAGTCCGTTTGTCATAAAGCGCAGCTGGCGGTCATTCATGTCAACAGCGCGCTTCCAGGTAATTCTGCGGGTGTCAATATTTAGGGCATTGCCTTGGTAGATGTGATTATCCAAAAGAGCCGCCAAAAGGTTGTTTGCCGCCCCAATTGCGTGAAAATCTCCTGTAAAATGCAGGTTAATGTCCTCCATCGGCAAAACCTGGGCATAGCCGCCCCCGGCCGCCCCGCCCTTAACGCCAAAAACAGGCCCAAGAGAAGGCTCACGCAAGGCAACAACAGACTTTTTGCCGATTTTGCGCAAAGCATCAGACAAACCAACGGTGGTTGTGGTTTTGCCTTCCCCTGCAGGGGTTGGATTGATGGCTGTTACCAAAATCAGCTTGCCATCTGGCTTTGAGGCGTTGTCATCAAGGTAGCTGTAGTTAATTTTCGCCTTGTAATTGCCATATTGCTCCAGATACTTCTCATCAAGCCCTAATGCCTGGGCAATCTCGCCAATCTTCACCATATTGGCAGACTGGGCTATTTCAATGTCACTTTTAAAACTCATTTTTTATCCTCCTAAAATTGTTTTTATAATTGTTTGTACAAATCTGATATTTCTAAACCATTCATATCGCAAACGTCTTTTACTATATTTTGCAATGTCCCGATTTTAACGGGTTGATGGTCTGGAACAGTTATATTGTGTTCGCCTTTATTAGTAATACTGGATAATCTGATATGACTACCCGTTTGTCTTATAACTGTGTAACCGTAACGGGATAAAAGCTTTATAAGCTGGCTTGCGTCAACATCTCTGGGTACTCTCATACGGAGATAACCTCGCCTTTAACGAGGTGTATACGAATAACGGAGGGCATCTGGTCTTGATTAAAGTGGCAATTAACAGCATCTCTTAATGTCTGATGTATTTGACTATACTCATCACACTGGGTATATATAGAGTGACCGACAGCCTGAGCCTCAAACCCACCATCAAGGGATTCTGTAACAGTAAAAATTATTTCATTAAGCATCTCTTTCACCTCGATTATCAAAGTTTTATGATTTTGCCTTTAGAAATTTTAAACACATCCTTAGGCATCATCATCCACCGTAGGGGCGCATATTATGCGCCCGTTGCTGGACAAACGTATTCTACATCACATTACCTTTGTCGGACAACAGGCGCATAATATGCGCCCCTACGGGGTGGTGCGTAAATTGTATATGGTTACCTTATATTTTTATGATTTTGCCTTTAGAAATTTTAAACACATCCCCAATGACCGTAATGTCATCACCTTCTATACGAAGGGCACTTTCTTCGCAACCTGCATACACGTCCAAATCATTTGATAATGTTATAAATTTGGTTTCGTTTTCCAATTCTTTTTCTACTGCGTGGGGCGTGAACATTAGATTATCGAGGGCAAGACCATCATAAACTTTGTCGTAATCGTTGTAGGTGAATTTTGCACCCATATTCATGCCTCCTGCACTTCCTCCCATTATTACAGGGGCAGAGCTTTGGCCAATGGCTTCTTGCAGCCCATATTCTTCTATAAACTCCCTTAGCCCTATCTCTTTGCCGCCATGCAGGAGTATTGCAGACGCATTTTTAATAAGGTCAGCCGCTTCATTCTTATTCACGCGATAGTCAATGGAGTGGTACTCCTGAAAAACAACCCCTGCAGGCTCAAACCAAACATCTTTAACAAAAGCCATTATGCTATCGCTTCCTGGGGCATCATCTGGAGCGGTGCTAATTGCTACTAAAGACTTTTTGCCTACAAGCTCTATATTTAGCATATCCGCAAGCTTTTGAGGTATGGTTTTGGTGAACCAACCAAAATAATAATGTATTTTTTTCATAATTTACTCCCTTAATTTAGCCATCGCATCATCCTCGTCTGCCACAAAATACAACGGTCCGTTTTTGTTACATTCGTAGATATAATCATTTAATGCCTTGCTAGTGTATCCAGAAAAGTCGCCGTAAATAGCGAAGCGTATGCCGTAATTTACAAACTTTTGAGCAACCTCTCCTGCTATGCCTGTGGTAAGGTCGAAAAACCCCTCACAAACGGCAGACTTGTTAATGGCTATCCATATGCAGTTATGCTGATATTCAATGGTGGCAAAAAAGTCTAGGGCAGACTGCCCATCAAAAATAACAACCTCTTCGCTATTACAAAGAGCTATTTTCTCTTTTCCTCCATCGACAACACGTAAATCCACAAAATCACCCCACCCATACAATTATACACATCAACACAACCCCAGTCAAGAATTTTTGTGAAATTCTTGACTGGGGAGGGAGCTTAGGTGTATAATAAACCTGTGCAAGATAATGAAATGGAATAACGACTCTGAAAGGGGGTAACCCTTTGAATAATAACCCGCAAAATTTGACACCTATCGCCACTGCGCTGGAGCGGATGCGCACTAATAGAATTGTGCCTTTTGACGTGCCTGGTCACAAGCGCGGCAGGGGCAACCATCGCCTTGCAGAGTTTCTAGGCGAAAGAGCCATGGAGCTTGATGTAAATTCAATGTTGCCATTGGATTTTTTAGGAAATCCCGTTGGGGTTATAAAAGAGGCGGAAGAGTTGGCGGCTGATGCCTTCGGGGCTGATGCGGCGTTTTTTATGGTTGGAGGAACAACAAGCTCTGTACAGGCTATGATTTTATCTGCCGTTAAACGTGGGGATAAAATTTTGATGCCTAGAAATGTGCATAAATCTGCCCTTACCAGCCTTATTTTGTCAGGGGCAGAGCCTGTTTATATCGACCCCTCAACAGATAGCAACCTGGGGATTTCTTTAGGCATGAAAACCTGTGATGTGAAATCTGCAATCAACGCAAATACAGATGCTAAAGCGATTTTCCTTAACAACCCCACATATTACGGCATTTGTAGCGATTTAAAAAGCATTGTTGACCTTGCCCATGCCCATGATATGCTTGTTTTGGTGGATGAGGCGCACGGAACCCATTTTTACTTTGGCGACAACCTGCCCATTTCTGCCATTTCAGCAGGGGCAGATATGGCGGCGGTTAGTATGCACAAATCGGGCGGGTCGCTGACCCAAAGCTCCTTGCTTTTAATGGGTAAGGGGGCAAAGCCTGCCTATGTCCGCCAGATTATAAACCTAACCCAAACAACTTCGGCTTCTTATTTGCTTTTGGCAAGTTTGGACATTAGCCGCCGAAATTTGGCACTTAACGGCAGGGAGGCTTTTGCCAAGGTGCTTAACTTAACTGGGTACGCTCGGGATGAAATTAACCAAATGGGTGGTTATTACGCCTTTGGGCGGGAGCTGTGCAACGGAAGCAGTGTTTTTGACTTTGATGCCACAAAATTATCTGTCAACAGCCTGAAAACAGGGCTTGCAGGCATTGAGGTTTATGACATTTTACGGGATGAATATGAAATACAAATAGAGTTTGGGGACATTGGCAACTTTCTTGCCTATATTTCCCTTGGGGATGCTAAGAAAGACATTGAGCGGCTTTGTTCCAGCCTAAAGGATATATTACGCACCCATTCAAGAACAGCCAGCCCAGACCGAGCCACCCCCCCAAATGAGTACATTCACCCCCAAATTGTCACCACCCCACAAGAGGCGTTTTTCAGCGAAAAAAAGGCGGTTAGCCTGGCGGACAGCCTTGGGGAAATCAGCGGGGAATCTGTTATGTGTTACCCTCCAGGCATACCCGTCCTTGCCCCTGGAGAGAGGATAACGAAGGATGCCTTGGAGTATTTAACATATGCCGAGGAGAAAGGCTGTAGCATCAGCGGAACAGAGGACCCTGCCGTTAAACAAATCCTAGTACTAAGATAACAAAAGAAATGGAGATGAAACAATCATGGAACTTTGGTTTTCAGAAATGCACACGCAAAATGTGCGGTTAGATATTAAGCTTGAAAAGCACCTTTTTAGTGGGCAAAGTGATTATCAACGGATTGATATATATGAATCCCTAGAATATGGGAGAATTTTGATTTTAGACGGCTTTACCATGCTAACAGAAAAAGATGAATTTATTTACCATGACATGTTGTCCCATGTGCCTATGGCGGTTAACCCTGATATTCAGAGGGTGTTAATTATTGGGGCAGGTGACGGTGGAATGGTTAGGGAGCTTGCCCGATACCCTTCCATTAAGCAAATGGACATGGTGGAAATTGATAAAATGGTGGTGGATGCTTGCAGGGAGTTTTTGCCACAGACAGCCCACGCCCTTGATGACCCCCGCCTAAACCTGTATTTTGAGGACGGCTTAAAATTTGTCCGCACAAAGCAAAATGAATATGACCTTATTGTGGTGGACTCCACCGACCCATTCGGCCCTGGCGAGGGTCTGTTTACCAAGGAATTTTACGGAAATTGCTACAACGCAATGACAGAGCAAGGCATTATGGTTAACCAGCTTGGCGGCACGTTTTACGACCATGACATTTTGTCCATGCAGCGGGCATTTGGCAAAATT
The DNA here is from genome assembly GCA_009787945.1 of Defluviitaleaceae bacterium. Classification (GTDB taxonomy): domain Bacteria; phylum Bacillota; class Clostridia; order Lachnospirales; family WRAX01; genus WRAX01. The sequence continues at coordinate 29,393 of WQSI01000004.1, forward strand.
AAAGGGGCTTTTCCTGTTGCGCGGGCGTATCAAGCCAACACCTACACATATCCAGGGGGGCATTGGCTTTTTGGCTTTGCTACAAAATCTGCCCACCCTGTCCGTGATGCTAAATTTGACCAATGGTTGAAATTTGGGCTTATTACTAGGTATTATAACACAAAATTGCACATGGGGGCTTTTGCGCTGCCCACCCATGTGCTAAATTTGCTTGAAGTTTAGAGATTACCGAAAATAGCTTTAGGCATTACCACACGAAGGGTTCTTAGGGGATTAACCATTTGGCAAACTCTCACATCACCCGCTAGGGAAATGAGCATGGTGGCTTCCTCTGGGGTAAAACCTTCAGCCACCATATATTCTGCCATTTTTACAATGGCGCGGTCAGCGGCTATGTCTAGGGTTTGGTGGCTTGCAAGGGTCATCACCTGTGTGTCATTCATAATTGAAGGGGCGGGTAAATTTGTCTGCCCTTTTTTGATAAGGTCAATTTTTACAGTAACCTCCCCGCAAATTTCAAGCCCTGTCAAGCTTATTTCCCCATCACCCATAGCGGCGTGAAGGTCGCCGAGGGCAACCAAACCCCCTGCCACATTAACAGGTAAATATACAGTTGTCCCTTCTGTTATATCCTTACAGTCCATATTTCCGCCATGCTCCCCAGGCTCACCGCAGGGAATTTCCCCTTCTGCAGGGGCTGTGCCTATAACACCAATCATTTTATTGATGGGGAAGCTTATTTTGTCACTAAAAACAACCTTGTCGTCTACAATGGGCAGGATTTTAGCCTGGTTTTCAGCCACCATATGCCCCAAAGCCCCAACCCCAGTACATGCCACAACCACGCCCTTATCAGCCACATGAATTTTCTCGATGTAGACAGCCAGAACATCCCCAACCTCTGCCCCTTCCACAAAAACAGGACCTGTGGCAGGGTTAACCTTATCCCAAGAAATACCCGAAAAGTCGCCTGGCTGTTTAATTTGACCCGTGAAGCAGTCATGGGTTTCAAACAACACCCGCTCCCCTGGCTTAATGTGAGCCGCAGGGGCGTTTGCGGCACTCATAGCATAAACGCAATTTTCCCTTGAAATTTTAAGCATTTTCACTCCTCCTCTATGTGTAGTCAAATGACACCACAACATCAATCACATCTCCCGCTTGTTTGCCGATTTTTGCCCTAATATCTTTTCGTACACCCAAAATATAGCACACCGACCCGTCAGGATTTTTCACTCCCATGTTTACAATGCTCCCTTCATAAGGCGCGCCGTCAAAGGTGGCTTTAACTTTCACCCGCCCTTTGCCAAAAAGAGCCTTTATGTCAAAAGGCACGGCAATATAGGCAGCATCTTGGTCAGGTGTTTTTTGGATTATGGCTTTAAAGCCGAAATGTTTTTCCATGACCCCACCTCTACAATACAAACTTACGTATAACCTCCGCCACTGCCCCTTCTTCTGCGGTTTTTTGGGTTATATATTTTGCAATTGCTTTGGCAGGCTCTACCCCGTTAGCGGTGGCAACTCCCAACCCTGCCCCTTCAATCATTGTTAGGTCGTTGTAATTGTCACCAATGGCGATTGTTTCGGCGATGTTTATGCCCAGTTTCCCACAAAGCCATTGCAAGGCAACCCCCTTACTGGCGCGGGGCGAGCCAATTTCAAGCAGATATTCTGACGAGAAAAACACCTCAGCAGTATCGCCAAGCTCTGCCACAAGCTCCTTGCGGAAGATTTCCAAAGGTTCGCGCCAGCCAATAAACACAACTTTAACAGCGCGCCCCCGCTTCCTGGTATCTCCCAAAACATCATCTGTAAATTTCATTTCTGTTTGGGATATTTTGGAATAATTCTCCGCGGTGGTGCTTCCATGCTCTGTTATCACATTGTCCGAATCGTTATACACAAAAACCTCAATTTCCCCCTTGCGGGAGCGGCTTTTAAACAGCTCCACAGCACGGATAACCGCATAAAAAGGGGGATGCTCTTCATGGACAACGGCTTCCTGCTCCACACTATACACCGCGCCCCCGTTAAAACTGATTATATAGGCGTTTTCCCTAGGCAACTCTAATTCACTATGCAATTTCCGCAAACTTTTATAGGAGCGTCCAGAGCATAGCACAAAAGTCACCCCCCGCGCCACTGCCTCTGCAATTGCCGCCCTGTTGTCAGGATGTATCACCAAATCTTCTCCCATTAGCGTGCCGTCAACATCACTTGCAATTAATTTATACATAAAATCCCCTCCAAAATGGTTAATTGCATTATAACCCAGCTTCACAGAAAAAGTCAACTGAATTACTTGACGGTTTTGGGGAGAATGTGTATAATTAGACTTTAAGGAAGGAGTAGGGGCATGAAGAAAAGGGATAAATTGCCATTTAAAGAGCTGCTATTTACATATCTTGCTATCACTAAAATCATGTACTGGATGGATTTGGTTATGGGGGTTGGCGGCGAAGGTTTTGACTTTATTGGTGCGGCTCAGGCGTTTGTGGTTCGGCTGTTAGAGAGGGATATTTTGCTGGTTTTAGGCATCATCGCCTTTTACTGGCTAGACAAAATGCTTGAGAAAAAGAAGTCCAAACATGGCAAGCTTATGGAATATGTGGTGTTTTATGCCATTGGTTTTGTGGTGCTTGCAGGGATTACTGCCGCTTATCTTGGGATTTTCAGTTTGGTTTTCGGACCTATCCAAGTTGGTTCTTGGGGTGCTTTTATAGGATATGGCGCTTTGGGATATGTGGTTGTTGCCATTGGGCTTAATGTGAAAATATACTTTAAATCCAGAACAAAGCCTGATTTTACCACAAATGAGGACAAAATTAAAATGCTGAAAACCCTTAGGGAAGGCGGCATTTTAACACAAGATGAGTTTAATGACAAAATTGATATGATACAAGGAGATGATAACCATGCTGAAAATAGGAGATAAAGCTCCAAGCTTCACACTGCCTGATGCAGAGGGCAATTTGATAAGCCTGTCAGACTTTGCTGGCAAAAAGGTGATTGTATATTTTTACCCGCGGGCGAACACCCCTGGCTGAAACACCCAAGCCTGCGGTTTTCGTGACGCACACCCTCAGTTGGAGGGCAAAAACGCCGTTGTTATCGGCATCAGCAAGGACAACCCCGCACCCCTTAAACGGGTGACAGAAAAATTTGGACTGCCTTTTGTGCTGTTGTCAGACAAAGAGCTGACCGCCATAGAAGCGTATGGCGTGTTGAAAGTGAATGATAAGCTGGTTAGCTCCGCATCCCGAAGCACATTTGTTGTTGACGAAAATGGGAATGTAGAAAAAATATTTGAGAAGGCAAAAACCACCACTAATGCTAATGATGTTTTGGAGTATCTGGATGGATTGGTATAAGCCCCCTCTTTAATCGTCATTGCAGGCCCCGCCCGCAATCCCATCTGCACTAACCAGCCCCTATTTTCTGGGCTTGGAATGACATGTGGGATTGCGGGTCAAGCCCGCAATGACGTTTTTGGGTGCTTTTTGCATGGTGTGAATAGCACTTCAAATTTCAAGATTATGCCGTATTAGTAGCTCAATACTGATAAAGCCAGGTAAATCCAGTGTTATAGCTACCCTCGGTAATCGGCTTTATAAAGCAATCCCTTTAGCTTATGTTTGCCTAATCTTTATCCACAAGCCAATCACCCCAATCAGGGGAATTTTCATCCCTCTTTTTGCCACAAGTCTTACATTTTTTAGTAATACCTATTTTTCCTCCGCAGAATTTACATTCCTCAAGACATTTTTTGCCAAATTCGCAACTCCCAGCAGGAAAATCTTTATCGTGATACTGCTCCTCGAACTTATTACAAGAGCTGCATATAATCCTTTTGCAGTGCCTACAATAAACACCTTTATCAGCAATTTTGGCACTTTTTCCACAATAATCACAACTTCTTGACATAAAAAATCCTCCTTCTGCCCTTTAGGGGCTTGACAAAAGAGGCTACAGTGGTTAGAATTATCACTGAGCCTGTTTGGCTTTGTAGACACGTTGGGCGGGTTGTTTGGTAGACTTTGCCGCCCAACGTGTTCTTTTAATGCCAACCCGCATATTTTGCGGGATTGTGTTAATTATAACGCCAAAGCAGGGGCTTGTCAAGGCTATTTTAGTAAAAATTATTGACGGTGTTTGGGTCTGGGTGTATAATTGTTAGTGGACGAACCCCTATGGGGCTTTTATAAGGATATAAGTTTGAGAGGAATTAAAATATGTATTTAATAGTTGGGCTGGGCAATCCTGGTCGGCAGTATGATGGCACGCGCCATAATATTGGCTTTGATGTGGTGGATTTGTTGGCGAAACGCCATGACATTAAAATTAAGGCGACGAAATTTGATGCTTATGCTGGGGAAGGGTTTTTTTATGGGCAGAAGTTGGTTTTGGTGAAGCCCACAACTTTTATGAACCTTTCGGGGCGGGCGGTGCAGGATTTTGTGCGGTATTATAAAATCCCTGTGGAGGATTTGGCAAGCCGTTTGGTTGTTATTTATGATGAAACAAATTTGCCTGTGGGGCAGGTGCGCATCCGTGAGCGCGGCACGGCAGGGGGGCATAATGGGGTTAAAAACATCC
>WQSI01000005.1 GCA_009787945.1 Defluviitaleaceae bacterium
ATAGGGCAAACGTGGAGTATAACTTCCGAAAATTGGGTGAAATGAATATTTCCATAGGTCGGCAAAGGGGTGTCAGGTACTGGGAAGAACGACATGCCCATCTCCAAATCCCTTGTGCCACTGGCTGGAAATTCGGCAGGTGTGCCATCTGGATAATTTGTAGAGCGAACAACATGAAAACCCTCTGGTAAACCGTAAGGACGATAAACAATACTTTCTGCAATGCGGATTATTTCCTCACGGGTTGCCCCATCAATTCTCGTGGAAATACTGTACTGTATGTCATCCATATTAAAAATTATTACGTTTCCTTCGATACCTATAAACGCAGGAAGCCCGTTAATTTCCAAATCTTCCACATCTCCACCGATGTTTAGGTGTTCCACAGGAGCTAAAATTTCAATGTACAGAAAAGCATCACCGTATTTGTAAGTAATAGTTAAGCTGTAAAGGGTATTAGGAAAAGGTGAGGTAGAACCAAAACTATCAACAACGGCACTGTAAAAAACAAAACGCTCTGGTATATAAGTTGGCAGTCGTATCGTCGTTACTGGGAAATTCATTAAGGCTTCCATCAAATCGTCATATCTGCCTTCCGTGCCATTTGATGTTGTAAAATATCCATTTGTGGCAACTTGATGCTCTTGGTCTTGTGGTCTAATATTGTCGATAAATTGCCATCCAAAATACCCCCCAACAGACAATGCAGCAATAACCAAAAAACCAGCAATGGCATTGCCAAATTTCCGCCATTTATTTTCAGGGGCTTCCTCCTGTTTGTGGTAAGGCTCGCCATTAACATATAGTTTAGGTTTTATAACTTCTGCCTCTTCAGCCTTAATTTTTAATTGCGACAGGCGGGCTTCTTTATTTGCTGCCTGAGCTGAAAAATCTATTTGTTTGATTTTTTCTATAAAGTCCTTGTTATCCATTTTTGTCCTCCTTTACAAGTTCTGGGCTTCCAGTTCGGCACGCAACTTTTTTAATGCTCTGTGGGTGATAATGCGCACATTCGCGCTTGTTTTTCCCATAATACGTGCAATTTCATCATACTTTAAATCAGTGGCAAACCGCAGGGATAAAATTTGCCTTTCTTTTGGTTTTAACCTATCCATTGCCACCATTAAATCCCTGTTTTCTTCATCTAAAAGCAAAATTTCGTCAGGGCTTTTGTCAGAAGATGGAAAGTCCATCACATCATCCAGCCCTTGATGTTTTCGGCGGGCGTTTTTACGCAAATAGTCCGTAACGGTGTTTTTGGCAATAGTTATCAACCAAGGTTCGACGGGTTTTGCGGGGTTGTAACGCTCCCAATTGGTAATGGCTTTTTCAAAAACAGTATGGGTAAGCTCCTCCACGTCATAATGGTTGTTAATGCGAAAGGCAATATAATTGTAAATATTTTTATGGTATTTTCTGTAAATAGCGTCTAAAGTGCTGGTATTCATAGCTCCCCCCTCTATATAAATGACGTTCTATACAAGTGAATACGAGTTGCTGTAAATTTTGTTACAAAAAACCCTACTAAAAATTTTAGTAGGGTTTAATTTTATGCTGGTACCGAGATTCGAACTCGGGAGCCTCTCCGTTACCAACGGAGCGCTCTACCGACTGAGCTATACCAGCGAAATTTCCAACAAAAGATATTCTACCACGACAAAGACATTTTGTCAACACAAATTTTATAAATTTTTTATTTAATTTATTTTAACCCTAATAGATGCGATTTCAAAAGTTCCACGTGAAACGAATAGACCTGTTCTGAAACCTGCCCCCTTGATTTCGGCAAAAAGACCGAAAAGATGGTGAAATGAGGTTTCAAAACAGGTCTAATTTTAAATAATATTAAAATACCCTTGAAAATTAATTGCCAATTTGGTATAATATAAACCGTGATAACCCTATAATTACAGGGGTTTGTTGATATGTTGTGGATAAGTATGTGAAAATTTACTAAAACCTTTTTACATAGGCTGTGGATAACGTGGATAACTTATCCACAGTTTGTGGATAAGTTTATGAATAGTTTGAGGGGTGCAGTTTAAAAATGGTAAATGTTTTTTCTGGCAACAATGCCTTGGTAATCAACACAGTTGAAAGTTATTGGGATTCGGTAACTTCTTATTTGCGTAAGGGGTCTTTAAATCCCGCGGTTTATTACTCTTGGGTAGCACCACTTACCCCTTACGACATGGATGAGGACAGTTTTACCCTTACCACAGGAAGCCAACATGTGAAAACAACCGTATACGAGAGATATATAGATAAAATTTCTGGGGCTTTTGGGGTTGTTTTTGGCAAAGAATATACAATTAATATTCTTTTAGAAAATGAAGTTGAAGAATTTGAGGCTAAAGGTAAGGGTGTCGTAGAGCAACCAAAACCAGTAGAAAATGCCCCAAGGCTTAAAAACACCACAAACACGGCAGGGCTAAGCACAAGGTTTATTTTTGACACTTTTGTTAGGGGTAAATGTAATGAATTTGCTTATGCTGCCAGCCAGTCTGTAGCAGAGGACCCAGGGGGGCGTTATAATCCCCTGTATATTTATGGTGATGTTGGTTTGGGTAAAACCCATTTAATGCATGCCATCGGCAACCATGTGGTGATGAGCAATCCAGATGCGAAAATTTTATACACATCATCAGAAAATTTGGTAAACGAATTTGTTGGTGCAATTCGCCACAATAAAAATGAAACATTTCGGGAAAAATACCGAAATGTGGATGTTTTAATGGTGGACGACATTCAGTTTCTATCAGATAAAGACGGAACTCAAGAAGAGTTTTTCCACACCTTTAACGCCTTGCACAGCGACGGCAAGCAAATTGTTTTAACATCGGACAAGCCCCCAAGCGAACTTAAATCTATAGAGGACCGCTTGCGCTCCCGCTTTAACAGCGGCCTGTCTGTTGATATTTCTTTGCCTGATTTGGAAACCCGCACGGCAATTTTATGGCGCAAAGCAGAATCTGAAAGATTGCAGGTTGACAAAGAAATTATTGACTTAATTGCAAAATACATACATTCTAATATCCGAGAGCTGGAAGGGGCTTTAAACTCCGTAACTGCCCGTTCCCGCCTAACAGGAACAAAATGCACATTAGAATTTGCCATGTCTGCCCTTGAAGATATGATAAAACAGCATGAACAAAGGGAGATTAATGAGCAGTATATTCAAGAGGTGTGTGCAGGGTACTTCGGCATAACAACAGAAGAGATAAAGGGCAGCCGCCGTACAGCAGACTTGGTTCATGCCCGCCATGTTGCCATGTATATATGTAGAATGTTGGTGCAAAAACCTTTAAAAACCATAGCTAAGGAATTTGGTGGTAGGGACCATTCTACAGTAAGCCATGCTGTGGATAAAATGGAAGCTAAAATTGAGAAAGATAAGAAATTGAAAAAAGAAATTGATGATTTAGTTATAAAAATTAAAGGTGAATAATTTGAAAATAGACCTGTTCTGAAACCTGCTTCCGTCATATTTTTGAGGATTTTTGCTGAAATGCAAGGGGGCAGGTTCCTCACATACCCATAGGTATGTGAGGGTTCTGACGCTGTAGCATTTCGGCAAAAAGACCAAAAAGATGATGGAATGAGGTTTTAGAACAGGTCTAATAACTTGTTTAAAATTGTGGATTATTTTTACAAGTTAAAAACATTGTGGAAACCGTGGAAAAATAACTGGATTATTTTAGATTTCCCACAAAGTATTTAATGTGGTTTAAGCCCTGTTTTATAATGTTTAAAAGGGTTTTGCACAAATCCACATTACCTACTACTGCTACTACTAAAACAATTATATATATTTTATGTTATGCACAAGTGGCTCAATAATATCTTTAAGGAGGAAGAAACGTGAAAATTATATGCGCTAAAAATTTGTTAGCTGATGGTCTTGGTATTGTATCGAAAGTAGCAAGTTCCAAGTCCACCATACCTATATTAGAATGTTGCCTTTTGGTAGCTGATGAAAATGGCTTGAAGTTAACAGCTAAAGATTCTGAAATGACCATTGCCACAGGTTCTATTGAAGGAGAGATTTTAGAATCTGGTGCTGTTGCCCTTGATATTAAGATTTTTGGTGATATTGTAAGAGGCTTGCCAGGACCAACCATAGAAATAACCTGTGATGATAAAAATTTGGTTGTGGTTAAGTCTGGCAAATCGGAATTTAAAATCCTTGGTATGAACGCGGAAGAGTTTCCTGATATGCCTGACGTGTCCAAGACACAAGCTTATAAAATATCCTCTTTGGTGCTTAAAAACATGATACGCCAAACGGTTTTTTCTGTGTCTTTAGATACCACAAAGCCTGTTTTGTGCGGTCAATTAATTGATATTAAAGATGAATTGTTCAGGCTTGTTGCGGTGGATGGTTTCCGCATATCTTTGCGCCAAAACCCTGTAGATGGTGAGGGTGACGCCAAGGTGGTTGTACCCAGCAAAACCATGAGCGAGGTTGGTAAACTTTTATCATCTGACGGAGATTCTAATACAAATTTTTATATTACTGATAAACATGTGCTTTTTGAGCTTGAAAACTGCACCGTTGTGTCCAGCTTAATTGAGGGCGAATTTATAAATTACGAAAATATGTTTTCCCCTGAAGTTACCACCGAAATATCTGCCAACCGCATAGAAATGATGGAAAGTGTAGAGCGTGCCACCCTAATTTCCAAAGACAGCAAGAAAAACCCTGTTCGCCTTAAAATTTCAGATTCTGTTATGGCTGTTACATCCAGCGGCGAGCTTGGAACATCCTTCGAGGAAATGGCTGTTATGCAAGATGGCCCAGAAATTGAAATTGCCTTTAACCCGCGGTATTTAACTGATGTTATGCGCACCTTGGAAGATGAGAAGATTACCATTTCCTTCTCATCCCCCCTTTCGCCCTGTATTATTAAGGTGGAGGACAGCGAAGATTACAAATATCTTGTATTGCCCCTAAGATTGCGAGGATAAGATGCATGTTAAGCGAGTTATCCTCAGCAATTTCCGTAATATAGCTACTGCTGACGTGGAGCTTGGCGGCGGCATTAATATAATGCATGGCGACAATGCCCAGGGCAAAACAAATTTTTTGGAAGCTGTCTATTTTTCCTCTGTTGGGCGTTCTCATCGTGCAAGCCGTGATAGGGAATTGGTTAATATTGGAGAGAAAACCGCCTCTTCCACTGTATTTGTTGAGGGCGAACATGGTGCAGATAAGATAGCCACAGAAATTGATAAAGATGGAAAGAAAATGTGGGTTAACGGGCTGCCCATTAAGCGTTTAGGGGAGCTTTTCGGGCATCTTTTATGCGTAATTTTTTCACCTGAAGATTTATCCCTAATCAAGGCGGGCCCTGGTCTTAGGCGGCGTTTTATGGATATGGAGCTTTGCCAGATGTACCCTGCCTATTATCATAATCTGCGGATGTATTATAAGGTGATGAAACAGCGCAACAACCTTTTGCGAGAAATTTACACAAATCCACGGTTGTCAGAAACCCTAGAAATTTGGGATGAGCAGCTGGTGGCTTACGGCAAACCTATAATCGCGGCGAGAAAGACCTTTGTTGCCCATTTATCCCAAATTGCTGATATAAACCAAAATGAAATAACAGGCGGAGGGGAACGGCTGGAAATTATCTACAAAAACAACACTGAAGCAGATGTTTTTTTTGACAGGCTGGCTAAAAATCGCCACCATGACATTCACCGCAAACATACATCCATAGGCATCCATAAAGATGATATGGATTTTAAAATAAACCAAAAGGACGGCAGACTTTTTGCTTCCCAAGGTCAGCAACGCACAGCGGCACTGTCTATAAAATTGGCTCAGATTGATTTAATAAAAAAGGAGCGTGGCACAACCCCTGTTCTCTTACTGGATGACATTTTGTCAGAGCTTGACGGCAGCCGTCAAAAGTTTCTTATGGATAAAATTCATGGTTTGCAATCCATAATAACCCTTACAGGGGCAGAGGCTCATTTTAAAACTTACGCAAGCCATCCAGGCACAAAAATTTTTAATGTGGAAAAAGGTTTTGTAAATCCTACAAATGTTATTGACATTATAAGATAAATGGTTTATAATTTTATTATTACTATAATTGGAGGTATTTTATGTTGCTAGACAAAGAAACGAGAGATGTGATTATTCCATACATGGACTATATCCAACAGCCTGTTGTTTTAAAGGTAAGCGTAGGCAAAGGCGAAGCTTCTGAAAATGTTTTATCCTTTGTTCAGGAAATTTCGGAGCTTTCTGATAAAATATCCTTTGAAAAAGCCACTTTAGCAAGAACACCTAGCTTTGCCATCGACAAACAAGATGAAGTTAGCGGTGTTGTTTTTGCTGGGCTTCCTATGGGTCACGAACTTCCATCTTTTATAATGGCTCTTGCACAGGTAAGCGGGCGCAAACCCAAACTTGATGACGAAATAATTGAACGGATAAAGAAAATTAATAGAAAGTTAGAATTTACATCTTATGTAAGTCTAACCTGCCACAACTGCCCTGATGTTGTACAAGCTCTTAATATGATGACCGTGCTTAACCCTAATATATCCCATACCATGGTAGAGGGCGGCAGTTTCCAAGATGAGGTTGAAGCAAAGCAGATTTTATCTGTGCCTATGGTTCACCTTAATGGTGAGGACTTTGGCGCAGGGCGCATGAGTATTGAAACCATATTATCAAAGCTTGGAGAAACTGCCGACACTAGCGCGCTAGACTCAAAAGAGCCTTATGATGTGTTGGTGGTTGGCGGCGGCCCTGCTGGGTCTGCTGCGGCTATATATGCTGCCAGGAAGGGCATACGCACAGGTATGTTGGCAGAAACCATGGGTGGACAAGTGATGGAAACCATGGGTATAGAAAATATTATCGGCACAAAGTACACCGAAGGCCCTAAGTTTATGGCGCAGGTGGAAGCCCATGTTAAAGAATATCCTGTGGATATAATAACCACGCAAAAAGCTGTAAAGCTTGATAGAAAAGAGCTTGTGGAGATTAGCTTGGAAAGCGGAGCAACTCTAAAATCAAAAACGGTTGTTTTAGCAACAGGGGCAAGATGGCGTGACATTGGCGTACCTGGCGAAGCCGAGTTTAAAAACAAAGGCATAGCTTACTGCCCTCACTGTGACGGCCCATTGTTTGCAGGCAAAGATGTTGTGGTCATTGGCGGAGGAAATTCTGGAGTAGAAGCCGCCATTGACTTGGCAGGGGTTGTAAACCACGTAACCGTTCTTGAATTTTTGCCAGAGCTAAAAGCCGATAAAGTGCTACAAGACCGTTTGCACAGTCTTAAAAATGCCACTGTTTTAACCAATGTGGAAACAAAGGAAATAACAGGCAACGGCAAAGTCGAAGGCCTTGTTTATGCTGACAGAGCAACAGGAGAGCAAACAACCATAAACACCCAAGGCGTTTTCATCCTAATCGGCTTAATGCCTAATACAGAATGGCTAAAAGGAACATTAGAGCTAACAAAAATGGGTGAAATTATCGTGGACAAGCACGGCGCAACAAATATGACAGGTGTCTTTGCAGCGGGAGACTGCACAGACAGCGTTTATAAACAAATAGTCATATCCATAGGAAGCGGCGCAACAGCAGCTCTTGGTGCTTTTGATTATCTCATTAGAAATTGATAATCATTGTTATATTCAAAATAAAAAACTGTTGTCAAATTTCTATATGATGACAGTTTTTTATTTGAATTTTAATGTATATTTTTAAAAAATTCATTAAAATTCGCTAAAAACCGTTGACAAAAAACCGTTATAAGATATATAATGAAGTTAGATATTTAATATAGTATCTTGATACGGGTTTATTGCGTATAATTATTGAGAATAATACTCTTGGTGATTATTATGTCAAAATTTTGTTATTACATTGAGCTTGCGATAAAGAAAGGGGTTGAGGCAATGAAGTTTTTTACAGGAAAAGATGAAGCTGTCTTACTTGTTTCCAATTCTATTATAAACCAAGCTTCTAAAATGGGGTTAGGAATGACCCATATGAAATTGCAGAAGTTAATCTATTTTGTTTACAAAAAATATTTAAAGGACTATGATATAAAGCTTTTCGATAACCCGATTGAGTCTTGGCGACTTGGTCCCGTTATTAGAGTTGTTTATGATGAATATAGTAAATTTGGAAAAGAGAATATTAACCACATATACGCAAAAACAAATATAAGTGGAGAAAAACGTGTAGTTTCTTTTGAGCGTAAAGATTTTTATGATGCTCTGGAATACGTATTGGATAAATATGGAAATCTTGATGGTTGGGATTTGAGTCAGATAACTCATGTGCCTGGTACAGCTTGGGCTATAGCGTATGAAGATAATGGTCGCCCTCTTGATGATGAAGATATAATTAAGGAGGAGTGGTACGATATTGAAGCCGTTTACAGAAGATAGGCTTAGGGAGGATATAGAGCCTCCACCTCCAGATAAAAATTATAAACGAGAAAAAGGTAAAGCACGTTTGACTGCAAGTTTGGAGGGTCAAAACCCTGATGAGCAACGTAGAGGTATGGCATATAAACTCACCATTATAACATTGGTGGGTATATTTGGTATATTTATTCTTGCTTGGGTGGCAATGTTTTTTGCTGATGGGGGAGAAGTTAGTGTTATTGGTGAGTTTTCTTTAAGTGTGATAAGTCTTTTGATACCATTGCTTACATTTATCTTTGGTTATCTTTTTGGAACCAAGCAGAAAGATTAGTGGTGATTGATAAATAATTCTTGACAAATCCACAAAAATGTGATACATTTAACACACGAACGGTCCCAAGCCTGAAGTAACGGGTTTTGGGGCTTTTTCTTGAAATAATTTAAGAGGTGATGAGATTGTCAGACAAATTAAAATTACATGGGTTTAATAATCTTACCAAGTCGTTGAGTTTTAATATTTATGACATCTGTTATGCAGGCAGTGCCAAGGAGCAAGAGGATTATATTGCTTATATTGACGAGGAATATAATGCTGACAGGCTAACGGATATTTTGCTTCATGTGACAGAGATGATTGGAGCCCATGTTCTTAATATTTCTAAGCAGGATTATGACCCCCAAGGGGCTTCTGTTACCATTTTGATTGCAGAAGAGGAAATTAAAAAACCTGTTGGTCTTGCAGAAAAAGAAACCGTCGTGGCTCATTTGGACAAAAGCCACATAACTGTTCACACCTATCCAGAATTTCATCCAGAAACCAACATAGCCACCTTTAGGGTGGACATTGATGTTTCCACCTGTGGAGAAATTACACCTCTGTCAACTCTTAATTATCTAATAGAAAATTTTGATTCTGACATTATTACCATGGATTACCGTGTAAGGGGCTTCACCCGTGATGTGGCAGGAAATAAAATTTTCATGGATGAACAACTTGCAAGTATACAGGATTATATAGACCCTGCAACCCTAGAAAAATATGACGTTATTGATATGAATGTTTATCAGCACAACCTTTTCCATACTAAAATGATGCTAAGTGATGTGGATTTGCAAGAGTATTTATTTAACCATGATGTGTATGAGCTTGCCCCCCGCAAGCGGCTGGAAATTATCAACAATATCCGACGGGAGATGATTGAAATTTTCAGTGGTGTGACGGTTTTTGGGGAGAAAAGATAGTGAATAAATATGGTAACTAGACCTGTTCCGAAACCTGCTTTCGTCATATTTTTGAGGATTTTTGTTGAAATACAAGGTGGCAGGTTCCCTGCATACCTTTGGGTATGCAGGGGTTCTGACGCTGCAGCATTTCGGCAAAAAGACCAAAAAGATGGCGGAATGAGGTTTCGGAGCAGGTCTACTATGGAGTGGTGAAATGGATATTAAGAATTTAATCAAACAAGCGATTGAAGCCCGTGAAATGGCTTACGCGCCTTATTCTGGGTTTAAGGTTGGGGCGGCGTTGCTAAGTGTTTGTGGCAAAGTTTATACGGGCTGTAATGTTGAAAATGCAGCATTTACCCCAGGTATTTGTGCCGAGCGCACAGCTGTTTCTACGGCTGTTGCTGACGGTGTTCGCAAATTTTCTGCAATTGCTGTTGTGGGCGGGGCTGACCATTTGGCAGATGACTGCTTTCCCTGCGGGGTATGCCGTCAAGTGTTGATGGAGTTTTGCCCGCCAGGTTTTCAAATAATAGTGGCTAAAAGCCCAGAAGAATATAGGGTTTTTACTCTGGGACAGCTGTTGCCTCATGGTTTTGGACCGTCTAACTTAGAGTAAATAAAATAAACTAGCTCCTGCCTTGCTTTTGGTGGGAGCTTGTGTTATAATATAAAAAGGTGATTAATTATGTTTGTAGATAAGGTAAAAATTAAAATTGCAGGGGGCAAGGGCGGCGATGGTCATGTTTCCTTCCACCGTGCTAAATATGTTGTAAATGGCGGGCCAGATGGCGGCGACGGCGGCCGTGGCGGCGACATTATTTTTCAGGTGGATGATAACATGTCCACTCTTCTTGACTTTCGTTATAAACGCAAGTTTGCAGCCCCTGACGGCAACCCTGGCGAAAAAAATAACAGAAGCGGCAAAGGTGCTGAAAATGTGATTATTGACGTGCCACGGGGAACAATTATCCGCGAAGTGGAAAGCGGGCAGATTATGGCGGACATGTCTACCCCTGGGGAGATGCGCACTTTGATAAAAGGCGGCAAAGGCGGCAAAGGCAACCAGCATTTTGCCACCCCAACCCGCCAAGCCCCAAGATATGCCGAGAGAGGGCGGGAGTCTAAGTCGTATGAGGTGTTTTTAGAGCTTAAAACCCTTGCGGATGTTGGGCTTATCGGCTTACCAAATGTGGGCAAGTCTACTTTGCTTTCTATGGTAACAAATGCAAATCCAAAAATTGCTAATTATCATTTTACAACCCTTTCCCCAAATTTAGGGGTTGTGCGCAATTCTTACGGTGAAGATTTTGTTCTTGCGGACATTCCTGGGCTTGTGGAAGGGGCAAGCCAAGGGGTTGGGCTTGGTTCGGACTTTTTGCGCCATGTGGAGCGTACAAAGGCATTTATCCATGTTGTGGACGCTTCTGGTTTTGAAGGGGTGCAGCCCCTTGATGCTCTTGAGCAAATTAACAAAGAGCTAGGGGAATATGACCCTTCACTGTTGAAACGTCCTCAAATAATTGCCGCTAACAAAATGGACATACCCGAAGCCCAGGAAAATATTTTTGATATAGAAGCCTACTGCAAAGAACAAGACTGGCAGTTTTTTGCCATTTCTGCCGCAAGCAACCAAGGCCTTGACCCTTTAATGTCTGCTGTCCACCAAATTGTGAAGTCTATTCCTGATGAGGTTGTTTTTGAAGAAGACTTTGTGGAGGTAGAAAAGATAGCCGATGGGCCATTTACCGTCACCGTTGTTGATGATGATTATTATGTTGTTGAAGGTGTGGGCGTTGAAAAAATGGTGGGCTATACTAGCATAGACACAGAAAAAGGCAATGCCTTCTTCCAAAAATATCTAAAGGATAAAGGGATAATTGCCGAATTAGAAAATAAGGGGATTAGCGAAGGGGATACCGTTCGCATTTATGACCTTGAGTTTGAGTATTATCCATAGGAGAACACAAAATGGAGAAAGTGGAGTTAAAAAAGCGGGTTGCCCAATTAAGTGAATTTCCTGACTTTGCTGATGATGGAATTAAATTTGATTTTACTTTTGACTTAAACCGTCGGGATTTGTATGGAAGTCTGATTGAGGAATTTAAGCTTGATGAGGTGACAGCAGGTTATGAAGATGTGGACCTGATGCTGGTTTTGCTCACTTGGTTAAATAACAATTTCAAACATAACGGAGCATCGGATATGCCAGAAAAACGTGATGCTGTGTCTATTGTGGGTTATATCCGTGAAAATCCAGAGGGTATAAACTGCCGCGGGCTTTCAATTTTATATGCAGAGCTTTTGCGCCTATATGGTATAGAAGCAAAACACATAACCTGTATGCCTTTAGAAGACGATTATTATGTACATGTTGTAACCCATGCTTTTTCAAGAAAGCTGCAACAATGGATAATGATAGACCCCTCATTTGGGCTTTATTTTAAAGATGCTGATGGAAACTATATGGACTTGCACGCCCTTCGCTGCGTGTTTGCAGAAGGCACACATGAAAAGTTGATTGCCCCGAAAAATCACCCTTGGTTTGAAATGGGGGAATGGGCTTCCTTTATGTCTGACTATCTTTTTAGGTTTAGCACAGCAACTAACTTTACATTTGGTTCAGACTTCAGCCCAAATATCGAATTGCGGGAAAACTCTATAATGCTTATACCTGTTGGCTTTTCTGGCAATAGACCTGCCCCGAAACCTCATTCCGCCATCTTTTCGGTATTTTTGCCGAAATGCTACAGCGTCAGAACCCCCACATACCTTCGGGTATGTGGGGAACCTGCCGCCTTGCATTTCAACAAAAATCCTCAAAAATCTGACGAAAGCAGGTTTCAGAACAGGTCTAATGATTCAGATTTGGTCACAACATCAGCAGAAAACTTTTTTGCCCCGCCAAAATAAATACACATTTATAGGAGATAATAACATGGCATTAACAAGCAAAGAAAGAGCGAAACTGCGCTCTATGGCAAACCAGATGACCGCAATTTTTCACGTTGGCAAAGAAGGGGTTACACCAGAATTTATAATTGGTGTGCGGGATGCCTTAGAAGCGCGGGAGCTTATAAAAATTGACCTTAACCAAAATTGCGAATTGGAAGTGGATGAGGCTGCCGAAATTGTAGCATCCCGAACGGGGGCAGAGCTTGTCCAAACAATTGGCCGCAAATTTGTTTTATACCGCAAGTCAAAAACAAAGAAGGAAGGTGTGCTTTGATGAAGAAATTAACAAGAGGCTTAACCCTTTTTTTGGCTATGATTATGCTTGTGGGGCTTTTGCCTGTTCCTGCTAATGCCAGCTCTTACATCACCCTGCCCCCTAGCACCTCTGCCACGGTGGTGCGGGTTGTGGATGTTAACGCCATTGTTGTCCGCACGGCAAACGGCGAGGCTTTAGTGCGCCTTATCGGCGTAATGCCTGGGGGTTCTCAGCAGGCGGTAAACCATCTAGCAGGGCAGATTGTTGGTCGTAATGTAATTTTAAACAGCGACCCAAACCTTCCAATTCAGCCCCATGGCCGCTGGAATTATATGTATGTCCACTTAGACGGCAGGTTTATCAACCGCGAAATTGTTGAAATGGGCTTTGCTTTGTTTAACGATGCCCACTATTTTACCATGTATTTTGAACAAATGGAAGAAGCAGAATATATCGCGGGTTTGGTTGGTTTGGGCTTTTGGGCAACAGATATGCGCCAGCCAACCCTGCTAAGGCATCAAGACCGCATAAATATCAACACAGCCACCCAATGGCAAATTTATAACCGCCTTGATGTTGACATGGTTCTTGCTCAGGCAATTGTGTCCTATCGCAACACCCACCCAATCCGCCATGTTAACGACCTTGTTTTTGTACAAGGCATGACGGGGGAAGATTTTGCGCGCAACCGCTACCGAATGGGGGTTTCTACCAACATCAACACAGCGGCAGAGGACGAGCTTGCAACAATGTTCACCCTTGCTACAGCCCGCGCTATTACAGACTCTCGTGTTACACAAGGTCCTTTTACAAATATCAACCAGCTTGTAGGACGCGGGGTGATGACCCAGCTGCAATTTAACAATGCAGAGCATTTTATCAGCCTTGAAGATGAATACACAATTGAGCTATACCGCCCTAGCTTTAGGGCGAATATTAACCTTGCAAGCCAAATGCAGCTGACACGGGCAGGGGCAACACCAGCCCAGGCATCTGCATACATTGCCCAGCGCGCCATCATGCCTTTGCGCAATGTGCAGGATTTGATGCATCACGCCGCCTTTAACACCCAAAACACCAACGCAATTGCAGACAATATGCGCACCCATACCAATATAAACACAGCCCCAAGAAGCGAGATTGAAAGCCTTTTTGGCTCTACTGGGATTACCACAGCAAACCTTAACACAGCTGTAAACAACATTATAAGCCACCGCCAAAACAATTATTTTGGAAGTGTGGAGGAGTTCCGCGGGTTTTTACCAGCAGGGGCAAATTTTGATAACATCGCCCCATTTATATATGTGGATGAGCCTGAGTTGCCATGGGTTATTAACCTTAACCGCGCCACCAGAGAACAGCTTGAAGCCACAGGCATGTCAGCAGAAACTGCCCGTTTAATATCCATCAACACCCAGCGGGGAAGCTGGCTGTTGCCAAGCCAACTGCCTGCCATTGTGCGCAATTTGCCAGACCATGTTATGCGTCACCTTAGCCTACGCACCAACATTAACACAGCAGACCAGGTAGAGCTGATAAGCCTTGACCCATCTATGACATTGCAAATTGTAGAGCGGATAGAGCGTTACCGCGAAGAAATCCCCTTTGGCAATATGGCAGAAGTGCAAAGGCTTTTTGACTTGATGAACATGCGCACAGCCTATAACCGCTTTGCACCACAAATAATTTTAAGGTAGGTTATTAGACCTCCACGGAAATTGCATTCCGCCATCTTTTTGGTCAATTTCCGATTTTGACTGCAGGTTCAGAACCTGCACGAACCTATGGGTTCGCACAGAACTGCCCCTTTGCAAAATCAAGAATTGCCTCAAAAATCTGACGAAAGCCAATTCCCGCGGAGGTCTATTTATGGACATTAAAAACCTAACCCACGACCAGCTTGTGGAGAAAATTGAAAATGCCAACCCCTTGGAGCTGTGCATCATCAACCATCTTTTGCTTATCCAAAATGTGGATAATGCCATTGATGCCCCTGCCTCAAGCCCAGAAATGTCAAAGGCACTTGAAAAAGCCAAGGCGTGCCTTGCTGTGCTTTTTGAAACTTTGGACATGGATGTGGAGCTTTCTGATGACCTTGCCATTATGTACCTAATTATCAACCGCGTGCTTATCCGTGTTGAATTTTTGGAGGATAATGAGGAGAAAAACCAAAACCTTAACCATGCCCGCCACATTGTAAGTGAGATGATGTCCTCTTGGGTTTTCCTTCACGAAAATGCTGACTATTTGGCAAAACAGGCGGAAAGTGGGCAAATTATCGCAGGGCTTACTTATGGTGCAGATGGGCAATTAACCGAATTTGAAGATTATGACCCAAAAGGCGGTTATGAAATTTAGATGGTAAAAACCTTGACAAAAGTGGCTTGATAGTGTATAGTATAGATAATAATATAGCTCCGAGTCTGATACCTAAGGGTTGCCTATGGATAAAGACCGACGGGCAGAAGGGAAACCTTCTCGCCTCCCTATTTGGAAAGGAGTGCATGAAATATCAGATTTTTTTCGTAAATTTTCTGAAGATTTGCGGGATTTGTTTGGTTCATTTTGCGGCTTTCCTTGGGAAGTTGCTTTTTTGTGTTTTTAGGTCAGTGGTAAATCTTATTAAAGGTAGAGGAGAGATTAAAATGAAAATGAGAAAAATGTTGGTAATGGGTGTTTTGGCAGGTGCTTTGAGTATTTTTGCTGCTTGCGGCGGCGGGGATGATGAACAGACCCTTCTTGTTGGCGCGGCAATGTCTTTACATGATGTAAATCAAGAGATTCAAAGGGCTTTTAATGCCGCCCATGACAATATTACGGTAGAGTTTACCCACGCATCATCAGGGGCTTTGCAAACCCAAATTGAAGAAGGTGCAGACATTGACGTGTTTATGTCTGCTGCAATGGCGCAAATGCGCAATTTGGAAGAACAAGGCTTGATTTATGGCTCTTCCCGAAATTTGGTGCGTAATACCGTTGCTTTGGTTGTGCCTGTTGGCAGCAACCTGGGGCTAACCAGCTTTGCAGATTTGGCAAATGCCAATGTAATTAACGTAGGTGTGGGGGATGAAGCCATGCCAATCGGCAATTTTGCCCGTGAAGTGTTCGATTCTTATGGCATTTTGGACATTGTAAACGATAAAACTGTTTTTGCCACAGATGTGGCGCAAATTATGATGTGGGTTGAAACTGGCGAGGTTGATGCAGGTATTGTTTTTGGCACCAACGCCATTGCTTCTGAAGGTGTGGAGCTGATTGTAATTGCAGATGCCAACCGTCACGCCCCATCCCTAAACCCAGTGGGCATTGTGGCTGATAGCGGCAACATCTCTGCCGCTCAAACTTTTGTGGACTTTTTGTTTAGCAACGAAGCCCGTGAGATTTTTGAGAGCTTCGGCTTTGCCATGTATAACTAGCAGATATGGATTTTAGACCTTTTGTAATATCTATCCAAGTGGCAGTAACCGCTACGGTGTTCACCTTTTTTCTGGGGCTGTTTGCGGCAAACTTTGTTTATAAAATGAAGCGGGGCAAGGGTATCATTGATACCCTTTTTACTCTCCCTATGATTTTGCCCCCTACAGTTGCAGGCTTTTTTCTGCTTACAACATTTGGACGGCAGGGCTTTGTTGGCAGCTTTTTAGAAAGCGTTTTTGATATACGAATTGTTTTCACCCCAACAGGGGCAGTAATTGCGTCTATTTTCGTGGCTTTTCCGCTAATGTACCGCACAGCAAGGGGTGCATTTGAACAAATTGACCAAAATGTGATTTATGCCGCACAAACCCTTGGTTTTTCCCGTCATAAAATCTTTTGGACATTGAAAGTGCCAATGGCAAAGTCAGGGATTTTGGCAGGGGCAGTTCTTGCTTTTGCCCGTGCTTTAGGGGAGTTTGGGGCAACAATGATGCTGGCGGGCAACATACCAGGACGAACCCAAACAATGGCAATTGCGGTGTTTTCTGCCGTAAACACAGGCAATATCCAGCTGGCTTACACTTGGGTGGCAATTTTGACTGCAATGTCATTTGCTATGATAATGCTGATGAATTTTTGGGCAAGCCCACGGCATAGGAGGCGGAAAAATGTCCCTAAAAATTAACATCCGCAAGGCTTTTCCAGATTTTGTTTTAAATGTGGAATTGGATGCTGATGACGGTGTGCTTGCCTTATTAGGCGGCTCTGGCTGCGGCAAATCCCTGACGTTAAAATGCATAGCGGGCATTGAAAAGCCTGACAGCGGGCGCATTGTCATTAATGGGCAGGTGGTTTTTGACAGTGATAAAAACATCAACATACCGCCTCAAGGGCGTAATGTGGGCTTTTTGTTCCAAAACTATGCCCTTTTTCCCACAATGACAGTTCTGGGTAATATTGCTAGTGTGGTAGAAGGCAAAAAGCTCCATAGATTGGCAGTAGCTGGCGAAATTGCTGATAAATTTGGATTAGAAAGCGTTAAAAATCTATACCCGCGGGAGATTAGCGGCGGTCAACAGCAACGAACGGCATTGGCTCGCATTTTAGTGCGCAAACCCCAAATTTTAATGCTGGATGAACCCTTTTCCGCACTTGACACCCATTTGCGCTGGCATATGGAGCAAGAAATGGCGGTAGTTTTAGCGGATTTTAGCGGTGTAACCCTTGTCGTCACCCATGACCGTGATGAAGCCTACCGCATGTCAGGCAAAATAGCCGTGATGAATGAGGGAAGGCTGGATTGTATTGGTGATAAAGATGACATTTTTACCAACCCCAAAACATTGGAAGCGGCACGGATGACAGGCTGTAAAAACATCTCCAAAGCTGAAAAGACAGGGGATTATGCGGTTTATGCTGTGGATTGGGGCATAACCCTAAAAACCGTTAAGCCAGTGACGGATAGGGTGAAGCATATCGGTGTGCGCTCCCATCACTTTCAGCCAGGGCTTGGTGAAAACAGCTTCCCAATTACCGTCCATGGCAGTATAAACGAGCCTTTTAGCAGAATTTGGCTGTTTGCCTTTAATGAAAACGCAGAGAAATTACAATTTGCCACTAAATGCGAAGGTTGCGCGCCAAATGCTTTATCTGTGCCGCCTGACAAAATTTTGCTATTGGAGTGATGGGAAATGTTCATAACCATGGAAGAAATTGAAAGGATTATCAAGGAGGACGTGCCTTATATCGACCTAACAAGCCACAGCCTAGGAATTGGCAGGGAAATGGGGCAGATTACATATTTTACCCGCGAAGATGGGGTGGTTTGCGGTGCAGAAGAAGTTGCCATGGTTTTCCAGAGGTTGAACATACAAATCAATGATTTTCTTGCTTCTGGCTCGGCTATCAAAGGGGGCGATGTGCTTATTTCTGGCACAGGCAAGGCGGCAGACCTGCACATGGCTTGGAAAGTTGGGCAGAATATTTTAGACAATTGCTCTGCCATCGCCACCAAAACCCGCCGCATGATGGATGCTGTTAAGGCTGTAAACCCCAATGTTGCGGTGCTTACCACCCGCAAGCATTTCCCAGGCACAAAATCCCTAATGGTTAAGGGGGTAATGGCTGGCGGGGCAAACCCCCACAGGCTGGGCATTTCTGAAACTGTGCTGATTTTTAAGCAACATTTAGAATTTATAGGCGGGCTTGATGGTCTAAGAGCTAAAATGCCAAATTTAAAGGCAGAATGTTGTGAAAAGAAAATTATTGTTGAAGCGGTGGATTTTGATGAAGCCAGGCGGCTATGCGACATTGGTGCAGATGGGGTTCAGTTTGACAAAACCCCCGCCGCTGACTTAAAAAAGTGGGTAACTAGCCTTAGGGCAGATTATCCCTGTGTTACATTGTTGGCGGCTGGGGGCATAAATCCCCAAAATGCCGCAGAATATGCAGAAACAGGGGTAGATGGTCTGGTCACCAGTAGCCTGTACAATGCCAAGGCTTTAGACATTGGCGTGGAGATTAGGAGGAAAACAAATGGCTGATTTCACCCATTTTGACAAAGACGGCAACGCTGTGATGGTTGACGTAGGGCATAAAGACAAAACAGAGCGGCAGGCGGTTGCCAGCGGCAAAATAACCATGACAGTAGAGTGTTACAATGCTATAGTGGACGGTGATGTTAAGAAAGGTGATGTGCTAGGAACAGCGCGCCTTGCAGGGATTATGGCAGTTAAGCAGACTGCAAACCTTATCCCCCTTTGCCATATCATCCCAGTGGAGCAAGCCAGTGTGGATTTTGAGCTAAACCCCGAAAGCCGCACCATTACAGCCCTTTGCACCGTTAAAACCACCGACAAAACAGGGGTGGAGATGGAAGCGATGGTAGGGGCAACCATGGCGTTGCTGACAATTTATGACATGTGCAAGGCAGTTGACAAAGGCATGACAATAGGGGAAGTTTGCCTTCTGAAAAAAACTGGGGGCAAATCTGGCACATATGTGAGGGCAAGCCATGAATGATAGCTTTAACCGTAAAATAAATTACATGCGGGTATCTATAACCGACCGTTGCAATTTGCGCTGTACCTATTGTATGCCTGAGGATGTGGAGTGTATCACCCATGAAAATATCCTGCGTTTTGAGGAATATTTGCGGCTGTTTCGCTTGTTTGGGGGGCTTGGCATCTCTACAGTGAGGGTGACAGGGGGCGAGCCTTCTGTTCGCAAGGGTTGGCTGGGTTTTATCCGCGATTTAAAGCAAATAGAAGGCATAGAGCGGGTGACAATGACCACCAACGCCGTCTTGCTAAATCAACATTTAGACGAGCTTGCAGAAATTGGGCTTGATGGGCTAAACATCAGCTTGGACACCCTAAACCCGCAAATTTACCGCAAACTTACAGGCTCTGATGATTTTGAGAAGGTGTGGTCGGCAATACAAAATGCTGCAAACAAAGGCTTTCGTGTTAAGCTTAATTGCGTGCCTATTAAGGGCGTTAATGACAGCGAGATTTTGAAAATGGCAGCTCTGCCTTTTAAAATGCCTGTGGATATGCGCTTTATTGAGCTTATGCCCACTAGCATCAGCGGCGACATGGAAGGCATTAGCACTGGGGACATTTTAGAAGCTGTTAAAGCAGAATACCCCAGCTTAATGGCAGATGGTACAATTCGCGGTTTAGGGCCTGCAAGATATTTCAAAACCCCTGACATGTTGGGCAGTCTAGGGTTTATAAGCCCCATAAGCCACGAATTTTGTGAAGGTTGCAACCGCATACGCCTAAGCAGTGACGGCTTTCTAACCCTGTGCCTGCACCATAGTATAGGGCTGGATTTGCGGAGCTTGTTGCGAGGTGGTGCAACTGATGAGGAAATAACCAATGGAATTATAAAAGCTGTAAGCATTAAACCCGAACGCCATCACATTGGCGAAGAAATTGGTTTAAAGCATATGTCAAGAATTGGAGGATGAATTATGAAAGGTAATGTTAAGGCGGTTTGCACAAGCGAAACCAAAGGTGTGCAAAAAAGTGATGTTGGGCGCATTTTGCTCAAAAAAGGCTGGGGTCTTGAAGGGGATGCCCATGGAGGAGATTGGCACAGGCAGGTCAGCCTTTTGTCCTATGACAAGGTGTTGGCGTTTAACAACAAAGGCGCAGGGGTAAACCATGGGGATTTTGGCGAAAATTTGGTGGTGGAGGGAGTTGACTTTAGCAGCCTTCCTGTTGGCACAAAGCTAAAATGCGGGCAAGCCTTGCTGGAAGTTACACAAATTGGCAAGGAGTGTCACGACCGTTGCCAAATTTATCACAAAATGGGTGATTGTATCATGCCTAGAGAAGGCGTTTTTGCCATAATCTTAGAAGAAGGCGAAGTTGCTGTAGGCGACGTTCTTGAGGTGATAGCATGAGCCTAACCGCCGCCGTTGTAACCCTTAGTGACAAGGGGGCAGCTGGCGAACGCGAGGACAAAAGCGGTGCTATTATCAAGGAAATGTTAACAGATGCTGGCTATGATGTTAAGGAGGTGGTGCTGTTACCAGATGAGTTCGGGAAAATTAAGTCTTGCCTGTATGGTTTTGCTGACCGCAGAATTAACTTGGTGTTGACAACTGGCGGCACAGGTTTTTCCCCGCGGGATGTGACCCCAGAGGCTACATCGGCAGTGTCAAGCCGTAAAGCCCCTGGCATCTCTGAAGCCATAAGGTGGCACAGCCTGCAAATTACAGGGCGGGCAATGCTATCCCGCGGAGTTTCTGTCATTTGTGACGAAACGCTGATTGTTAACCTGCCAGGAAGCCCCAAGGCAGTGCGGGAAAGCTTGGAATTTATTTTGCCTCACTTGAAACATGGTATCGAAATTTTAACAAATCAAACAGGAGAATGTGGAGGAAATTAAGATGAGAAAATTTTTATTAGGTGCATTACTTTTAAGTATGGTTGCGGTTTTTGCCGCCTGTGGAAGCAATGATGATGAGGGTGGCACGCTAATTCTTGCCACCACAACAAGTACATATGACGCAGGGCTTTTAGGCTTTCTGCTACCTATTTTCTACGAAGAAACAGGATGGGAAGTTTTAGTAATTTCTCAAGGAACAGGCGCGGCTTTAGCAACTGGCAGAGCTGGCGATGCTGATGTTATGCTTGTTCACGCCCGCGCTTTGGAAGATGAATTTGTAGCAGACGGCTATGCTGAAAGACGCTACGATATTATGTATAATGACTTTGTTGTTCTTGGCCCTATTGGGGGAGCAATTTCCCACAACACCCCTATTGAGCAGTCTTTTATGCAAATTTTAAGCGGAAACCTGCCTTTTATATCCCGTGGGGACAACTCTGGAACTCATGTACGTGAGCTTGATGTTTGGGCAGACCTAGGGCTTGACCCAACTGGCAACACCAACTATTTTGAAACTGGTCAAGGTATGGGTGACAGCATTACCATGGCAATGGAAATGGATGCCTTTATCCTTAGCGACCGCGCAACTTGGTACAACCGCGCAGACCACGGCAACCTAACAATTGTTACAGAAGGCAGTGAAAACCTGCTAAACCCTTATGGCATTATGATTGTTGCAAGCAGCGACCAACAAGCAGGAGCGCGTATTTTTGTTGATTGGATGATAGGCGCGCGCGGTCAAGAGCTTATTGGGCAGTTTGGTCTGGAAGAATTTGGTGCGCCCCTCTTCTTCCCAGAAGCTAATTAGTGTTAGTATGTGGGAATTATTAAACCAAGAAACCATTCAAATAATTTTGCGCACCTTGCGCATGACTTTTACGTCCACGGCCATCTCTGCAGTTTTAGGGGTGGCTTTTGGACTTTTCCTTGAAACTATAAACCCGAAACACCCTCTGCCCCGCTTTTTTAAGTGGCTGGCAGTGGCGGTAAACCGCACCCTAATGGGAACGCCCCCTGTTGTTATGGGGCTTGTTGTTGTGCTAATGTTTAGGCGCATTGGACCTTTTGGGGATTTAGGCTTAATGTTCACAATGGAAATTATGATAATTGCTCAAGTTTTGCTTATATCCCCCATAATTGCAGGGATTGTGTACACTGCTGCCGCTCGCAATGGAGGGCGCATCCGTGCTTTTGCCCATACCATGGGGGCAAGTCCCTTCCAGACCCAATTGCTGGTAATTCGTGAGCTTGGCAATGAGATATTTTTCGCCATAATCACAGGTTTTGGGCGGTCTATGAGTGAGGTTGGGGCAATTATAATGGTGGGCGGCAACATCCGCCACCACACAAGGGTGATGACCTCGGCAATTGTTCTGGAAAACCGCCAAGGAAACCAAATTGAAGCCATCCAGCTTGGTGTTGTTCTTATGATAATCGCCTTTACAATTCAGATAATTTCGGACTTTTTGCGGAGAAGGGAGCGGCGGACTGATGAAAATTTCTAATATAACAAAAAAGTTTGACCGTTTTAGCCTTAATTGGGAGCGGACGGACACATTCCAGCGGCGCATTTATGGGATTATTGGCGCAAATGGCTGCGGCAAAACCACCCTAATGAAAATTATCAGCGGCTTAACCAAGGCAGACAGCGGGGAAATTGACTATTGCGGACTGACCCCAAAAGATGTTACAATGGTATTTCNNAAGCCATATTTAACAAGCGACAATGTGTATAAAAATTTGATTTACCCTTTGAAGCTGCGCAAGATACAGCCTGATGAAGGGCAGGTGGCGGAACTGCTAGAGCTTGCAGGGCTTTCTGACATGAGAAACCAATATGCCCCCAGCCTTTCCAGTGGGGAACAGCAAAAACTTTCCTTTATCCGCGCCCTAATTTTCAAGCCCAAGGTTATACTAATTGACGAAGCCTTTTCAAATATGGATATTGAGAGCGTGGCAAGGTTTGAACAGTATATTTTAGACAGTCAGAAGCAGAACCCTGCCACATGGATTGTTATTAGTCACCAACTATCTAATATTAAGCGGCTTTGCGACCATGTGTATTTTATGCAGTCAGGGCAATTTGAAGCAGAAGGCACCCCTGAGCAAATTTTATTTAACTCACAAAATCCCCATTTAAAGAGGTATTTACAAAATGAAATTCTTACAAGTTGATACTATCGAAAAAGCAAGAGAAAAGCTGTTAAATGCAGGGCAAAGCCTTGTTGCCACCGAAAAGATAGCCCTGGCAGAAGCCTACGGCAGGGTCTTATCCCAAGACGTGTTTGCAGATGAAAATTTGCCCCTTTTCCGCCGTTCTACTGTTGATGGTTATGCAGTGGTTGCCAAGGACACAGGGGCTGCAGGGGAAGCTTTGCCCACCTTCCTAAAAATTGTTGGGGCTGTGGAGATGGGTCAGCCTGCCCAAATGGCTATAAAGTCAGGAGAATGTGTAGAAATGCCCACAGGGGGCATGTTGCCAGAAGGTGCAGATGCCGTTGCCATGGTGGAGTTTTGCGAGGTTTTTGGTGCAGACGAGGTTGCCATTTACAAAAGCGTTGGAACAGGTGGCGGCGTTGTCCAAATTGGGGATGACATGAAGGCAGGGCAGCTGCTGGTTTCTAAAGGCAAGGAGCTGACCCCCCAGGACATTGGGGCGTTGGCTGTGGCAGGGGTTGAGATGGTGGAGGTGTTCGCCCCTTTGAAAGTGGCATTTATCTCCACAGGGGACGAGCTAATTACCCCTCACCATGCCCCCCTAGAAATAGGCAAAATTAGAGAAACCAACGGCATAACCCTGTCAGCTTTGGCGGCAAAACATGGCTATCATGTGGCACATACTGCCGTAGTCCAGGATGACGAGGACAAGATAAAGGAAGCGGTTCTCCAGGCAATGGAAACATGCCAAATTGTGGCAGTTTCTGGGGGCAGTTCCCAAGGTAAAAAGGACATGACAGCAGATATTTTGGACGAGCTGTCAGATGGGGGAGTTTTCACCCATGGCATAGCTATAAAACCAGGCAAGCCCACAATTTTAGGCTTTGATAAAGGCACAAAGACTCTAATGGTTGGGTTGCCAGGGCATCCAATCTCTGCCATGGCGGTTTTTGAGTTGCTTTTTGGCTGGCTAATCCGCAAAATAACCCATCAGCCCGAACCCTTCGCCATACCTGCCGCCCTAACCGCCAATGTGCCAGCCAGTGAAGGCAAGCTGACATTTTACCCCTGCAAACTAACCCTCGAAAACAACCAATACACCGCAACGCCAATATACTCTAAATCAGGGCTAATCGCCGCCCTTACTGTGGCAGATGGCTATTTTTTGATAAACCGCGATAATGAAGGTCTTAAAAGTGGGGAAGCTGTAATGGTGCATTTATTTTAAGGGGGGATTAGCATGCCAAAACGCAATTTATATTTAACAAACACGCCAATTGATGAGGCTTTGGGCAGTTTTTGGATGCATTTTAATGAAAAGCCTGTTCATTCTACCGAAACAATCCATGTGGCAGAAAGCCTTGGGCGAACCACCGCTGAGGCAGTTTTTGCCCGCAACAATTCCCCTCTTTACGACTGTGCCGCCATGGACGGAATTGCTGTTGTAAGCGGGAAAACAGCATCTGCCAGCGAAAACAACCCGCTGACCCTTACTGGAGATGAATTTTTAGTGGTGGACACTGGCGACCCTGTTCAGCCGCCTTTTGACGCTGTTATCATGGCGGAGGAGCTTGAAGAAACCGCCGAAGGCATGATAATCCGCCAATCTGCCGCCCCTTGGCAACATCTGCGCCCCATTGGTGAGGACATTGTGCAGGGGGAGATGGTTTTGCCCAGCCTGCACAAAATCCGCCCTATGGATATTGGGGTTTTGCTGTCTGGAGGGATTACCCAGGTTTTGGTAAAAAGCCAGCCCAGTGTGGCGATTATCCCCACAGGTACAGAGCTTGTGGAAGCCCACCAAACCCCGAAAATTGGCGATATTATTGAAAGTAACAGCTATATGCTAGGGGCATTGGTTGCTCAAGACGGGGGCAAGCCCGCCCGCTTTGGCATTGTTGCAGATGATTACAACACAATCAAGGAAAGCCTGCTACAGGCCGCGGAAAACCATGATATAATACTAATTTGCAGCGGCACAAGCGCAGGGCGTGAGGATTTTGCCGTCCATGTTCTTAATGAAATCGGGCAGGTTATCGTCCATGGTGTTGCTATGAAGCCTGGAAAGCCTGTAATTCTGGCAATTGTAGCAGGAAAGCCTGTTATTGGCGTGCCTGGCTACCCAGTTTCTGCCTTTATCGCCTATGAAAACTTTGTCAAGCCTATTTTGCTTGGGGAAAAGCCCTCAAGCGGCGTTATTCAAGCCACCTTAACCCGCCGTTTGGTGTCTAGCTTTAAACATCAAGAGTATGTGCGGGTGAAGGTGGGGCGAATTGGCGAAAAGCTTGTAGCCACGCCGCTTGCTAGAGGTGCAGGGGCGGCAATGTCCCTGGTTCGTGCTGATGGCTTTTGTGTAATTCCTAGGGATTATGAAGGGCTTGACGCAGGCGCGGTTGTTGAGGTGGTTTTATGCCGTGAAATTGCAGATTTAGAGCGCACAGTAGTCGCCATTGGCAGCCACGACATGATGCTTGACATTATGTCTGATATGCTGTCTGGGGCGAATTTATCCAGCAGTCACGTGGGCAGTATGGGTGGGCTGATGGCGTTAAAAAATGGCGAAGCCCACATAGCCCCCATTCATCAGCTTGACGAGGCGACAGGAGAATACAATATACCAATCATCAAAAAGTTGTTTGGCGGGCGCAAAATGGCTTTAATTAAGGGTGTTGGGCGTGTGCAAGGGGTGATGACGGCTGTCGGAAACCCCCTGAATATCCAAGGCTTGGCAGATTTAACCAAACACCGATTTATCAACCGCCAACGAGGGGCAGGCACTCGCATTTTGTTAGATTATAAGTTGGCGCAAGAAGGGGTTGACCCAGAGAGCATCAGCGGATATGACCGCGAAGCTGCAACACATATGGCTGTAGCCGCCGCAATTGCAGGAGGTTCTGCTGACTGCGGGCTGGGCATACAAGCCGCCGCAAATGCAATGGGCTTGGACTTTATCCCCATTGATACGGAGGAATATGATTTCGCAATCCCTCAAGAATTTTTAACCCTTGACCATATCCAGATATTTATAAACACATTAAAAAGCCCAGATTTGCACGGAAAACTGGCAGAGCTTGGGGGTTATGACACAAGCCGTTGCGGAGAGGTGATTTTGATTGATTGTTAAGCAGATAACTATATATCCAGAAAAAGGCGGCAAGGGTGAGAGTGCCGCCAAGGTTCAGCTTGTGGCAGGTGAGGGCATCCTTGGAGATTACCATAAGAATGTGAGCTTGATGACAACTGCATCCCATGAATTTGTAAGGCAAAACCCCAGCGGCATGTGCATGGCAAGGTTTAAAGCGGCGAATTTCCTTGTTGAGGGGGATTTGGCTGATAGCGAATTTTTAAAAATAACTGGCGGAAAAAGGTTTTGCTTCCCAGAATGTCCTATTTTTTCTGACGATTGCCCCTTTAAAGCAGGGGTGGGCTTTGCAGATGTTATAAAAGATGGGGTGATAACCATTGAGGAATAAATTCGGGCTTGGGGAATGGTCAGGTGCTTTTGGCGACCTTGGCACCCTAATCCCCTTCGTTGTGGGGTATATCGCTGTTGTGGGCATTAACCCCACAGGCATTTTGGTAACATTTGGTATATTTTCAATAATTACTGGCATCCGTTTCAAAACTCCCATGCCCGTCCAGCCTATGAAGGCAATTGCTGCCACATCTATAGCGGGAGCTGTAACGCCTAATATGATAGGGGTTGCAGGGCTTTTTAGCGGCTTGTTTTGGTTGGTTATCGGCTTAACTGGTGCTTTAAAGTGGGTTAAAAAAATTGTAGGAAAGCCGCTGATAAGAGGGATTACGTTAGGGCTTGGCTTTTCTTTTATGTTCCAAGGGTTGGGCTTTATGCAAGAAGGGGCGATTGTGGCTATTTTAGCGGCAATCCTTGCCTTTGCTATGGTAAATAGCAAGCGTATTCCAACCATGCTAGTTTTGCTTGCCTTTGGAATTATAGCATCATCTATTACAAATCCCTACTTTATGCAGGAAATATCCACTATCAGCATAGGGTTTTCCCTGCCGACTTTCGCTTTAGGTGGCTTAACTTGGCAGGAAGTGGCAACAGGCATTTTTATACTGGCTATACCACAAATTCCCCTATCATTAGGCAATAGCATACTGTCAACCACAGACCAACACAACCAGCTTTTTCCAGAACGCCCCATAGCCGAAAAAGATGGTGCAATATCTATGGGTATAGCAAATTTGACCGCCCCCATAATTGGCGGTGTGCCAATGTGCCATGGTTCTGGGGGGCTGGCAGCCCACACACGCTTCGGCGGCAGAACAGGCGGCACAATGATAATAATTGGTTCGATTCTGCTGTTGCTAGGCTTGTTTTTCGGCTCGTCAGTTTTAACCATATTCTACATAATACCCGTGCCTGTGCTGGGTGTAATCCTGTTTATGGCAGGGTTAGAGCTTGCCATGTCTGCCCGCGACATAGGAAGCGATAAGCAAGATTTTTACATAATGCTGATAACCGCAGGTTTTTCCCTTTGGAATGTGGGCATCGGCTTCGTTGCAGGGCTGATTGCCCAGCAAGTAGTGAAGTTCAGAAACACTTCAGGTTAAAAAACAACATAATTACCCTTGAAATAATTCCAGTTATATGTCATAATGGTTATAGTCAAATTTTAGGAGGACGCTATGGCTTACAAAATAACAGATTTTTGCATTGCCTGCGGGGCTTGCGAGGTGGAATGTCCTGTTAGTGCTATAACCTACGGCAATCCATATGTTATTGACCCAGATATTTGCATTGACTGCGGGGCGTGTGCAGTGGCGTGTACAGCCGATGGCGCAATTGAAGCGTCGTAAATACTTGATTTTAAGGTGAATTTATGAAATGTGTTTGCCCCATTTGTAACGAGAAATATGAAAATGTCGTAAATGCTTGTCAGCAGTGCGGTTTTTTTGATAAGTATGGCATAAATCGGATTTTTATAAATTCAGAAGATGCCGAGATTTGGAACAACACCGTGGTAGAGCCTTATCGCATGAAGCGGCAGTTTGATAGAATGGGCAGTGTTTACGGCAAACAGTCCAAGCAAATTTATGATATTAGGATGGAGCTAAAAGAAGCTCTCTTATGGCGGGAACAAGCAGAGAAACGGATAGATAAGCTAGAGAAAATAATTGCGGAGCTAACAGCCCCGCCAAAGCAACCAGAAGCCCCCTTGCCCCCTCTTTTTGAAAAAACGCCAAAAGTTGGTGATATTGTGGAGTTTGGGCGTTTTGATTGGCGTGTGCTGATGCTGGTGAAGGGTAACAGGGCTTTGCTGATAAGCAACCAAATTTTAGAAAAACGGGCATATCATGGGGATTTTGAAGCAACAACCAGAGCAGAGCGCAGCATAACTTGGGAGAAAAGTGCTTTGCGTCAATATCTAAATGGGCGATTTTTAGAGGGCTTTGATAAAAAAGAGCGCAGCAGAATTGTGGCAACCAGAAATGTAACAGCAGGTAGCGAAGATACTAACGACTATGTGTTTTTACTTAGCTTAGAGGAAGCCCGCACCACCATAAAAGGCAACCCCGACCGCAGTGCTGACTACGAAGGGAAGCCATCTACATGGTGGCTGCGCTCCCCTGGGCGCGACCAAAACCGTGCCATCATGGTTTATGGTGATGGGCATATTTATGTGCGCGGCACAAATGTGAAAGACAATGACGGCGGCGTACGCCCTGTTTTGTGGATAAATTTGTAGTATAAAAAACACCTTCTGCGGGGAAATTAGCGGTAGGAGGTGATTTTATTTTGGACAATAAGCATACGAATAAAAAAGACCCACAATCGCCAAAAAACAAAGAGATAAGCAAGGAGATTTTGGAAGCACAGAATAACCCTTTGCATCCAAACCCAGATAAGATTTTGCCCTATGGCGGTTAATTAGTACAGGGACGCATTATGTGCGTCCCTGTAATTACATATATTAGTTTATGGTAACAATCTGCATATACCGCACCCAACGATTGTTAGGCAAATCACGCGCTACAGAAAAGAATGGTCCAATGCCGCCATCTGCATAAGTGCCAAGGGGCTGTCCGTTTTCTGCAATTACAAAGTAGCCTAAATTTTGAGCCTCATCAACGCTTAAAGTGCCGATAAAACCATCTGCCGCCCTAAAGGTCAAGTTAACAGCACCTGCAAGGTTAAGGTTAAGGCTTTCAAAAACAACGCTCATGGGTATGCCTGTAAAATCGCGGTCAAGACGTTCTTGAAAAAGCTCATTTACAGTAAAGTCCACCGTATCAAAGGCGAGCAGGTCATCCATTGTGATTATATGGACAGTTGTTCCTTGGACTATCGCAAATTCATATGTATCAAGGCCTGCTATTATGGTGTCAATGTCAGTTGTTTCGGTGGGTGTGTTCAGTTCTATGCGGGTCAGTTGACGGACAAAACGGCCAGGCCCGCCATCCGCTGTAAAGATTGAGCCAAAGTGGCTGGTTCGCCCTTCTGTGGGCAAAAGTTCGCCATCCCGTGCAAATGCTATAAAAAAGTTGGTGTAATCTAGCATTTCAGCAGGGGAGAAGGTGCGGCTGAAACCGTCCTCACCAATTACAAGCCCCTCGGTTACAGCGTGGTAATCAATGTTGAAGTGGCTTAGGAGATTTGCGAATGGCAACCCTGTAAAATTGTCGCCACGTGCGGTAAAGTCGGCAGCTCCAAGGTTCTGGAGCAGGTCAATTGTTACGTCATATGTATGCCCATCAATTACAATGTTGAGAATATGGGTTTCTTGCGGTTGAAAGGCATGTTCTTGCGTGTCATACACACAGGCTGTCAAGGCAGCAGCCGCCAACAATAACACTACTAAAAATTTGAATTTTTTCATTTTTACTTCCTCCAATAATTTTTTGTCATATAATTTTGCTAATGAGTTATCCTTTCAGCTCCTGCATACACATTAAAACGCATACCGCGGGCAAAACCCACAAGGGTCATGCCCACCTTTTGGGCAAGGGCAAGGGAAACATTTGTTGGGCCAGACTGGCTGATAAGTATTGGGATGCCAAGCCTTGCGGTTTTAAGCACAATTTCTGTGGAAATTCTGCCGCTGATTAGCAGCACCCCTTCGCTTATGGGCAAATTTTCCATAAGAGCTTTGCCAACAACCTTATCAACAGCGTTGTGCCTTCCCACATCCTCATAAAAAATGTTATCGCCATTTTTAAAGTGCAAAGTGGCAAAATGCACCCCACCTCCTTCGTTAAAGAGGGTGGATTGTTTGTTGAAATTGTGCATCATGTCAACAATTTCTTGATAGGCTAGGGTTTGCGTTCCGCTAAGACGCTGCAAATCTTCTTCGCCAGTGGTTGGCGGGGCTATTGGCTCTTTGGTAAATACAAAAACATTGCCTGTACAGGTGGCTTCTATTTTTTCAATGTCACCAAAAGATTTTATCAATCCTTCGGCAAACATAAAGCCCACTGCCATTTCCTCAAAATGCTGGGGCAGGCACATCATGGAAAGGTAAAGCTCGCCATTAATTACAAGGTTTGCCCTAAGCTCACGAATGACAGCATCACCTTTTTTCTTGCTTCCTGTGCTGTCAAACCTTATTATTTTTTCTTGATTAATCACGCCCGCCGCCTCCTTTACCAATTCTGTTTTCGCCGCAATATATATTAAAACGGCGGCCTCTAGCAAACCCAATTAAAGTTATGCCCGATTTTTCTGCAATTGCTAAGGACATGGACGTTGGGCCAGAGCGGGATATTATGGTGGGGATGCCTGCCCGAATTGTTTTTAAGGCGATTTCTGTGGATATGCGCCCGCTGGTTAGCAGTGCCGCCTTGGTAAGGGGCAGGTTTTTCATCAATGCCGCCCCAACCACCTTGTCAACGGCATTGTGGCGACCAATATCCTCAAAAAATATACCCTGACCATCTCCCGAGCATAATGCCGCTGAATGAACACCGCCAGCTTCGTTAAAAATAGGGGATTGTTTGTTAAAACGCTCCATAATTTCGGTAATTTCTAAATATGTCCATGTTTGGGGGTTGTCCAAGGTGGGCAAGCCCGTTTGGTTTAGAAACGCCAAATTTACCGTGCCATGGGCGCAACCAGACACCAACACCCTTTTTTCAGACTTATTTGCCGCTATAGGCTGGTGGGTAGCAACAAAAACATCCCCGTCTGCAGTGGCTTTTATGCTTCTAATATCATCAAAAACTTTTATTAAGCCTTCAGAGTACATAAAACCAACTGCCCACTCTTCCAAAAATTGGGGCAAAACCATAACGGAAAGATAGGGCGTTCCATTTATTATTAGGTTTGCACGGGTTTCGCGTACAACAGGGTCGGTTATCTCGTGTATGCCTCTGCTGTCGTATCTTATTATTGGCACATAATCAATCATTATAATTTTACCTCCATGTGTGGGCGGGGTATTGCAGGCTGTTTATTAGATAGCGAACACGGTTAAAGTCAGGTTGCCAATGGTACACCCTGTCCTCGATATGGTCAACCATCTGGATAATGTCTTTTGTGGCATCAATGGCGGGAACGCCGTAATACTCATCAATTTCAGAGGAAATTCGTCCAGATACGCAAAACACCATGTCGCTCCATTTCATGCGCAAATCTTCCTCGGTGTGAGCCGTTACAATTGTTGGCACTAAAATGTCGCTGACACCTTCTAGCACCACCCAATCACATTCTTCTTGATAAAAATTTAATAATTTTTCTGTTGATATGCGGTTTGGGAACATTATGCTGGTTTCGCCCTTAGCATGGGCAGATACAATTTGTGACCCTGCCGTGCGGTGGCGTCGTGTGTCCGTTTCTGGGTCTGCATCCATTTCAAAACCGTCGCAATGTATATATTTAACAGAACCTACTCGATAGCCCCGCACCATTAGCTCCCTAATAATATGTTCGGTTGTGGTGGTTTTGCCGCTGTTGGTTATTCCGCAAATAGCAAATGCTCTCATCTGTATACCCCCTAAATATATTGTTAAAAAAGTATCAAAAAACGACCATACCCTAGGAAGGTCGCAAAAGTAAGCAATAATTTGCTTTTGCTCTCCTTTCCAATGGGGAGGCGGCAAGGTTTCCCTAACCACCCGCGGCTTTTATCCATAGGTTCAAACCCTTAGGCATCAAGCTCGGAGATGTTTTATTGACTTTATTATACACAATAACCCAAAGCTTGTCAACTACAAATTGAAATTTCTATATATTGATATTTTTTTATCGAAATAATTTGAAATAATAAATATAAAACGTGTCTTTATCGCTGATATTAATATATAGTATTATAAAAATCTATAACTGTAAACACTTGACAGGAAAATATTAACTATGGTATACTATTTTTGTGTTAAATATTTTTACATTTTCTGAACATAATATTATTGATAATTTTATATCAAAGTTAGGTGTTCTCGGTTGGTGCGTGTTGTCCAGTTGCTCATAGATTGTGGTTCTCCTTGGAATTTCGATGATAAAAAAGGGTGCCGCAAACCCCTTATTCGAGCAACTGAACAATGTGCATCAACCACCCCCGCATATTGATTAATATTTAACACAAAAAAATCAAAAAATCTAAGCTTAGGAGGAAACAAAATGGCTAAAATTACCATCAATGGTTCAACCTATTGTGCAGAGCAGGGTCAAACCATTCTCCAAGTATGTCAGAAAAACGGCATACATGTGCCGACTTTCTGCTTCGACCCTCGTCTTAAACCTGGCGGAACATGCCGAATTTGTGTAGTTGAAATCGAAGGCAAGGACAATCTTATGGTTTCTTGTGCTGTGCCTGTAACTGACGGCATGGTTGTCCAAACCAACTCTGCCAAAGTAAAGGCAGAGAGAAAATCCATTCTTGAGAATGTTGTTGCAAAGACAAGCGTGGATGCATCAAGCCCCAACGCCACAGGCAACAGCAAGCTTGTAAGCTACGCCAAAGAATATGGCGTGGAAATTCCAAAGCAAGACAAGAAAGAAAATATTGTTATCGAAACTGAAGTTTTCACCATGGACAGCAGTAAGTGTATTAGATGCCAGCTTTGTGCAAAAGTTGCCAACAACCTGCAACACTGCGGAGCTTTAAATGTTAGAGGTAAAATAACCGATGACAGTTTTGGTTTTGATTTTGACCCCGAAAAATGCGTACGTTGTGGTAACTGCGTTGCGGCATGTCCAACGGAAGCTCTTGTTACCAAAAAAGACGTGCCTTATAGCGCAGGCAATGTGACAAAAACCCAAGCCACCTGCCCGTTTTGCGGTGTTGGTTGCCAAATTAACTATCTTGTTAAAGAAGGCAGAATTGTTGGTGCAGAGCCTGTAATGGATGCTGTAAACAACGGGCTTCTTTGCGTAAAAGGACGCTTTGGTTATCATTATGTACAGCATGAAAGCCGCGTAAAAACTCCACTTATCCGCAAAAATGGTAAAATGGAGCCAGCCACTTGGGACGAAGCTCTAAGCCTTATCCATGAAAAGTTAGGCGGCATTAAAGAGAAGAATGGCGGCGAAGCCATCACTTTCTTTGGCTCTGGTAAAGCTAACAACGAAGCAAACTACATGCTTCAAAAATTTGCCCGCGCGGTTATCGGCTCTAACTCTGTCGATATATGCGCCCGCCTCTGACACTCCACAACTGTTACTGCACTGGTAGTGCAGCTTGGTA
>WQSI01000006.1 GCA_009787945.1 Defluviitaleaceae bacterium
ATAGCGGATGGTTAGATTAGCGATAGTTGCTTTAGAGTGGGTGAATGGTATGTGGAAAGTAGATGATTTGATGGTGTGGGTTCGTGTTTGGTTTTGAGGGAACTTTGGTAAGAGGTGAGTTTGTGACAAGAGTTTATTTTGTTAGACATGCTGAAACTGATATTTCGGTTAAGGAGGATGCCATTCGTCCTTTGTCTGCGAAGGGTATGAGAGAAAGCCTTCTTGTTACTGAATTTTTACAGGATAAATCAATTGATGTTATTCTGTCTAGCCCTTATAAGAGAACTCTTGACACTTTGGTTGATTTTTCAAGCAAATCTGGAATTGGCATTGATACAAATGAGGATTTCAGAGAGCGCGCTGTGGGTGTTTGGGTTGAGGATTTTAACGAATTTGCGAGTAGGCAGTGGTCGGATTTTTCCTATAAATTAGACGCACCTGAAAGCGAATCTTTGCAGGAAACCCAAGATAGAAATATTCGCGCTTTAAATGATGCATTGAAAATTCATCAAGGTAAAAATATTGCAATTGGCACTCATGGCACTGCGTTGTCGACCATTATAAATTATTATGATAATGGTTATAGATATGACGATTTTATGAATATGGTTCATATAATGCCTTGGGTTGTGATGATGGAATTTGATGGACTTAGTTGTGAGAATATAGTAAAAATTGATTTGTTTAGTAATTAAAAAATAATAAAATAGCTTGCAATTGGATAAAATATATGTTATAATTGATTGTGAGTTAAATATTCCTCGATAGCTCAACGGCAGAGCATTCGGCTGTTAACCGAAGGGTTGCTGGTTCGAATCCAGCTCGGGGAGGTGGCAAATAGCACAAGCCTTGGGTTTGTGCTATTTGTTTTTTAGAATTTAATAACTTATATTTGGGAGGGATTTGGATATGTTTAAAAAGTTGTGTGTCTTAGTGTTGGCTTTGTTTGCTTTTGCCGCTTGTTCTAATGAGTTGGATGCGGATACTGGATTTGACTATGACGCAGCAAGGTATGACTTTTTCCTAAACTGGGAATATGACTTTTCAGATATTGCAGACTGGGGATTTTTGCAATCTTTTGACTTCCTTTCCGATGTTGTCACGCTTGAGCAATTAGAGATAGCAAAAGATTATATTGGCATTACCGACAACGCCTTTTTCGAGGAAAAGTTTGTAACATATGTTGGGCGGGCGTTGTTGGGCGGTATATTTCACACAGATTTGTTGCGCTATTATGACAGCCAACCATTTTCCGAGGACACCGAAAACCCTAGAAGGATAGTTGTTAAAATATATGAACTTTATCTCATGTGGGCGATGCATCAAAGGAATATGAGCAACCTTAACGAAAGCCCTTCACGTTTTAGCATTGAGTTCGGTCGGTATTTAATAGACTAGGTAGGAAAGTTTAAGGGACGCTTGAATGCGTCCCTTATTTATAAAGTTAAAGATGGATTGCCGTTTAGATTTAGGGTTGCGAAGCTTTTTGTTTGGAAGTGGTGGCGAGCGGCTGCGGCTATCATTGCGGCGTTGTCGGTGCAATATATAGGTTTGGGTATGTGCAGTTTTATACTGTTTTCATCGCAAAGTTTTGTTAGGGCTTCACGCAGGCGGCTGTTGCAAGCCACACCACCCACTACTGCCAAGCGGTTGCAACCTGTGATTTTACAGGCTTCCATGGCGTTTTTGGTAAGAACGTCAACCACCGCTTCTTGGAAGGATGCGGCAATGTCTGCGGGATTTATTATTTCGTCTTTCATTTTGGCAGTGTTAAGATAGTTTATAACCGCTGACTTAAGCCCAGAAAAGCTAAAATTTAAGTTGTTTTCAAGTTTTGCTCTGGGAAATGCTATGGCGGTGGGATTGCCCTGTTTTGATAGCTTATCCACCTCTATGCCCCCTGGATAGGGCAGACCAAGCACCCGCGCCACCTTATCAAAAGCTTCCCCTGCAGCGTCGTCTTGGGTTCTGCCTAAAACTTGATAATCCCCATAATCCCGCACATGGACAAGGTGGCTATGCCCTCCAGATACAATCATAGCGACAAATGGCGGCTTAAAATCAGCATTTTCTAGGTAAGCTGAGGCAATATGCCCCTCTAAGTGGTTAACGGCAATTAAAGGCAAATCTGCGCCAAAAGCCAAAGCCTTAGCGAAGTTAACGCCAACAAGCAAAGCCCCAACAAGACCAGGCCCATAGGTTACTGCCACCGCAGAAATGTCGCCTAGAGTGACTTTTGCGTCATCCAAAGCCTTTTGCACAACAAAATCAATTTTGCCAACGTGATTTCTTGCGGCAATCTCTGGCACAACTCCCCCGAAGCTTCTATGAATGTCAATTTGGCTATAAATTACATTGGACAGCACAAGGCTGCCGTCAGCAACTATGGCGGCGGCGGTTTCGTCGCAGGATGTTTCTATACCTAAAATCAAAGGGGGTTTAATCATTTTTTCTTTCTCCTTGGCTAATTAGACCTGTTCTGAAACCTCATTCCGCCATCTTTTTGGTCTTTTTGCCGAAATGCTACAGCGTCAGAACCCTCACATACCTTCGGGTATGTGAGGAACCTGCCCCCTTGCATTTCAACAAAAATCCTCAAAAATATGACGAAAGCAGGTTTCAGAACAGGTCTATTTCAATTTCATAAATACGGGTTAACCTTTTTTCACCGCGCACACGGTTTGTTACCATATTAACGCGCACACCGCCATTTTTTTCAATAACTTTGATTGATGCTATGTTATCATCAAAGCAAGTTATGGTAGGGCGCAAAACGCCGATTTTTACAGCTTCTTGCAATAACAGACCAAGCTGAACCGTGCCAAGACCTTGCCTCCACGCAGCAGGGCGTATAGAATAGCCAATATTCCCACCAAGCCTGCACAATTGCTCATTAAGCTCGTGCCTTACATCGCCGCTTCCAAGGTAATTCACCCCGTCAACCAACCAAAAAGCAGAGCTTTGCACATGACCCTTTGGCACTTTGCCTTTTCGGTACCGCGCCAAACGCCTAAAATAGGCATTTGCGTCCCGCTGTGTGGTTATTTTTGGATAAACAAAATCTTCCACCCGAAAAGCAGTGTATTCCATAATAGCTTCCCGAAAAGATTGTAAATATTCATGGCAGGGTTGTACCAAATGTATATTTTTAAAATTAATATCAATGTCATGCAACACCTGTTCTTCATGCCCCGCCAACAGAGCTTCAAGTTTATCCAATTCACATCACCAACCCTATTGTAACATGAATTACCCTAAACTTCAATACTGTAAATCAAAAATCCCTACGAGATACCCGCAGGGATTTTATATAATATTAGTTTGCTCTAGTGTAGGTAAAGTTCATACCTCTTTCCTGTCTGCTGTCAATGCGCAAGGTGTTTCCGTTGTCCGTTAGGGTGAAATCCCAACGCTCGTTATTGATTACGCCGCGGGTGTCGCGGGTTACGCCACTGGTCATGTTCATGGCAAGCAGGTTTCCATCCGTCCACCAGTCAAAATGGTCCATGCCGTTGCCGCGGTTGCCTGTGCCATCAGCATTAAACACATAAAAACCAGGCAAACCAGGCCAATCCCAAGTACCAATCAGAGGATTGTCAGCAGTTACAGGCACTGGGCGGTCGCCGCAGCCTGTAAAAATAGCAAGACCAAAAACCAACAATAGAGCAGGTAAAACAAACTTTCTCATTGTGAATCTCTCCTTTTCGGTGTAGTGTATAACACTATTATTATACCCCATCACATGCCATTTGTCAAGTGAAAAAATAACATTGCACAGGGGATTTCCTTGTGGTATAATCAAAATTGACATGTACACGCATAAAGGAGAAACCTATGAAAAGACATTTCGATAAAGATAAAACCGAAGGAAAAGTCGCCAAAGACATGGAGGTTATTGGCGTGCGCTTTAAAAAGGCGGGCAAAATTTATTATTTTGACCCAGCAGGGCAACAAATTGATGCAGACACTGGCGTTATTGCTGAAACGGTGCGGGGCATGGAATATGGCACTGTTGTTGTGTCAAACAAAGTGGATAGGGTGGAGGCGGCATGGCAACCTCTGCGAAAGCTTACCCGAATTGCAACAGATGCAGATTTAGTTACCCTGGAAGCCAACAAAAAGAGGGAAGAAGATGCCTTTGGTGTGTGCTTGGAACGGATTGAAAAGCACGGGCTTGGCATGAAGCTTGTTGATGTTGAGCTTACCTTTGATGCGGCTAAAATTATATTTTATTTTACGGCAGACGGGCGGGTGGACTTCCGCGAGCTTGTAAAAGAGCTTGCA
Organism: Defluviitaleaceae bacterium; assembly: GCA_009787945.1. Taxonomy (GTDB): domain Bacteria; phylum Bacillota; class Clostridia; order Lachnospirales; family WRAX01; genus WRAX01. The sequence continues at coordinate 4,285 of WQSI01000006.1, forward strand.
AGCGTTTTCCGTATGCGGATAGAGCTGCGCCAAATTGGCGTTCGGGACGAGTCCAAGTTTCTTAACGGCATTGGGGTCTGCGGGCGAACCTTGTGCTGCTCTACTTTTCTACCAGACTTTCATCCTGTGTCTATCAAAATGGCTAAGGACCAGAACCTTTCCCTGTCCCCCACGAAAATTAGCGGGGTTTGCGGCAGACTAATGTGCTGTCTAAAATATGAAGAAAGCCATTATAACGAGCTTAACAAGATTATGCCTGGGGTTGGCGACATTATCAAAGCCCCCGATGGAGAAGGGGAGGTAATTTCCACAACCATCCTGCGGCAAACCTTGCGGGCGGCTGTGCGCAAAAACCCTAAAGACGCCCCAAGCATAAACACATACCACGCCACAGAAATTAAAATTCTAAAAAAGGCGGAAGTGCCAGAATATGAAGAACGCCGCAGAGGGCGGTATAGGGATTAATGCCCTCTAGCAATCCCACACGTCACTCCGCACCCCCTAAGCAACGTCATCCCGTGCTTGACACGGGACCCCATCAGTTGTTCCAAGCCCCTACTTGATGGGGCTAGCACCAACTGACAAGACCCCGCATCAAGCGCGGGGTGACGCGTAGGGTGGTGCGGGGTGGCGTTTTTTGTACTCCGCGAAAACATTGCGACCCTTACGAAACTTTATGCAAAACTTCTTGACAACCTTCTTTGATAAGGTTATAATATACACATTCCCACAAATTTTGTGGGTGGCATGAAAAGAACACGCTGGGCGGTCAAGTCGTAGAAAAACTCCACCCAGCGTGCCTTAAAGCCAAAGGCTCAGTGTTAATATTACAACACCAGAGCCTCTTTTGTCAAGCCCTAAAATGTGCGGAAGGAGGATTAAAAATGAGTAATGAAGAAAGAATTTCAGATTTGGAACTCCGATTGAATGAATTCGAGAAGGAGAAGTTTCAAATCTCGCAAAGGTATGCGGGCAGGATGGCAGATTTAATGAAGAATCCGCCCCGTAGATACTCGGAATTGCAGGCTTTTATAGAAATGGCTAAAGATGAAATCATATCTTTAGGCGGAACACCAAAATAATAAAATAAAAACCCCGCCGTTTGATTTGGCGGGGCATTGTTTATTTTCTAATCTTCTAAAATCCAAACTCTTACGCCGTGCTGTCTGCCCCATTGGCGGGCTTCCGCCATGGTGTCCATAAAAACATCAATTTTATAGCCGCGGATTGCGCCGCCGCGGTCGCCTGCAACAGCAAAGCCGTAACCTTCGATATACATGCGGGTGTGGAAGGGGATTACATTTGTGTCAACAGCTACAATGCCAACCTGTGCCATCATTCCGCTGGCGGTTCTGCCCCAATGGGGGTGGTCGGGGGTGCGCCCTGTGCATGACACGCTAAGGGTGTATGCAGTGGATTCAACCGTTATCATGCGGCTGTAGTTAAAAACCTCACCAGAGGCAGACAAGCCCGTTCCCGCAGGCAAAGGCACACCAATGTGAACAATTTCTGCTTGAGGTTCGCTGATGATTACATCAGACAAAACCTCACGGCGGCTTTCCCGACGGGCCACATATTCAACATTGTAAGTTGTAATGCGCTTACCAGGCATACCTTCGCGGTAAACCAAGGTTTCGCCAACTGGCAGGGCAAAAGTTTCGACATATTCTCTATTGTAAGGTGTTAGGTTTTCTACTTCGCGGGTTTCCCAATTTACGCTTTGCAGGTGGATGGTTTCCCCAGCTTCTGGGCGGTGGTGGGCAAGCTCTCTATCGAAGATAAAGTTGCCGCGGGTTGCTCTGCGGAAGTCCGATACCAAAGCGGCAAGCCCTGCGTCTGGACGAGCATAAAAGGCAATTGTTGCCACAGCACCGTCAATGCTGATGTTTACAGGGATTGCACGGTCAATTTCGATTACAGTGCCGCGGGTGAGGGGGGTGTAGCTTGCCAAAGAAACCCTGTCAAATTGATGAAGTTCGATTTCAAGCTCTTGAAGCAAGTCGCCAACGGTTGCGGCACTTGTGTAAATGTCGGAAGTTTCGCCATTGTCAATTACCAGAACGCCAAAGGTAGCACCTTCAAAGATGTCCGCACTTGCCAGAAACACTGTTAGGGCGATTAAAGCCCCTGCTATTACCATATTAAATTTTTTAAAATTCACCTTGAATTTTTTCCTACTGCCGTTGTTCTCCATTTCAATTTCCTCCTTAAATTTGACTATAATGTTAAAGAATTTGTAACAATTATGACTGGAAAATTCATAATTATTTGGTTGTATTTTACAATATAGTCATTATTTACCAAATGTATACGCCTTAAAGGTCATTTCTATTAAAATTTGGTAAATTTAAAGGGCGCGACTTAGCATCAGCCCAGCCCCTTATTAACAAGTTATTCATATCTTAACAGATTTGTAACAAGTTGTCAAGCATTTTTTAAATTTGTGCGCAAACCCCCTGAAATAGGCATTTAACAAAATTAAAATGACCTATAAAATTTCAAAATGGGGTTGAAATTTTTTGTGCGGTTGTGCTACAATATAGGGTGATAAATAAATGAGATTTTAGCAGACAAAGGAGTGGCAAACATGAAGAAATACGGGATGTTTAAGAAGGCGAGCAGCCTTGTTTTGGGGCTTTTTGTGGCGATGGGGCTGGGTGTGTCTGTTCCCGCAGTGCAAACGGACGCCGCTCAACCGCAAAACTTTCTTGAAACAGTGCTTGGTGATATTAATTTCACCGAAATGGCGGATGGATTTGAATTTATAAGCGTATTTGACTTTGTTCCGTTTGAAGATGGATTTCGGTTTATACTGCGCGTGAGAGTTCCGGGAACAAATGTTGAGGTTCGTGGAATAGTGGACGAAAAGGGTAATCTCATTATCCCGATTGGTAAATACCGAACCATGTCGTTTCTTTCCACAAATGTGATATTGGTGCAAGGGTTTCATGCAGTGGCATTATATGATATGAACGGAAACAATATCTTGCCTTATCTTGAGCATGAAATGATAAGAGCTGATGGTTTGGGGAGGGGTTATTTTGCTGCCCACACAATGCACAATATTTTTATTGACGGTTTTACTGCGCTACGCTACGGCAATTGGGCTTCTCGCACTGGTTCAAATTCGATTCCGTTTTCTTTAGAAGAATATATTCGGCTTGGAGGCGGAGGCGGCTCAGGTGTCGGCGTTCTTGACATTTACCGCACTGATATAGTTGATGAATCGGGTCGGGTGCATATGTCATTTGGCTCGGAATATGGCATTAATGTTTCGGTTGGATATGGCGGACTTATTACAGTGCGGCGTTTTGATTCGTCGGGCCAGCGTGTGGCGGTATACGATGTAACTGGGCGTTTGATAGTGCCTTATACCTCTGAATACTCTAGAATTCGCGCCTTTCATGACGGTGTCGCTATAGTGTTTGGGGACGAAGGTCAAGTAACACAATTTAATTGCCCTATAAGAAGGCAAGTGGGCGTACTACCCCAGGGGTTGATAAATACGCAGGGAGATTTTATCGTTCCCATAGGCATATATGACGAGTTTCAAACATTTGAGGGTGGATTTGGTGCTGTCCGCAGCGGGAATCTTTGGGGGTTCATTGACACGCAAGGCAATGAAATTGTTGCTCCGCAGTTTGATGTTGTTCATCCTTTGCAAGATGGATACTGGGTTGTAGAGCAAGGCGGCATGACGGGCATCATGCATGGCAGCGGCAGATTCGTGCTTCCTTTGGCAAGCTATGAATTTCATTTAATTCTTGGACTCTCTCCCGATGGAAACATAATTGCAAACCGTGCAACTGGTGGTCAATTTTTGGCAAATGCATCGGGAGATTTTGTAAGAAATGGTGTTTCCCTTCCTTTGACTGCCAACAGTGGACATAATAGCCGTTTAAATCCAATGATGTTTAGCAGGGTGCAGCCCTTTTTTGGCAGCGACAGGAGCTTGTCTTTTTTTGCAAATTCTGATGGAGTGTTGCTTACCAGCGATTCCATTCCTGGCGGGAGCCTTATCGGCATTTCAGATAGCGAGGGAAATCTATTAATATCCAGAGAACACATGCAACCATTTAGCTCGCAACATGCAACCATTTACAGTTTTGGTAACTATCTTTTTTACAAAGACGGGGCACATCATGTGCTTAGATTTGTTCAGTCAGATTATGCAGCCTTGACAGCAACTGGGTCGCCAAACACAGCTGTTTCAACACCCAACCTATTCACCGCGTCATCATGGGCGGTGGATGGCATAACCCAAGCTCACACCCGCGGCTTAATCCCTGCCAATCTACAAACCAACTTCACAGCCAACGCCACAAGAGGGGAATTTGCCGCCCTAGCTGTTGCCCTTTATGAAACTGTAACAGGCAGAGAAATAACCGAACGCGCCACATTCAATGATACCAACGACATAAATGTGCAGAAAATGGGCGGTTTAGGAGTAGTAGGCGGTGTTGGTGATGGAAATTTCAACCCCAACGGCACAATCACGCGCCAAGAGGCGGCGGTTATGCTTGCAAGGCTCATTGCTCAAATAGACCAGCCCCTGCCAATTGTAGCCCCGACCTTTGCGGATAATGCCCAAATAGCAAGCTGGGCAACCGAGGCCGTAGGGCAGATACAGGGGGCGGACATCATGGGCGGTGTTGGCAATAACCAATTTAACCCAACAGGAAATTTTACTCGTGAGCAGTCAATTATAACCATGTTAAGGCTGTTGCCTGATGATAGTTTGTTCACAGGATTGCCGCGCCTTACCAATCAACGCATAACGCCCGAGGAGCTTGATTTATGGATTGAAGCGTATAATTACCTTGGCGGCATAAATGAATTTGAACAAGAAGTGCTTCGCCTTACCAACATCGAACGTGCAAACTATGGACTTAACCCTCTCGTGATGAACGAAACCCTTGCAATGGCGGCTCGGTTTAAATCGCAAGAAATGGCTAATTTAGGTTATATTGCCCACGAAAGTCCAGTATATGGCAATCCCTGGGTGATTTCTGATGAGGTTTTTGGAATGGGCTTATTTGGAGGGGCTATGGCTGAAAATTTATCTGCGGGTCAGACTTCGCCAGCGGAAGCGGTGAGGGATTGGATGAGTTCGCCAGGGCATAGAGGTGCAATTCTAACTGCAAGCTATTCGGAAATTGGTGTTGGTTTCTATGGCAATAGATGGACGCAAAAATTCAGGTAAAATGCGGTTGGCATTTGGCAAACCCAGTGCAAAAATAATAGCAACAGGGCATTTAATGATTTTTAAATGCCCTGTTGCTAATTTTATAATTGTGTGATATAATTAGGAAAAAGCAATTTTACGAAAAGAGGATTATGAATGTCAGAGGACAAAAACGTGAATTTAGCGTCAGAAAATACAGAAGAAACGGTATTTGCAGACCTTAATATATCAAGTGAGATTATGCGGGCAGTGGATGATATGGGCTTTAAAACCCCTAGCCATATTCAGGCTAAGGGCATCCCTGCTGTTTTAAGCGGCAGAGATGTGATTGGTCATTCCCAAACAGGAACGGGGAAAACAGCCGCCTTTGGCATACCTGCCATTGAAAAAATTGACCCCGAGCTAAAAGGCAAGACCCAGGTTTTGATTATGTGTCCCACCCGCGAGCTTGCCCAGCAGGTTGCCGCCCAAATGCGCAATTTCAGCAAATATAAGCAGGGGACAGGCATTGTTTGCGTGTATGGCGGGCAGAGTATTGAGTTACAGATAAACGCCCTAAAGCGCAGCCCAGAGGTGGTAATTGGCACACCTGGGCGCATTATGGACCATTTGCGCAGGCGCACCCTAAAGCTTGCTAATTTGCAGATGATTATTTTAGATGAAGCTGATGAGATGCTAAACATGGGCTTTCGTGATGATATTGAAACGGTGCTGAAGGAGGTGCCAAGCGAGAGGCAAACCCTGCTGTTTTCTGCCACCATGTCCCCTGAGATTATGGCGATAACCAAAAATTATCAAAAAGACCCTGTGATTATTAAGGTTGTGAGAAAAGAGCTTGTCCTTCCTAATATTAAGCAGTTTTTATACGACATCCCCCGCGGCACAAAAATGGAAGTTCTTTGCCGTCTTATTGATTATTACAACCCAAAGCGCAGCATGATTTTTTGTAATACCAAAAAAATGGTGGAGGAGCTGTCAGAAAAGCTGCGCAACCGCGGGTATTTCGCAGAAACCCTCCATGGGGATATGAAGCAATTTGCTAGAAATGCCGTCATGGAAAGCTTTAAGAAGGGCCGCATTGACATGCTTATTGCTACAGACGTTGCCGCCCGTGGGCTTGATATTGACCATGTGGAATATGTTATAAATTACGACCTGCCTCAAGATATGGAATTTTATGTTCATAGAATTGGGCGTACAGGGCGGGCTGGACGCTCTGGCACATCCCTAACCCTTATCACAGGCAACAAAGAATTTGCCCAAGTGCGGGATTTAGAGCGGTTTACCAAGCAAAAGTTAGAGCTTGCCCCAATCCCCACATTGGCAGAGGTGGAAGGGGCGAGAGCCGCCCGTATTGCCCTTGATATTGAGCAGACTATCGAAAATGGGCTGCTTGAAAAGCATAAAGGCATTGTGGCAAGCCTTATGGAAAAAGAAATTAACCCAGAGGACATTGCCGCAGGTGTTCTCAAAATGCTTTTTGCTAGTGATGTGGAATATATCGCTGGCGGCGAGGACAGCATCAAAAAAGAAGAGGTGCGCATTTGGCGCAGCCGCCAAAAGCATAAGTCGGGGGACAAAGGCGGGGTTTTTGTTAACCCTCGCGGACCTCGCGTGCGCTTGATGTTTAATGTAGGTAAAAAAGACAGGGTTGCCGCTGGCAACTTTGTTGGGGCAATTGCTGGGGAAACTGGCTTGCCTGGCAAAAACATCCGCAGCATTGAAATTTTTGAAAGCTATTCATTTGTGGAAGTGCCTAAGGACATGGCAGATATTATCATATCAAAGCTTACTGGCTTGAAGATGAAGGGCAAGCGTCTAAAGGTGGAGAAAGTGAAGATGGACATAAAGAAGTAGGTTTTTTGCGGGCAAATTTCGTGCCGCTTAAAGCGAGGCAAATTTGGGCAGGGGCATAAAATAGCCAGATGGCATCCACGGCAAACTCCCCTAAGGCGTGATTAGCTATAAAGCCCATGCCTACCAAGTTAAAGATTGCCACAAAAACATCACAAATCACAAATAGACCCATACCCGCCACAACAAGGACATTGTTTGGGGCGGGATATTTTTTTGTTGCCAGCGTGCGGATTGCGGTTGTGAGGGATATTACAAACAAACCTGCATAAAGGGAAGAAACCACCAAAAGAGGTTCACCTGTGAGTATGAGCAAAGTTATAGGCAAGGGCAGAGCAAGGGGGAAAAACCTCCAAACCCTGTTGCCGCCATAGCGGAAGGCATAAAACACATGGGCGAAGCAAAAAACAGCAACGCCAACAGGATAATTAAACAGGATGGTCAAAAAGAAGTCCGCCCCCACAGTGAAAGCCATGGCGAGAACCAACAGCAACCAATCCCGCTCATTCAGCCAGCGGCTTTTATGGCTTAAAGCCAATAAAAAACAAATGACCACCAAAGTAAATTTGATTTCCAAAGCATCACCCCCACTTCTATAAAAAAGGCATGACCCAATGTCATGCCTTATATTTTGTATTATATGCTTGTATCGTCACAAATATTACAGAACGCGTTCTACACCAAAAACCCAACAACCAAAGACATTACCATGAAAACGGCAGCTAAAACCTTAGTCATCCTTGCCAACTTGCCTTCTCTGGTGCGGCCTTTGTTTTTCTCAAAGTGGGTTGGCCCTTCTCCGCCGCCAGACATGTTGCTTGCGCCAGAAAAGCCTGCATCACGCTTCTTTTGCATCAAAATAACCGTTACCAAAGCGACACAAACCAATCCCAAGATAGCCGTCAAAGTTATATAAATTGGACTCATCCTTCATCCTCCTTAAATTTAAATTTAACTAACCCAGACATTATAGCACAACCCCAAAATAAATGCAAGACTTTTTTGAATTTTTTATCTTATTACATTTTGTGTCAATCACGTGGCAGGCTCTGATGACATGTTTGGAGGGTTTGCCTACGGTCTGAAATGAATAGCCATTCATTTTTTGCATTTTGATGTAAAAAGATGCTTGTTTTGTGGGGTTTCCACTTCTAAGTGTGAATAACTTTGTGGATTACTTTGGATTTATGACACAGGTGAAAACCGCATAAACACAGGGTTTGCGTAAACAATGGCGTAAAATCAACCTTTGCGGGGCGCGGTTTTCCACACACTTTTCCACTAACTTTCAGGACCCTTATTTTAAGAGGGTTTGGAACTATTTTCCTAGTTATTTAATAGGATAATTAAAGATTTTAATTGGAGAGATGAAAAATGACACAAGATTTTGGTGGCAGACCTTTTGTGGTTGATATTGAAAAGGCAACTGTTGCAAACGATACATTTCGCACGGCAATTTGGAGCGGAAGCCATTTGCAGGTTACAGTGATGAGTGTTGAGCCAGGGGATGATTTGGGCTTGGAGCAACATAATGGGATAGACCAATTTTTGCGGGTTGAGCAGGGCAAGGGCATGGTGCAGATGGGAGAGCATAAAGACGACCTTAGCTTTGTGCAGCCCATTTTTGAAAATTCTGCCGTTTTTGTGCCTGCTAATATTTGGCATAATATCACAAACACAGGGCGCGTTTCTCTTAAACTTTACTCTGTTTACGCACCGCCTGACCATCCTTTTGGCACTATTCACCCCACTAAGGAAATTGCGGAGAAGTCGGAAAATCATTAATAATATTTGGCTTGCAAAACCGTGGGGACTGTGGTAAAATGGGTGTATGTATAAAAACTTAACATGTGCTGTTATTGTGGTGGCTGGAGGGAAAGGCACTCGCTTTGGCGGGGATTTGCCCAAGCAGTTTTTGAAGCTTGGCAACAAAACCGTTATCGAGCATAGCCTGGCAACCTTTGAAGCCAGCCCTTTTATAGACCAAATAATAATTGTAGCGTCATCTGAATTTTGGGGGTTTTGTGAAAGCTTGGGTTTATCCAAGCTTTCCAAAATTGCAGACAGCGGGGAAACCCGCCAGCAGTCTGTGGCAAAGGGGCTTTCCTTTGTGGATGGCGGGCTTGTTCTTATCCACGATGCCGCCAGACCCTTTGTTGATGACGACAAAATCCAAACCCTATTGGCATCGGCTTACGAAGGCGGCGGGGCAACTTTAGCGACTCCTGTTACAGACACCCTTAAAATTGCCGACACAAATATGTGTGTGGACAAAACCCTCCCCCGTGAAAGCATTTTTGCGGTGCAAACCCCCCAGGCTTTTCAGTTGGAAGTAATTAAAAAAGCCCATGAACATGGATATGCAGACGCTTATGATGATTGTCAGCTGGTGGAGCTTTTGGGCATTAAGCCCCGCCTTGTAAGGGGCAGCCCGCAAAACATTAAAATCACCCACCCTATGGATTTAGAGATTGCCCAATTGATTTTGGCAAAAAGGAGCAAATGAGATGAGTGAGAGAAAAATAAGCTCGAAAATTACCGCGGTTTTTATCGGCATTGTGGTTTTGGTTGTGGTTTTTACCGCTGTTGCCACTCTGCTGTTATTTTTGGCAGAGGCTTCTGTGATGACGTTGTTATCAGTTTCAGGGGGCGGCTTGGTTTTGGTGTTTATCATTATTGCTCTTGGTAACTCCCTTAACCAATCTATTGCAAAGCCCATTAAAGAGCTTGCAGAGGGCATTACCACATACAAGGGCAATGACGAGGTTGGTAAAATTGCAGAGCAGATGCGCCACACCCAAAACGGCTTGAACAAATTAAAGGAATTTCTTGCTAAAGTGGAATTAAACGCAAGCCGTGGCGACCTTGCCACCGTGACCCCGAGAGGCGAGTTTAGCGGCATTTATTTAGATATTGCAGAAGGTGCAAACCGCGCCATACAATCTGTTATTGATGATATTGACAAAATTGCGGGGTTAATTAGCAAATTGGCAGATGGTCAGTTTGCCATGGCAATGACCACAAAAATGCGCGGGCCATTGTCGCGCCCCTTAGAGAATTTGACCAAAACCATGCAATCTCTTTGTTCTGATGCTAACCGAATGGCGGCGGGGGCCCTTGAGAGCCATCAGCAAAACCTTATGCCTGCCGACCGATATAGAGGACAATGGCACGAGCTTGCAAAAAACTTTAATGAGATACGAACCGCCACTTCCCGATATTTAGAGCAAGCCACCGATGCCATGGTAGATTTTGGCAAAGGCAACCTAAACGCCCATTTGAAGGTGGATGTGTCTTTAAGGCAATTTGATAAGTACACCTCGGCGTTTAACAATTCTGTTGCCCAGGTTTCCCGTAATGTGGACACCATTAGAAAGGCTGTTGAAGATAAGGGGTCGGGCAGAAATGTGTCAGGGGATTTTCCTGGGGATTTCTCCAAGATACGAATTGCCCTTGAAACCGCCCAAGTTCCTACGCCCCAAACATGGCCGCCACCAAGACCTGCCCGCACAGCCGCGGGTGTGACATCTGCCACAACAGCAGCCAAGAGAGATGCCAAGCCCCGCCAATCTATAGATTACCGCCAAATGTCAGGGGCGTATAAAGCCCCTGTTACGGGCAACGCAGGCAGCCGCGCTAAAGATTATTTAAAGTCTGATTTTGGTAAGTATTAGCTGATGCAAATAAAAAAAGGGGGGGCATTGCGCCCCCCTTACCTATTTAACTACCAATAACACCCTGAATTGCCAAATACCACAAAACCGCAGTTAATAAAACGAATAGGGAAACCCCTATAAGGGCTGGGCTAAAGACTTTGCGCTTTTCCCCGTCCTTTTTTGGTTGGGAAGGCAAAAGCCCAGTTTTCTGCAAGCCAATAACCACAGGCTTGTAAAGCAACATGGCAAAGGCGGAGTTTACAACACCGTTAAACAGGTTAAACGCCATAATGCCCGTTACCAAAATATCCACAACACGCTCCCTTGGCCACCCCATTATTGTGGGGGTAACTATGTAATTCCAGAGCATCATTATCACCGTCATGGCGACTGTTCCTGCCACAAGCCCGATAACCGCCCCTGACATGGTGCGCTTTTTGCTGTAGATAAATGCCGCGGTGCAGGCAAATGCCACCCCCGAAATTACATTCATCACAAAGCCCCAAACCCCTGTTGCTGATGTGGTGAACATCTGCACCAAAGCAACCACAACCGTCATTATCAAAGCCGCAAGAGGTCCAAACATAAACCCTGCAATTACGATAACGATGTCCTTGGGGTCATACCGAAGAAAAGGTACGGCGGGGATAACAGGAAACCGCACAAATGCCGCAAGCAGAAAAGCTAAGGCGGACATCATAGCCAAAATGGTCAAGGTGCGGGTGTTGAACAGCTGGTGTTTCTTTTGCATAAAAAAATCTCTCCTTTTAGTTGCCAGAGCGAGAGATGTCAAAATAAGCCACAAAAAAGTAGCTTGCTTCTTCCATCCAGACTTCCAAAGTGCCGAAAAACACACTAAGGTTACTGTCGGTATCGGAATTTCGCCGATTCATGCGTAGCGTTTCAAAGAAACACGTAGCTCGTGGACTGTCACCACCGGTCGGGATTTTAACCCTGCCCTGAAGCTTAATATTTTGTTATGCAAATATATTATCATAATCATCCCTCTATGTCAAGAAAAATTTTTCAACTCAACCAAAATATCAACCGCTGGTTGATTGACAATATAACCCCATAATGCTATGATGGTTATGACACAAAAATATACATAAAATTCGGAGGTTTTTATGCTAGAGCTTTTCAAAGGCAACAAAATGTTTCGCAGGTTTTTGGTTTACGGGGTGCTTTCTGCTCTTGGAGGGGGCATTTTTCAAATTTTTATGTTGCTATCAATTCATTTGCTTTATGAAAACCCTATTTACACAGGAATTGCAGGTGCTTTAATTGCCCTGCCGCACATTTTTGCCTTTGCTGTAGGGCCTGTTGTGGACAGGCGCAACAAGGTTTCCATAATGCGGATTACCATTGTTTTGGAATTTATTCCCTTGGCTCTTCTGGCGTTTACCCCGTTGCTGGAAAACATTGGCATAATGTTCATGTTCGCCGTTATCATCACCTATTCCGTTGCCCGCCTTTTTGAAGGGTCGGCATCAGGCGCGCTTTTGCCCCAACTGGTAAAATCTGACGAGCTAATGAAGGCGAATTCCTTTGCAAATTTGATAGCCATGTCAGGGGGCTTGTTGGTTGCCGTTGCTCTGTTTTTTGTTCTAGGTGACGTGACAGACTTTTCGTTGGTATACGGTGCTTCTGCTGGCCTTTTGGTCATCGCCTTCCTGTTTTCGTTACTCCTTAAAGACCCTGCCGAGAAAGGCGACGGCAAACTAAAGGAAAAAATCGACTACATAAAAGACTTAAAAATTGGAGGTAAATTTGTGGTGGGCAATGCCCTGCTATTTTTCCTTGTTGCCACAGTAGCTTTGAGTTTTGTGGGCGAGGTGGCATATGTAAACCGCCCTGAATTTTTTGAGTATCACGTGGGGTCGCAAGGTTATATAGTATTTACCACACTTGTGCTTGTTGGCGGCATTGTTGCCTCTGCCCTTACAGGGGCAATGGGTCAAAAAATTAAAATTGGACCAATGATTTTTATAGTGTTGCTTATCGTGGGCTTCATGCGCATTGCCATCACCCTCATTTTGCCTTACAACTTCGGCGTTGCCCTTACATTCCAAATCCTAGCCGCCGCATTTGGCACTGTTTTTGGGCTCGTAATAAACTCCTATATGCAAAAAATAACCCCAAAGGACATGATGGGGCGGGTAGGCTCTATTTTCACCACGCCAGCGGCTATGATAACCGTGCTGGGCGCGCTTGTAGGTGGCTTTGTAGGTAGCATGATATACGCCGTAGATTACATTTTCATTTTCCAAGGGGTTTCCTACATAGCCCTGGGCATCTTCCTTGTCCTTATCCCCAAAATCCGCAAGCTGCCAAAAATTAACGACATTGAAAGCCCCGACAATCCTGAAACTGAATAGCTTTATGTTAACACGCTCTAAAGCTATTCAGCGGACATCCTGTCAATAAAAACGCCGTAGCCGCGCAGGGGGTTTTGGACGAATACATGGGTTATTGCTCCAACAAGGTGGTCGCTTTGGATTATGGGGCTGCCGCTCATGCCTTGGACTATGCCTCCTGTGCGCTTGATGAGAGTGGGGTCGGTGATGCGGATGACCATGCCTTTTTCGCTGGTTTGGTCTTGGTTGATGTTTTCGATGAAAATGTCATAGGCGCGGATGGGGCCGCCTTCTATGTTGGAGAGGATTTTGGCAGGGCCGCGGGTGGTGCTTAGGTGGCAGGCAGTGGGAAAGGGGATTGTAGGCAAGGATTGGTGGCTTCGGTTGATGTTGCCATAAATGCCAAGGTGGCAGTTTTTGGTGATTTCGCCAACGGCAAGGTCTGGCTTTATTTCGCCAATAAGCTCCCCTGGTGCGCCTTTTTTCCCGTGGCGCACATCAATTATGCTACATTCCAGAAGTTGCCCTTCTCGCACCGATAACAGCCTTCCTGTGTCCACATCCATAATGCCGTGACCCAGCGCCCCGAAACGCCATGTGTGGGGGCAATAGTATGTTATTGTGCCAATGCCTTGGGTGCTATCCCGCACCCAACAGCCAATTTTTGAAAGACCCTCTTCGCCGCAGCGCACAGGGGTAAGCTCTACATTTAAGGGAACGTCATCCCGTAAAATTCCCAACACAACAGTGCCACCCGCAGCGTGGATGGCCTTTGTCATTTCGTTAATGTCCTGCACTTGTTTTCCTGATACCTTTGTTACAATGTCCCCTGGCAACAATTTATCGCGGCTTGGGGATGTTACTGTGCCGTCTGCCAGAACAACATCTCCCGCTCCCAAAACCACAATGCCTTCAGTGGAAAACCGCACGCCAGTGGTTATGCCAACGGGAACAAGATAATTTTTATCATAACCTTGCTTTCTTTGTGATGAAGCTGGCAGGGCATCTTGGTGGAAAACCTCTTGCCCTGCCTGTTTGGCTTGGGTTGCCCCTACCATGTTAAATATCAAGCTTACAAACAATGAAATTAACAAAAATGCCAGCCCAATCATTAAGAAAATCTTTGAATGGTTGCTGACATTTGTTTTAGATTTATCCATATGAACCCACTCCCCGTTTTCAAATAATAATCGGGATAGTTTGTCCAAAAAAGTTGGTTTTAATTAAACATTCTTAAAATTGTTACCTGTGTTAATTTAGATGCTCTACAACGTCATTGCGGGCTTGACCCGCAATCCCATGCGTAATAACAGAGCTTTGCCCCTATTTTGTGGGCTTGGAATTACTGGCGGGTTCCCGCGTCAAGCGCGGGATGACGGGTTTGGATGGTTTGTCTACAGTCTGCGGGCGCATAATATGCGCCCTACAATTTACCGCCTGTAACAGCAAAAACACGCCCATGTTATGAATTACAAACTTCCAAACATGTCTAAAATTTCGTTGACAGCACCATCAGAATAGGTGATAATTACCATTATTGCCACGTCGTTGCTAATGCTAAGCAGCTGCCGCCCGTGGACGGGCGCGCCCATGTTTAATAAGGTGCTGTAGCTGTACCAGTTGCGGTTTCCAAGGCTGATAGTGCCTGGGATAACGTCAACTTCGCCTCCAAAATCTTCAAAGGCGGAAACCATCATGTCGATATATTCTGGTTCTGTTATGTTTTGACCCCATAGGCTTTCAAAAAGAACCTGAACATTGTTGCCTGTTTCTGGGTCAATCGCCATCATGTCTGCAAACATACCCATTGTTTGCAGTGCGTCAAGCCCGAGAACGTCAGTTGCCAGCCCAAAAATTTCGGCAAGGTCATCATTTGTGGTAATTTCCCAGCCAGCAGGGGCTGTGAAGGTAATGCCCAGATATGGGTTTGTGTATACATTGCCAGCCCAGCTTCCGCGAATATCTCCCTCTTGGTAAGCGTCAGAAGCGTTATAATCTTCATATCCGCCGTTTTCGTCATATGTTGAGGTAGCCTCTGCGTATGAATCGGGTTGGGTGGTTTGTGTGGTTGTTTCGGGTTGGGTGGTTTGCGTTGTTGCAGATGTGTCATTGTTATTGCCCCCGCAAGCGGCTAAGGCAAAAACCAAAACCCCAAGGGTAGCGAGGGTGAGTATATTTCTCTTTAACATTCTCTAAATTCCTCCAGTATGTTTTGTTTCATTAAAGCGAGGGCGTGTTTTTGCTGTTACAGGGGGTAAATCGAAAAACAAGGCTATCTAAACATTGCCAAAATGTCATTTATGTGGATATTGCAGGTGTTTAGATGGCTTATGAGGATTGTTTGCAAAAAATCATTTTGTATGCGCACAAAAATGTAGGTATATTGGTATTCTTCTGCCTCTTCGTTGAAGGTGAGCCAGCGCGAACCTGCAGAATACCACATATTGCCGCCAATGTGGGTGGTTTGGGGAATTTCTAGGTCTGTGGAGCGTGGGTTTCGCTCTGTGTCCTCCCTTTGCCTTTGAATATATTCTTCCGCGGTAACAAAGCCGCCCCAAGGCTCTGATGCAAAGGTGACGCTAACATTATCCTCACCAATAGCGACAGCCGCCAACTCTCCCAAAAGATATTGCCCTGCAACATTTAGGGTTACATTGTTGTGGGTTAGCCCGCTTATGCCGTTTGTAAAGGCATTTGCCAGGTCGCTGTAAGTGAAGATGCGCCAACCCGCAGGGGTTGTAAAATTAAGCCCAAAATAGCTGCTGATGAAGGTGTTGCCCTGTGTGTGACCATGGGAAACCCCTCTATATGGCGGGGCAGAAGGCAGGGCTTCTGGTTCGCCTATGGTTTCAAACAGTG
This sequence comes from Defluviitaleaceae bacterium, assembly GCA_009787945.1. GTDB lineage: Bacteria > Bacillota > Clostridia > Lachnospirales > WRAX01 > WRAX01. The sequence continues at coordinate 20,196 of WQSI01000006.1, forward strand.
CCAGTATTTCATCAACCAAAAAGGGCGCGTCTTGGTGGTATCCTATGGATATGCTTGTAAAACGTCCATCCCACACACCAAAAAGCTGCTTGGTGCGCATGTAACTATCCCACCGCTCCCAATCGCCGTAAAACCAGACCCTATTGCCCAGTATAATGGTGTTTTGAGGTATGCTTTGCAATATAGATGTGTAAAAAGGGTGGCTAACTATGTCAACTGATGTTCCATGGTCTTGGCAGTCTGCGGCTAGGTAGGTGTTAAATTCGCTCCAGTTGTCTTGAGGGATTTCTGCCCGCCAACCTTGGGGTACTGTGAAAGCCAAGGCAAATTGGTCAAGGTCTATCACTCTATCGCTTGGCTGTATTTGCCCAGCGGTTGGTGGTTCTGGCACTCGCATGGGTCTGCGCTCTGGCGGCTCGATGGGGTTGTTAATTGTTCCAAACAGGTTTATCAAATCGTCAGCAAGCTCTGGATAGTCCGCAGGGTACATAATGGTGATAAGTTGCACAAAACCGTTTTCTTCACGGAAGAAGCGGCGGGCGATTAAGACGTTGCGTAATGAGTATCTTGGGGCGTTTGCAAAATCCCAATCTCTTGTTGCCGTGTGCCATTCAAGCCCGCTTATGGTTATGGTAGGGGCTGTAGGGTCATAGGGGATATTTGCTTGAGTGCCAATACGATGGAAACTAAGTTCCACCCTTGCGTGGGTGTCGCGGCAGCTGACAGACATGTCAGCATAGAGATACAAACCAGGGTCGGGATTTTCCAGGGCTTCTTCAATGGCATTTAAACGCGGAAACATGTATCGGAAACCGCTATGCCAAAGTATTGAGCCTGCGCCAAAATCCTCATAATCTTCTTCCAGAACTATTTCAAGATGGTCAGGGCTTATCCTGCTCTCAATCCACATAGCTAGACCAAAATCATCATTAACAAACCAACCATAGGGAGAGGAGAAGGTCAGCCCCAGATATTCACTGGAAAAAATGCGCTCGTTTTCATCCCAACTGCCGCGGGTGAAATTTCTGTCAGCAGGAACAGGTGGAATTTGCACAGGTGTGGGGGTGACAGGTGTGCCTGTTGGGGCAAACATGTCAAAAACAGGCTCTTTATCAACATCACCAAGGGTATGAGTATAAATAACTGTTATAAAACGAGCCATGTTGCCTTGCAAATTAGCAAAACGGTGAATGTATAAGGTGGATATTCCCACTGGTGTTTGAACTATGCTGTAATGCCATTCATAATTACCAATGACGCGGGTGGCAGGAAAGCCAGGCAGAAACCTTATCCCAAAGTCAACTGCCAGTTGGGCATCTTCTTCTGAAATGTTTTCAAATTCCCATTGGAAAAATTCTTCATAGGTCATGGGTTGGGGCAGTTCATACATGGCGATTTGTAGGACAATTTCATTTAAAAAGCTGGGCTGGCGCGCCACTGCGATAATGTTAGGGTCGAGATACTCGCTTTCATCAACATGCTCCCAATCATCTGGAAGGGTAAGGGTGAAGCCCATCCAGTTGTTGGTGTAGACATTTTCTGCCCATTCCCCACGGTCAAAATTTGTAGCGGCGGCTGTTGGGGGTTGTAACTCATCATAAACACAGCCTGCCAAAAGCAAAGCACAGATAAGTGTGATGGCTGACATGAAAAGTTTTTTCATAAAAACCTCCTAATCCTCATCGAGTTTAAGCACAGACATAAATGCCGATTGAGGAAGCTCCACGCTGCCCACTTGGCGCATACGCTTTTTACCCTCTTTTTGCTTCTCCAAAAGTTTTTTCTTACGGCTAATGTCGCCGCCGTAACATTTTGCGGTTACGTCTTTGCGCAGGGCGCGGACGGTTTCCCGTGCCACAAATTTACTGCCAATTGCCGCTTGAATTGGTATTTCAAACTGATGGCGGGGGATTTCTTTGTGGAGCTTTTCAACAATTTTGCGTCCCCGCTCTTGGGCGGAGCTTCTGTGGACAATGAAGGACAAGGCATCCACAATTTCTTTGTTTAGGTAGGTGTCAAGTTTTACCAAATCTGACGTGCGATAGCCTATTAGCTCGTAGTCAAAGGAAGCATAACCCCGTGAGCGGGATTTTAGCGCGTCAAAAAAGTCATAAATAATCTCGTTTAGGGGCATTTCGTAGATAAGCCTTGCACGGTCTGCTTCTATAAACTCCATGGAGATATAAACCCCGCGTCGGTTTTGGCAAATTTCCATTATAGGCCCGATATATTCCCCAGGCAGGATAATTTCGGCTTTTACAATAGGCTCTTCCATATGGTCAATTTTGGAAGGGTCTGGAAAGTCAGCTGGGTTTGAAATTTCCGTCATCACCCCGTCTGTGGTGTAGATTTTGTAGACAACAGATGGGGCGGTGCAAACCAAGTCCAGGTCATATTCCCTTTCCAGGCGTTCTTGGATAATTTCCAGATGCAACAGCCCGAGAAAACCGCAGTTAAAGCCAAAGCCTAGCGCAATTGAGGTTGTTGGCTCAAAGTGCAGGCTTGCGTCGTTTAGCATTAGCTTGTCCAGGGCATCCCGCAGGTCGCTGTAATTTGTGCGGTCGGCAGGGAAAAGGGATGACCAAACCATGGGCGTAACCTTCTTATAACCCGCAAAAGGGTTGTCTGTTGGGTTGTGAGCGTGGGTTACTGTATCCCCTGGCAGGGTATCCCGCACGTTTTTAATGCTTGCGGTGAAATAGCCTACATCCCCTGCGGTTAGCTTGTCTGCTTGGACAAAGCTGCCTGGGGTTAGATAGCCCACCTCAACCACATCATATTCTTTATTTGGGCCGATAAATTTAATGGTGTCACCCTTTTTTAAAGTGCCGTCGCCAACGCGGATAAAAACGATAACCCCTTTATATTGGTCAAAAAGCGAGTCAAAAATTAAGGCGCGCAAAGGAGCATCCTTGTCACCTACAGGAGCTGGCACATCTGTGATTATTTTCTCAAACACCCCTTCAATATTCAGCCCTGTTTTAGCAGAAATTAGAGGGGCATCCTCTGCCACAAGCCCAATAATATCCTCAATTTGTTTGATAACACGGGGAGGGTCGGCGGCGGGAAGGTCAACTTTATTAAGAACAGGCACAACCTCCAATCCCTGTTCGATAGCGAGGTACACATTAGCCAGGGTCTGAGCCTCCACCCCCTGGGCTGCGTCCACCACCAAAATCGCCCCTTCGCAGGCGGCAAGGGAGCGGCTAACCTCATAATTAAAATCCACATGCCCTGGAGTGTCAATAAGATTTAAGATATATTCCTGCCCATCTGCAGCTTTATACACAAGGCGCACAGCCTGGGCTTTGATGGTAATGCCCCTTTCTCTCTCCAAGTCCATATTGTCAAGAACTTGCGCCTGCATCTCCCTTTCCGTCAGCAATCCAGAGCTTTGAATAAGCCTGTCTGCCAAGGTAGACTTGCCATGGTCGATATGGGCAATTATGGAAAAGTTTCTAATGTTTTTCATTTTACTATTCCTCTTTTCATTTGCAATTAACTTAGTAGACTTGTTCTAACATTTTATTGTACCATATGACGCGGAAAAAAGCAATAACCATATTGCAACTTGACAGGTGGCGCGAAAAATGGCATAATTTGGATAGGAGGTTATGCCATGAAAAATTTTAGCACCAAGTCAACGGTTGACGCGGCTATGGAGATGTTTGAAAGAGATGCTTTGGGAAGAAACGCAGAAATTGCCAGCTTCATAAACCTTTTGGACGCTATAGATGAAGATGACAGCTGCACCATTGCCCTTAACGGAGATTGGGGCAGCGGCAAGACGTTTTTTGTTAAGCAAACAAAGCTTATTTTGGATTGTTATAACGACCATTCGGATTTGGATGAAGAAACCAGAAAAAAGATGCAAGGGGTTGCCGAGAGCAGAGGCATCGAACGCACCAAAAATTACGCTACTGTGTATTATGATGCTTGGGCGAATGATAATGCTCAAGACCCTATTTTGTCCTTGGTTCATAGCATATTAAAAGCCAATCACAAATTGGTAGAACCAAAAAACCGCAAAAATGTTGCAAATATTTTTAAATCCATCGTGAAGTCGGTCAAACTAAATTTTGAATACTTTGAACTGGACTTAAAGGACATATTGGAGGGGTTGGAAGCCGACAATCTTTTTGAAGAACTTTTAAAAGAGGAAAACATAAAAGAGAAGGTAAAAGAATTTATAAACAGCTTGATTGAGGAGCGAGGAAACCGCCTAGTTATCTTTGTTGACGAGCTAGACAGATGCAAGCCCGCCTATGCCATACAATTATTAGAGCGCATAAAGCATTATTTTGATGACGAGCGGATAATTTTCGTTTTCTCTGTTAATTTGGGGCAGTTGCAACATACGGTCAAAGGCTATTATGGGGCAGGGTTTGATGCAACACGTTATCTTGATAAGTTTTTTGATTTGCGGATTTCCTTGCCAGAAATTAATTACGAAAAATATTTTAATCCAGGGATTTTGTCCCATTGGGGCTTGGCTTCCGACAAACAATACGAACTTGTTTGTCTGACAGTGATTGAACATTTCAAAATGCCGCCTCGTCTTGTAGAAAGATACATAAGTCTTGTTAGGATAGCGAACGGAAGCGGGTTTTGGTACAAGGATAAACTAGCACATAGGTTTGCCATTTCCTATTTTGTACCAGTAATAATAGGACTGAGCGTGACAGACCTAGATACATGTAAGCTATTTCTGAAAGGGCAAGACCCAGGACCGCTTCAAAACATGCGCATAAATCTAGATGGAGCAGTTCATTTTTTGCTTGGGGAAAAAGAAAATAACAATTTCGATGAAACAATTTTACGAGAGCGACTCATCGAAGCGTATTATGCACTGTTTGACAGGCGTAACCGTAACAAGGTGGTTGGCAAAATGACTTTCAGTAACGAGATATATGAGAGTATCAACAAAAGGATTTCGCTGTTGTCAGCGGCATGTAAATACAATCTGGAGTAAGATGCAAAGCACTGAACTTATGGAGTTTTCTTCAAATTAGTAACCACCATCCCCAAAACCACCACAACACCGCCAACAAACGCCATGGGGGGCATTCTTTCTCCGAGCCATATAAACGCCATAAAAGAGGCTAGGAATGGGGAGAGGTATAGGAAGCTGGTTATGTAGACGGTTTTGGCGACCCCTGCCAGGGCATAACCCCAGAGAAGGTAGGCGATTGCCGCAGGGAAAACGCCTAGGTAGACCACCACCAAATTTGCTGATAGGGAAGCCTGGGGCATTTCTCTAATTAGGCTGGGGGTGAATATTAGCATGAAGGCAGTTCCTAAAACTATGGGATATGCGGTTATTTGCATTGGGGTGTAGGTTTTTAGCAGGCGGCGTTGTAGTATGATGAAGATGCTGGCGGAAAGGGCTGCGCCTAAAAGCAGCCACACCCCAACATTAAGCTGAAGCCCATACATTTGGGTTGCGGCTATGATTATTATGCCTCCGAAACTTGCTAAAACCCCAACCCAAACCAATATGCCAGATTTTTCTTTAAGAAAGGCAATTGATAAAATTAGGGTAAACACGGGGGCTGAAGCGATGATGAACCCGCTGACACCAGAGGGAACTAAGTCTGTTCCTGCGTTAAATGCCCACATGTACACAAACAAGCCAAGAAAGCCGCATAAAATGAATAGGGGCAAATCTTTTGCCTTGGGCAAAGCCACTTTTTTAATGGCGCAATAGGTCATAAGCAAAACCGAGGCTATTAAAAACCTAAACAGCATTAAAGCCCCCGGGGAATAGTATTCCAAGGCGTATTTTACAGCAGGGAAAGCCGAAGCCCAAAATAAAACTGTGCCGCTTGCCGCCAAGTAGGGGAGGGCTTTTCTTTTTTGTGGTTTATCCAAGATAATTTCTCCTTTGGGGTTGTGTTTTTTACATGATACCACAAAACTTTGTAAAACGCCACTCAAAATTTATCGCACAGTTGTTTGGGTTGACAATTTTTATATATCGCAGTATAATTACGAAATGAAAACATTTAATAAAAAAGCACTTTATCTTTATAAGTTTGTGGGGCAGTGCCTGCCTATTTACGCCTTTTATCCCATTTTGTTTCTTAATAGGGGCATGTCGGTCAGCGAAGTTTTGGTGCTTATCGCCCTTTGGAGCGTTTTTAACATAGTGTTTGAGCTTCCCGCGGGCATTTTAGCAGATAAATGGAACAAACGGAACATCCTTGCCATAGCTGCCGCTTTGCAGGGCGTTTGTTATGTGATATGGTTCTTCTCCCATTCGTTTTTTGCGTTTGCCCTTGGGTTTTTCTTTTGGGGCGCGGCAGGGGCTTTTACGTCGGGAACAGAAGAAGGCTTGATATATGACAACCTTAAAAGTGATGGGCATGAGGATGAATTTGCTAAGGTGTACGGAAGGGCGCACTTTTTTGCGACTATAGGAACTCTCGTTGGAATTGGTTCAGCGGGCTTGATTGCTGTTTTCGTCAGCATTGAGGTGATTGCGCTAATGTCTGCGGCAATCTGCTTTATAAATGTGATTTTTGCCTTGCGGATAAGGGAGCGCAACCTTTACGCCAAAGACAACGAGGGAGAACCTAAAGGGGCTTTTGAAACCCTTAAAAAGGCGACCTCTTTTTTAAAGGGCAATGGCATTGCCGTGTCGGCCCTGCTTTTTTTGGTGCTTCTTGGCATTGGGCCGTATATGGATGAATTTGATGCCCTAATTGCTGACGATTGGGAAGTTAGTGTTTTGTGGGTCAGCGGCATTTTGCTTATAAGATTTGGCTTTGTTGCCCTTGGCGACATTCTTGCGCCAATTGTTGAGAAGAGAATAAAGTCCATCCGTCAGATATTTCTTTTAAATGCTCTTGGTTGTGTTGTATTAACTGCGTTTGCTTTTTTATGGCAATGGTATGCGGTTCTGTTTTTTGGTATCGCCTTTATGCTTATGGCTATAACCCAGATTTTGCTGGTAAACGCCTTGCAAAAGGAGATAAAGGAGGAAGGGCGGGCGACGGTAATGTCCTTTTTCGGCATCGGGCAAAACATTGCTATGATTTGCCTTAGCCTGGTTTTTGCCGCCCTTGCGGGAATATTCACTTTGCAGCAAATTTATATTTTTGTGGCAGTTTATGGGGTTTTGGGCAGTCTGGTTTTTTGTGTGCTGTTTTTGAGGGTTAAGAAATAGCTAATAAAATAAATAGGGGCGCATATTATGCGCCCCTACATTTAGATTGTGGACAAAGCGTCCCACAACGTCATTGCAGGCTTGACCCGCAATCCCACATGTCATTCCTAGCCCCATACTGTAGGGGCTACTTAGTGCTGATGGGGTCCCGTGTCAAGCACGGGATGACGACAAAGCCTGTATATAGTGTCTTTAGTTGTAGTTTATTGTTAGGTCAAGGTCGAACCAAACATCCATACTGTTGGCGGAGTTGTCACCAACCACAGCGGTTAGGATATTTTGCCCTGGTTGCAACGCGCTGATTAGGTTTGTGCGGCTTGCAGCATCAAATACTGAAATGTCGCTGTTGGCGGCTCTTGTGCCTGCGTAGCGGGAGCTAAAGTCATAATTAATGTGGAAATTGCGGTTTCTGGCATCTGCTTCGTGGCCGTTAAAACCTGCCCAGTCAATTTCCTCGCCAATGCGCACAAGGTTGTTGTTGGTGCTGGTGTTGAAGCGGTAAACCTCCACGCCATTGATGAAAAGGATTAGGTTGTCGTCAATACGGTGGCTGCCTAGAACCTCAGCAATGTTAGCGGGGTTAAAGTCTGTTGGCAGGTAGAAAACGCGGGAGAAGTAATGGAAAGTGGCGTTTTCATCATAACCTACAGGGCTGTATTGGATTGTTCCCATATTAGTAAGGGCAGTTGCACCCATTGCACCGCGGAATTGCAGCCCTGGCAGCGGGATGGTTGGCGGTGTGTCAGTAATTAGCATTGGCACATCATGGTAGCCATTTGCAAAATATCCAAAGCCTGCCCCGCTTCTAACTGGATGCCAAGCCTGGAAGATATTGCGGTCTAGGCTGTCTGCAAAGAAATCTTCTGCTGTGCGTGGTGCGTAATGGAAAGTTGTTGCGCCAAATTCTGACAGTCTAAAGGGTGCTTCTAAGGTGTCTGCTCCAAAGGTTACTTGTGCTGTGGCGGTTAGGTTGTTGCTGTTGGTTATCCCGCCATGCCGCCATTCCATAATAAGGTCTGGTGTGCCTTGGAAGGTTACATGTCTGCCGCGGAATGGGCAGGGCTGGGTAACGCCTGCCAGAGTAAATTCTGCGTCATTTGATACAGGGGCTGGCAAGGGGTAGGTTTGTGCTGTGCCGATAATTCTGGATAGGTCAAGCTCACCTGTTACGGTGAAGGTTTGCCCTTCTCTGGCGTTTGCATTAGCAGGTATGCCTGACAAATCCCAATTTACAGCTACGCGCATTGGGCGCACTCTAAAGTCATAGGAATTAAGCTCATCACGTAAGCCACGCGCGCCTAACATTCCCAAAGCATCTTCCTCACGTTGGTTATTGCTTGTGTGAATTTCGATTTCAACAGTTGATGGCAGCCCAAGAGCTTCTGCTGTGATGGCTGTGTCTGCTTGGCGTGCTGTGTTTGGCACAACGCCAACATTAATAACATCTGTATCCACACCTTGCTCTGGGCAAGTGATTTGGCGTAAGCCTCTTGGGTCTGCTTGGGCGGCTTCTGCCAAATGCCCGCCTCTAACAAGGGTATATGTGTCTACAAGAGAAACAGAAACGCCGTCATCATTAATTTGATAGGTGTGAACCGCAAAAGAGTAATTGGTAACATCAATTACAGAAAAGTTGCGGCGGAAGTTTTGGTTGTAAGCAGAGATATAGTTGCGGCCGCCCATATTGCGCACATTGCGGTAGCCAGAGCCGCTCATGGAGTTAAAAGCAATGTATACAATGCCTGTTGGGTCGTACACAACACTTGTGGGGGTTGTACCTCTAACAACAGAGCCATCAGCCTGTACCCAGTTTTGGGTTAGCACTGGAGCGTTTTGATACATCTGATGGGTGCGGGAGTATACATGGCAGTGACCATTTAGCACAATGTCCACACCAAGACGCTCAAATTCTGGTAGCCAGTTGGCGATAAGCTGTTGCTTTTCCCCAAGGTTGGTAGCACGGAAAACAGAATATGGCGGGTGATGGAAAGTTACCAATGTCCACTCTACTGTAGGTTGATATGTATTTATCACGTTTTCAAGCCACTCTAAACGGCCTTCGCCCCAGTTGCGGGTGTTGCTGTCTAATGTGATTATCAAAGTGTTGCCCCAAATTGTGTAATAGTCGAACTGCCAGGGGTTGCCTGCGTGCATCCGAATATTGTCGGCAGGGTCTGCGGATGTGCTGTGGTCTATAGGGGTGTTAAAATGCTGATGGAACAACCAGCCATTGTTGTTTGCTTCATGGTTTCCGATAACAGGAAGCACAGGCAGGCTGTGGAAGGCTTCTGGAGCAAACCATATGTCATACATAAATTGAGAGCGGCGGAAAGCACCGTCATTTGTGTCAATTTGGTCGCCAACAGGAAGGAAAAACCCAGCATTAGGGGCATATGCCGCCATAATTTCTACAGCATTGGTCCAGCCAGTATAATCTTCCACATGGCTTTTTGACCCAATCCCTGGGTTGGGGATATTGTTGCCGTGAGCTTCCCGCCCTGGGGTAAAGTCACCAATGCCGATTTGAGGGTCGCCCCCTGCGGTGAAGGTGAAGCCACTGTTACGGTCTGGTCCTGTGCGGAAAGGCTTGCGGGTAGATGTGAAAGAATTGCCTTCAATCTCTCCTGTGATTACATATTCGTAAGCTGTGTCAGCGGTTAAACCAAATACTGTGATTTGGTGAACCCAATAATCATTTGCTGTGCCTTCTTCATAGCTAAACCATGGGTATGAATGGATGCCAGTTGCCCCTTCAGAAACAGCAGAGCGAGGGCTAAGACCAGTAGCAAGCCCGCCTGTTCCTAGTGGATTTGCGTCAGTTACCCCTAAAGTGGAGTTTAGGCCATAACCAAGGGGGCGGGAAGTTACAACAGCACCGCCTAAGCTAATTGGAGCATTTGAGCCTGCTTGGTAAATGCGGATTGCCCCCGCTTCTGAGCGGGAATGCCATGTCCAACGCATTTCGTTGACCGTTGCCCCTGGTGTTATGGACAGGTTTCTGTAGTTTGCTGTGGACATTTCTATTTGCATGGCATATGGGCCAGTGGCGCGGCGGTCTGCTGGGGAGATGTTGTTGCCCCAAGGCAGCTCGGCAGAAACTGGCACAATGCCTGCCTCATCAGCGGCGAAAGAAACCATAGGAACAGAACCCATCGCCATAATTCCCGCCATCACCAAAGCGGCGGCATTTTTTGAAACTTTTTTTAACATAATTTTTCTTCCTCCTAAAGGGAAATGGTTTTGGTAATTATGTACATTATCTTTGTGCGTCACCCCGCACTTGATGCAGGGTATTACATACATTAGTCAGCCCTCTTTTGAAGGGCTTTGGGTATAGCAAACGTCCTTTCAATCCCATGCTGCTATCGGTCAAAACGCCCTTACGCCCTCTGGCGACGGGCTTCCCTCTGCACCATGGGTTTCAAGGTGCGTTTGCTAT
>WQSI01000007.1 GCA_009787945.1 Defluviitaleaceae bacterium
CTTGGCACAATGGCGGCGGTTATGCGCTCTCCAGATACTATGGTAAATTTGACTATGATGGACAGCATCCAAATCACGGCTCTTCTGGCCTGTGTTTTAGGGGGGCTTGGCACTTTTCATGGCCCTGTTATTGCGGCGTATTTAATCAGCCTTGGGCGGCAGTTGGTTGCCTTTTACATCACCCCCGTTTGGAGCGAGGCTATCATCTATATTCTTATTCTTGCGGTGCTGATGTTTGCGCCCAATGGCATCTTCGGCAAAAAAGTGCTGAAGAAAGTTTAGGGGGTGGCGCAGATGAATAAAGTTTTCGGAAAAATCGGCAAAACTCAACCGTATTTTGGATTTTTGGTTTTCGGGGCTATTTTGTCGTTTGCTCCTGTGCTTATGAACAATACCCAGTGGTTTTTGTTCGCATGGCTGACCATTTTTGCAGGGTTTATTGTTTATGCTATTGCAGGGCTTGGCATGAATATTCTAATGGGTTATGGAGGACTTGCAAGCCTTGGAACGGCAGGGTTTATGGGTCTTGGGGCGTATCTTACCATGGTGCTTACTGTGGATGCGGGTTTCAGCTTCTTCCCTGTTCTTTTCCTAACGATTTTGGCGACAACCATCCTCGGTATCGTTGTGGGGCTTGTATCTCTGCGGGTTGAGGGCTTCTTCCTTGCCATTGCAACCCTTGTTATTGCGGAGATGCTTCGCCAGGTTTTCCAGCAAATGCCTTTGCTTGGAGGGCACGCAGGGCGCAGTATGCCTGCTTTCCCTACCATATCCCTTTTTGGTATTTTAGAGTGGACACTAAACCGAAACCAAACCTATATCATGCTTGTAATTTTCCTAGTGATTGCAATGTTTATCACTCAATTGCTGTTTAAATCTGCAACAGGTCGCGCCTTGTCCGCCATGCGGGGAAGCGAATCTGCCGCGGCGGCAATGGGTATTAGTATTTTCCGCGGGCGTTTGCTTGCCTTTGCCCTTGCCTCTGGTTTTGCAGGGGCGGCTGGGTCGCTGTTTATGTTCTTCATGCCCTTCACCAATCCAAACCACTGGAATTTGGTGCTTTCTCTCTTCATTTTTGCTGTTGTGGTAATTGGCGGCGTGCGCTCGGTTGCTGGAACGGTTTTGGGGGCGTTTATCGTCTTTGCTGTACCTCAGCTGTTTATCGCCCGTTTGCCAGTTATTGGCGACATTAGCGGCATGGACTTTGTTTTCACTGGAGTTTTGATTATCATTGTGGTGCTTTTCTACCCTGCTGGGCTGATATGGATGCCAGCGGGCATTAAAAACAGCATCACAAAGCTGATAAAGCGCAAGAAAGGGGGCGAAACAACATGAGCAACCTTCTTTTGAAAGTAGAAAATCTTTCCATTGCCTTCGGCGGGCTGAAAGCTGTGGATGACCTTAGCTTTGAAATGAACCATGGGGAAGTTTACGGCATAATTGGCCCTAATGGGGCAGGTAAAACCACGGCTTTTAACTGCATCACCCAATTCTATAAGCCAGATGCAGGTAAAATTATCTTTGACAGCAAAGAAGATGGTATGATTAACCTTGTTGGGCACAAACCTCATCAGGTTATAGGGCGGGGTCTTGTGCGCACCTTCCAAAATGTGGAGCTTATCGCAAGTCTGTCTGTTATTGACAATTTGCTTGTTGGGGCGCATATCGCTTTTAAATCCACCTTACCAGAGCAAGTTTTTAGGTTGCCCCGTGCAAGGCGGGAAGAAAAACAGCTTAGGGCAAGGGCAATGGAAGTGCTGGAAATGCTAGGCTTGACCCATATCGCCCATATGCCTGCCACCATGCAGCCCTATGGTCACCAAAAAAAGCTGGAGCTTGGGCGCACATTAATGATGTCACCAAAGCTGATAATTTTAGACGAACCAGCGGCAGGGCTTAACGAAGTGGAAACCGTGGGGCTTATCGAAATTGTCCAAAGAGTGACGAAAGAGCTTAACTGCGGCATTTTACTAATAGAGCATGATATGAATTTTGTTTCTAAACTTTGCAATCGCATTTGTGCCATAAGCTTCGGCAAAAGGCTTGCCATTGGCACTCCTGACGAAATTAAAGCTCATCCAGATGTGCAGGAGGCTTATCTTGGCAAATCTGACAAAGAAAGCGGAGGGGGTGAAGCTAATGGCTAAACTTGCCCTGGACATTAAAGGTCTTACGGTGCAATATGGCTATATCACCGCTGTTAAAGGGGTAAACATGGAAATCCCTGAAGGCAGTTTGATTGCCCTTCTTGGCTCTAATGGTGCTGGCAAATCCAGCATTTTAAAGGCGATTGCTGGGGCTATTCCCGCCAAAGGGGATTTGGCTTTCTTCGGGGATAACATCAGCGGCATGATAGCCAACAAAATCACAAAGCGCGGGCTGTTTTCCGTGCCAGAAGGGCGGCAAGTGTTCCGTGACCTTACTGTGGAGGAAAACCTGCGCACTGGGCATTTTACCGTTAAGGACAAAAAGCAAATTGCTGACAATTTTGAGCGGGTTTACAACTATTTCCCGTTTTTAGCAGAGCGGAAAAAGCAACAAGCCCAAACCCTTTCTGGCGGCGAGCAACAAATGCTTGCCATGGGGCGGGCATTGATGGGAAGCCCGAAAATGCTTATCCTTGATGAGCCGTCTTTGGGGCTTGCCCCCCTAATTGTTCAGCAGATTTTTGATATTGTAGAGCAAATTAGGGATGACGGCACAACAGTGCTGATTGTAGAGCAAAACGCCCTTGGCGCGCTGAAAATCGCTGATTATGCCTATGTGTTGGAACTTGGCAATATTATCATGGAGGGCAAGGCATCAGAGCTTATTAAAGACCCTGCTTTGATTGAAGCGTATTTGGGTAAGGCGGAATAACAACAAAATATAATTTCTGGGAGGAAGTAAAATGAAAAAGAAAATCTTAACTCTTGCGGCTTTGACCGTGATGACAGTAGGCGCAATCGCCTTCACGGCATGCGGTAACGATTCAGGCGGCTCTGGCAACCATTCCCAAGGTGTTACTGACGATACTATCTACATCGGTAACACTGCCGCTGTGTCTGGCGCATTTGCCGCTGTTGGTGTGCCTTTTAACCATGGTTTGCAGTCCTATCTTGACGTTGTTAATGCAAATGGCGGCGTTCATGGTCGTCAAATTGTTCTTGTTCACCATGATGACGGCTTTGACGCAGTAACAGGGCTTGCCTTTACAGAGCAGCTCATCCATGATGACCAGGTGTTTGCCCTTGTTGGTCACTTTGGAACGCCAACTATCGGCGCGACCCTGCCAATGCTTAAAGACACTGGCATCCCTGCGGTTTACTTTGCGGCAGGCATCAGCCAGCTTTATATGCCAACAGCAACAACCGTTGCAACTGGTCAGCGTTTGTTCCCTGTTCAGCCTTTGTTCCGTCCTGAAGGTCATGTTCTTGCCGCTCGCGCCATTGACGAATACGCCCCTCAAACCCTTGGTGTAATCTTCTCCAATGACGAAGCTGGGCAAGACCTTATCTCTGGCATCCGCGCCCAAGTTGCCGAAATTGGCGGCGTAAACCTTGTTGAAGCGCAAATTACCCCAGCAGATGCAGGCTCTATCTCTCCTGCTGTTCTTACCATGTATGCTCAAAACGTAGATGTTATCATTGTTGCAACTTTGCAAGGGGATTTCCCTGCGGTTATAAACTCTATTGTAGGTCAAGGGCTTGATGTTCCTGTTTTCAGCTCTTATGTAAGTGCTGCTCCAATTATTATCGAAGGTTTTGCCGCTGATTATATTGGCGCAAACGCCTCATTCCCAATCTACGTAACCGCTTGGCTTGACATTTTTAATGTTGACGGCAGCTTTGTATCTGCTTATTATGATTTTGCTGAAGGTGTTGGCGAAGATATGGCCCTTAACACCTTTGCAATGGCTGGATGGGTTGCAGGAAGCACATTTATTCAAGGCTTGCGCGCCATGGGCAATGTAGAGGACATTACCTGGGAAGGTCTAGCGGAAGCTATGGAGTCTACCCTTATTAATCTGCCAATGGGCGGTGTTATGGACTTTAGCGGCGGTGTGCGCACGGGTACTACATCTATGGCACTTCTCCGCGCTAATGTTGAAACCACCGAATGGGCACCACTGCGCCCTATGGAGCAACTTACAGATATTTTAAGCCGTATAAATTAAAGTAACTATATATGATTTCCCACAACACCCGTAGGGGCGCATATTATGCGCCTGTTATCCCGCAAAGATGATGCTAATGAAGAGTGCGTTTGTCCAGTTTCGGGCGCATAATATGCGCCCCTACGATGGACGGGTGAGCTATGTGTGGGTGGGGTTTATGCAAAGCTGCATATAATTACCTAAACTAATAGGAGGCATAGTCTATGTATGATAACAAAATCATCACCATAGACCAAGCCGTCAACCTTGTTAAATCTGATTACCATATTGTAACGGGTCTTGGTGCTGCTGAGGGTCGGGGCTTTATGGAGCATCTTCACACAGTTGCGGGCAATGTCCGCAATGTGACCGTAACCAACTGCCTGCCAATGTCTGGTGGGCAGTTTATGGATGGAGAATTTAAAAAAAGTTTTAATATTGACGGCTGGTTTTACAGTCCGGGGTTGCGCTCGGCTCATAAAAATGGTAATATTAGTTTTGTACCAAATCATTTGCACCTTGCAGGGGCGAAACGGCTGTTTCATATAAAGCCCAATATTTTTGTTGCACCTGCCACAATGCCCGATAAACACGGCTTTATGTCGCTTTCTCTAAGCAATACCTACGAAAAGCGCATGATAGACGCGGCTGACATTGTTATTTTAGAGATTAACCCAAATTTCCCCCGCACCTTTGGGGATTTGGAAGTCCATATTAGTCAGGCGGACTATCTTATCAGAACAGACTACATGCCCCCAATTATCCCAGACAGCGAACCTTCGGAAAAGGACCGCATAATCAGCAAATACATCACTGATTATATAAATGACGGGGATTGTTTACAGCTTGGCATTGGCAGCATACCAAATGCAGTTGCAGATGGGCTTGCAGGGAAAAAAGATTTGGGGATACACACAGAAATGCTAGGCAGCGGGCTTATGAAGCTTGCAAAAGCAGGGGTCGCCAACGGCTCAAGGAAAAACTTTTACCCAGGGAAAATTATCGCCACCTTTGCCCTTGGCACGGAAGAATTATACGACTTTTTAGACGACAATCCAAGTGTGATGATTTTAGACGGCAACCATGTTAACGACCCTGCTGTTATCGCTAAAAATGACAATATGGTCAGCATCAACACCACCATTGAAATTGATTTAACAGGGCAGTGTTGCAGTGAGTCTATTGGGCATATGCAATTTAGCGGCACGGGAGGACAGGCAGATACGGTTATCGGGGCGCAAAAGTCGAAAAATGGCAAATCCTTTATTGCTTTGCACTCTACGGCGATGGTGAAAAATGCCGCTGGAGAAAGGGTGGAAACCTCGAAAATTGTGCCAACTTTAAAGCCTGGGGCAATTGTTTCTCTTTCCCGTAATGATGTGGATTTTGTGGTTACGGAATATGGCGTGGCAAGCCTGCGCGGCACAAATGTTCGTGAGCGGGTAAACCGCCTGATTGCCATTGCCCACCCCAATTTCCGCGAGGAGTTGACAACACAGGCAAAAGAATTAATGTATATTTAGACGTAAAACAGGATGTGGGCGACCAATGGTCGCCCCTACCACGGCAAATTAACCACGGTAGGGGCGCGCATTGCGCGCCACATGTCCGACAAAATGCATTTGAATGGAGGGAAGTCATGGCAACTTTTGAGTTAAACGGCAAAAATATCTATTATGAAACCCATGGTGAAGGCGCGCCAATTGTGCTTTTAAATGGAATTATGATGTCAACACCTAGCTGGCAAATGTTTGTGCCGCCCCTATCGGCAAACAACCAGTTGATTTTAATGGACTTTTTCGACCAAGGGCAGTCCCATAAAATGGTTGATGAAGAGTATGACCAAGCCTTGCAGGTGGCGGCCTTAAAGGGCTTGCTAGACCATTTAGGGCTGAAAAAGGCAAGCCTTGCAGGGGTTTCCTATGGGGGAAATGTTGCCCTGCGCTTTGCCGTGGAACATACAGAAATGGTTGACAAACTTGTGATTTTCCACGCTGCCCCAAAAACAGGAGCTTGGCTTCAAGATGTTGGTAAAGGCTGGATTTTAAGCATGGACAGCCCCGAAAACTTCTACAACACCTCAATCCCTGTCATCTATTCCCCTGGGTTTTATAACAACAATCCAGAATGGGTTGCCGTGCGGAAAAACTTCCTAACAAGCCATGTTTTTAATAATCAGGACTTTTTGCAGGCCGTTGCCCGCCTTACCCGCTCTGCTGATAATTACGACATTTCGGACAAATTAGACAAAATAACCGCAAAAGCCCTAATCATCGCCGCCGACACCGACCCCCTAACCCCTTATGCCGACCAAAAAGCCTTAGCAGAGGGAATAAATGGCGCAGAGCTTATCTTGCTCCCTAACTGCGGTCATGCATCTATGTACGAAAAACCAACTTTGTTTGCAAGCCTTATCGCGGGCTTTATTAATACAGATTTTACTGGGTTTTAACGAAGGAGGAAGTATGATAAAACGGATTTTAAAGGCAACATTAGTATCGGCGGTGTTATGTGCAACCTTTGCATTTACAGCAGTTGCTTCACCGTCAAGTTGGGCGTTGGAGCAGGTAGAGCTTGCCATTGAAGCGGGTCTTGTTCCTGAAATTTTACAGTCAAATTATCAACAGCCTATCACAAGGGCAGAATTTGCAGCCCTTGCCGTGGCTTTAAACGAAGCCATCACTGGAGAAGAGATAACTGGGCGTATGCTTTTTAATGACACCAACGATGTTAATGTGCAAAAAGCGGGTTATCTTGGGGTTGTTTCTGGTGTTGGCAATGATAATTTTGCCCCAGATAATTTGTTGACCCGCGAGCAGGCGGCTGTTATATTAGCCCGCCTTTATGCCACAGTAAGCTGGGAGCTTTTGCCGTCAGAGCCGACTTTTGATGACAATTACGCCATTTCCAGCTGGGCTTATAGTTATGTAGGCGCGGTGCAGACGGGGCTTATAATGGGCGGTGTTGGCGACAACCGCTTTGACCCCGCTGGTTTGTACACCCGTGAGGCTAGTATTATTACCATTTGGCGCGTGTTTTATTTGGCTATTACACCATATATTCATGGAGTTGCTACAGCAGAGGACGGCAGAATTTTAGATGGCTTTTTCGACCGTGAAACTGGGTATTTCATTAGGGGCGTGGTTTTGCATCCAAACGGAATGATTGAAGAAGGCATATTTTCTCCGTCAGTAAGGCTGTTAGAAGGGCTTATGCTAATACCAGATGTTGCTTTGCTGGCTGGCACTTTTAACCCCGAAACAGGGCTTTTGGTAGAAGGCTCGATTTTATTTGATGATGGTACTATTTATCAAGGTATTTTTGATAATGAAGGAATGGCGTTAATAGAAGGCACAATTACAATTGATGGCGTTACCATTCAATATCCAATGCCCTTTGACATGTCTATTTTTAGGGATTTGCTAATACAGGTCATGTGGATGGAAACAGTGGTTTTTGTTACAGAAGAAGGGCGACCCATAATTGATTCAAGAGAGCGCAACCTTAATAATATAACCGAAATGATTTATGGTATTGAAGCTTTTGAAGATTTGCTTGCCATGACAGAGCTGGCAAGGGAATTTTTAGGCGGGGAACATGAAGAGGAATTTTATTCAGTGTTGACGCTAATGGTGTTAGAAATTGACAGGGTAGCGGATTTATTTATTCAGTAGAAATGTCCAATAAAAATATTTTTAGGAGGAGAATAATGGATTTTAACCTATCAAAAAAGCATCTGTTGATGCAAGAGCTGTTTAGGCAGTTTGCAGAAAAAGAGGTGAAGCCCCTTGCGGCAGAAACTGATGAGAAAGAGGCTTTTCCCTACAGCACAGTGGAAAAGCTAGGGAAATATGGCATGTTGGGGATTCCGTGGAGCGCGGACAGTCTGTCTTACATTATGTGCGTGGAGGAGATGAGCAAGGTTTGCGCAACCACTGGCGTTATCGTGTCTGCCCATACCAGCCTTTGCGCCGCCCCAATTTCTGACTGGGGAACACAGGAACAAAAAGACCGTTATCTGCCAAACCTTACAAGCGGAAAATGGTTAGGCGCTTTGGGTTTGACAGAAGCAGGAGCAGGTACAGATGCGGCAGGTCAGCAGACAAAAGCTGTCCTTGATGGGGATAATTACATTTTAAACGGCACAAAAATCTTTATTACTAACGCAGATGCTGCCCATGTGTACATCATCATTGCCATGACGGACAAAAGCCAAGGAACACGGGGCTTGTCTGCCTTTATTGTAGAAAAGGACATGCCTGGCTTCTCCATTGGCAAAAAAGAAGAGAAAATGGGCATCCGCGGCTCTTTAACCTGCGAGCTTATTATGGAAAATTGCATTGTGCCAAAAGCCAACTTGCTTGGCAAAGAAGGGGAAGGCTTTAAAGTTGCCATGAAAACCCTGGATGGCGGGCGCATTGGCATTGCCGCCCAAGCCCTTGGCATAGCCCAAGGTGCAATTGATGTGACTGTTGATTATGTAAAAGAGCGTAAGCAGTTTGGCAAGCGCATCAGTCAATTCCAAAACACCCAATTTGAGCTGGCAGACATGCAAACAACTGTGGATGCGGCGCGGCTTTTAACCTATCGTGCCGCCTGCCTTAAAGATGCGGGCAAAAAGTACACTAGCGAGGCGGCAATGGCGAAGCTTTTCGCATCAGAAGCCGCAAGCGACGTAGCCCGCCGCTGTCTGCAACTTTTCGGAGGTTATGGCTATATCCGCGAATATCCAATTGAGCGCATGATGCGTGACGCAAAAATAACCGAGCTTTATGAAGGCACAAGCGAAGTGCAGAAAATGGTTATTGCGGCAGGGATGAAAGTGAATTAGAATGAATGTTAAAATGATTGTATGCGACCTAGACGGCACTTTGTTGCGTACAGATAAAACCGTTTCAGATTTTACGCTGGAAGCCCTTGAAAAATGCCGCCAGCAAGGCATTATATTTGCTGTGGCAACAGCGCGGTCAATTTCTGGAGCAAGGCTTTTTACAAATTATATGACCCCTGACGCGCTGGTTTACAACGGCGGGGCAGGAGCAACCGTAGGCGGTAATAGGATTTTTGAAAACCCAATGCCAAGGGATTTGGTTTCTGCCTTGATTAACAGCCTTTTGTCTGTTGGTTCTCTTAATTTTTCTACAGAAAATGACGAGGGTTATTTTTATCACGGCACACGCGCCCAGTACGCAGACTATTTAGAGGGGCTTGGGCTGAAGGTTGCTGAAATTGACCCAAATGGGTATATCCCGCCTAAGCACAAGCTGACAGCGGTAATAGGACAGGATAAAGTTCCCCAAATATTGACCGACCATCCAGAGCTTGCCGCTCTAACATATTCTGATACGGGTCAGGTGCGTTTTGCCCTTAAAAATGCCACAAAATGGCATGGGGTGCTGGCGGTTGCAAAGCATTTCAGTGTGAACACTGCCCAAATAGCCGCCTTTGGTGATGATTATAATGACATTGATATGCTGCAAAACTGCGGCATGGGCATTGCTATGGGTAATGCCATTGATGACGTTAAGTCCGTGTCAGATTATATCTGCGAAACCAACGATGACGACGGCGTGGCAAAGTGGTTAACTAAAAATATTTTAGGAGGTATTAAATGAAAATTATAGTTTGCATAAAACAAGTGCCAGACACAAACGAAGTGCGTCTGGACCCGAAAACAGGCACTCTGATACGTGATGGTGTGCCAAGTATCATTAATCCTGATGACATGTGTGGCATTGAGGCGGCATTGCAGTTAAAAGACCAATATGGCTGCCATGTTACTGCCATTACCATGGGGCCGCCCCAGGCAGATGTTGCCCTGCGGGAAGCCCTTGCAATGGGCTGTGACGAAGCCTATTTGGTCAGCGACCGCGCCTTTGGCGGTGCAGACACCTGGGCAACATCAAGCACCCTTGCGGCGGCTATTAAAAAGCTAGGTTATGACCTTATAATCACAGGCAGGCAGGCGATTGATGGGGATACAGCTCAGGTAGGTCCTCAAATTGCAGAGCATTTGGGCATCCCTCAAGTGACATATGCTCAAAACATCGAAAAAACCGAAGGCAATGCCTTGATTGTTCAGCGTCAATACGAGGATAGGTATCAGAAAATAAAAATTACCTGCCCTGCCCTTATAACGGCACTTTCAAGCCTTAACAGCCCGCGTTATATGTCTGTTGCAGGCGTGGTTTCTGCGTATGACACAAAAGAAGTGAAGCTTTTGACCTTCGAGGACTTAAAAGACCATGTGGCAGAAGAAAACATTGGCTTGAAAGGTTCGCCAACTAAGGTTAAAAAATCCTTCCCTAAACAGGTTAAAGCCCAAGGGGTCAAGCATGAGGTGGACGAGGATGAAGCGGTGGAGATTATTGTCAAAAAGCTTAAAGAGCATTTTGTGCTGTAGAGGAGGGATAAAATGACAGAAAACATTTTGGTAATTTGTGAACAGCGTGATGGCAAGCTTCAAAAGGTTTCTACGGAGCTTATTGGCAAAGCCCGCCAGCTGATTGAGAAAAAGCAAGGGCAAAAAGTGGTTGCCCTGTTAATGGGAGATAAAATCGCGGGGCTTGCCCAAGATTTGGTGAACCACGGAGCGGACAAAGTCGTCTATGTGGACAATCCCGCCCTAAAGGACTATATGACCGAAACATACACAAAGGCGGCTTGTGCCGTGCTAAAGTCTGAAAACCCAGACATGGTGCTTGTTGGCGCAAGCTCCATTGGGCGCGACCTTGCCCCTCGCATTGCCGCCCGCATTAAAACGGGCTTAACAGCAGACTGCACAACCCTTGAAATTGACGACGAAACAGGGGAATTGCTAATGACCCGCCCAGCCTTTGGCGGCAACATTATGGCAACAATCATCTGCCCAGACCACCGCCCTCAAATGGCGACGGTGCGCCCAGGGGTGATGGTTGCCCTAAACCCAGAGCAAAAAACAGGGGAAATAGTTGATTTTGCTGTGGATTTTGCGCCAGAGGACACAAACGTAGAAATTCTTGAAACAACCATGATAACCAAAGAAAGCAAGGACATTACCCAAGCTGCCATTCTTGTGTCTGGCGGGCGTGGCGTGGGCGCGAATTTTGCCCCCCTAAAAGAGCTTGCAGACGTTCTTGGCGGCGAAATTGCCGCTTCACGTGCATCTGTTGACGCTGGCACTGCCCATAAGGACATGCAGGTGGGTCAAACAGGCAAAACCGTGCGCCCAGAGGTGTATTTTGCCTGTGGCATATCTGGTGCTGTACAGCATACAGCGGGCATGGAGGAAGCCGCTTTGATATTCGCCATTAACAAAGACACAACCGCTCCAATTTTTGATGTGGCGGATGTGGGTATCGTTGGGGATGTTCATAAAATTCTTCCAAAACTTGTAAACCGCATTAGAAACGAAAAGTAAAACAAAAATGACCCGCCTTCAAGTATAAGGGGGTCATTTTTTATTATTGACTACTGCTGTTGCGTTTAAATGCAATTACAATATTACGGTAAGGGTCGCTGCCTTCGCTGTGGGTGACAATTTGCTTTTCGCCTTGCAAAACTGCGTGTATAATGCGCCTTTCGTAGGTGCTCATAGGTTCTAAAGTCACAGGGCGTTTTGTTGCCTTAACTTTGCGGGCAATGTTTAACGCTAAATTCTCCAAAGACTCCTTACGGCGTTTGCGGTAATTTTCCGCATCAACGGTAACGCTAAGGAATGGGGCAGTGCCTTTATTTACAGCAAGGCTGACAAGATATTGCATAGAATCCAAGGTTTGACCTCGCTTGCCAATCAAAATGCCCATATTTTCGCCACTTAACACAATATCCATGTTTTTACCGCTAATTTCAACTTCAATTTCAACAAGCAAACCCATGGCAACGGTCATCTCTTTAATAAAGTCACGGGCGATTTTTTCGGGGTCATAAAGCACACCAACTTTGACTTTGGCGGGTTTTGCACCCATGCCCAAAAAGCCCTTGCTTCCAGCTTCTAAAATTTCAACTTCCACTTCATCACGGGTCACCCCTAGGTGTTTTAAAGCGGATGCCACTGCCAAATCCACAGTTTTATCCGTTTTTTCGATAAAATTCACAATTTAACCTCCCATTCATTAGGCTTGCTCCATTAAGCTTTTTTTGCCACCCTTGGCTTTGCGGGTTCGTCTAGTTTGTGAGTAAAAAATTTGTGTATGATAAAGTTTTGTGCAATCATAAAGAAGTTACCTGCAACCCAGTACACGCCCACGGCAGAAGCCGCGCCCACAGTAAACCAACCAAACAACAAAGGCATTGCAAACAGCATAATACGCTGCATCATCTTTGCTTGGTCGTCTTGTGGTGGGTTGATTTTTTGCATCTGC
Organism: Defluviitaleaceae bacterium; assembly: GCA_009787945.1. GTDB lineage: Bacteria > Bacillota > Clostridia > Lachnospirales > WRAX01 > WRAX01. The sequence goes on from WQSI01000007.1 coordinate 12,478, forward strand.
CATGAAGAATATGCCATGGTAATAACCGCCAAAATCGGGATTATAATGCCAGGAAACGCCCAACCAGAGGGGGTTATCATATCAAGCCCTAAAAAGTTTTGCACTTGCATTTTTGCGTCATAATAGCCGCGCAGTGCTTCTGATGTGTTTGCGGGGATATTTGCGTAGGTTGCTTCTAGCATTTCTTGGGTGAGAGGCACAAAGTTGCCGTCTACAAAGCCGCGAAGGGCATAGCCGTAATTTGCATAAATTTCTGAAACGCTTTGACCATCTAAAACCCCGAAAATCACATTCCAGTCATTAGCGGTCATCACATGTAAAGCGCGGTTAAGGTCATAAATATCATGGGTGTTGATTGGCATACCTGCAGGGCGGTATTGCTCCACAATTCCTGCCAACACATTGGCGTGGAAAGGTATGTCAACTAAAGCCTGAGATAGGTTTGAATACACATCATTGATGCTGGGGATAAACAGGAAAGCCCGCCCAAACACAGCAAACAATGCGATAAATATAGGCATTGTAACCAGCATTGGGATGCAGCTTGCAAGCATGTTTACACCATGCTTTTGTTGCAGAGCTTGGGTTTCTGCCGCCATTTTGCGGCGAAGCTCTGGGTCTTTGGTGTCGCCATATTTTTCACGAATTTTGTCCATTTCTGGTTTTAATTTTGCCATTCTGCGGCTGTTGCGCTGCATTTTAAACTGCTGCGGCACAAGAGCCCCGCGAACAATAAGGGTTAGTAAAATAATCGAAATTCCAAGGGCGTTAATGGGGGTTAAAAATGACACGCCACGGAATAAAAAGTCAACGATAAAGCCGAAGATGGTGGCTATTGGACCAATAATTGCCCCTGGCGGCTCTTGAATCATTCCCGCTAAAATGGGGAACTGCGTAAATAAATCCATAAATCCTCCTACCACAATTGCTTGTGAAAGCCTTTTTCAGGCACAAAATCAACGCCACCCTCACTCCAGGGGTTGCATCTTAAAAGTCTGTAAATTGCCAAAATACTGCCTGTGAAAAAACCGTGAATTTTCACAGCTTCAAAGGCATACGCCGAACAGGTGGGGTTGAACCTGCACCTGGGCGCAAAATGGGGCGACACAATCCGCTGATAGCCCCTTATCAGTAGTAAAAAAAGTTTTGTAAGCACACTGTTCATTAGACCTGTCCCCAAATGCCCTGCCTTTTCATTAAATGGCAAAGGGCAGACTGGATTTCTTGATAGGTGGCGGTGGCAAGACCTGGGCGCGGCAAAACCGCAATGTCAAAACCATATGTAAGACTTTGCTCCATGCCCCGATAAGCTTCTTTAATGCGCCTGCGAATTAAATTGCGCACCACCGCGCCACCCATCTTTTTACTGACAGATATGCCAAGACGATTTTGTTCCAACCCGTTTTTTTCCACAAAAACAACAAGGCGCTTGTTTCCAACAGACTTGCCCTTTTTGTATAGATGCTGAAACTGGTCATTTTTTTGCAGCGATACAGTAAACTTCAATTATGCAGTCAATACCTTTCTGCCACGTTTGCGCCTTCTGGCAATAACATTGCGGCCGTTTTTGGTTTTCATGCGCTTGCGAAAGCCATGAACCTTAGACCTTTGACGCTTTTTTGGTTGAAATGTCATTTTCATCTCCATGCACCTCCTTCGACACATCAGTATACTACTTTTTTGCATCCAAGTCAAGCCTTTTCCGTAATTTTCTATAAAAGAAAAGTTTAAAAAATTTTCCTAATTTCAAAATATGATTTGACAAATTACGACAAATAGTTTGTGATATAATGCTTTTGTATGCCATTAAATATGCAAAAACCACTACAAAAGACTTTATAATTTTATAATAAATTTGTCAAAATTAGCAGGCGCGGCTCAGAAATTGTCAAAATAACATTTTTGAGGAGTGCCAAAACCCAAGATTAGGAGGCAATTTATGAGAGAATTGTTGTTTACAGCAAATTTTCAGGTGAACCTAAGGTATTTCCGCACCCAAAGCCAGTTGGCAGAAGGGGATGGGGCGTGTTGTTACGGCATCCATGTAGAAAAGTACGTAGGTGATGAGATAACCGAAGAGAGGGATGTCGGGTTCATCTCCCAGGATAAAGAATATGTGGCAAACCTGTTGTCGAATCTTGCAGGCGGTCTTGTGATGCCCTTCGCCTTAGATGAGGTGTTGGACGATAATATGTTAATTTTTAATTAATATTATTAAAAAATTTAAAATTTTATTGATTTTATTGCAGGGAGGTGGTATAATTGTTTGACTGTGTGCTTTTTGCGCAGAAAAACAATAAATTCGAGTAGGACGTGTTTGCCATGGAGCATATAATTATATCAGGAAATAAGCCTTTGAAGGGTAGGGTAGATATTAGCGGAGCAAAAAATGCCGCTGTTGCTATAATACCCGCTACCCTTTGCGCTGGCGGGGTACATACAATTGAAAATTTGCCGCAAATTGAAGATGTGCGGAATTATATTACGGTTTTGGAGAGCATGGGTGCTTCTTGTGAGTTTTTAGACGACCACACAATGAGGGTTGATGCCCGCAATGTAAGCTCGACTGTTAATATGCCTGAAAATTTAAAGGGCATGCGGGCTTCCTATTATTTAATTGGCTCATTGCTTGGGCGTTTTAAAAAGGCTGTTGTTCCCATGCCTGGGGGCTGCAACTTTGGTTCTCGCCCAATTGACCAGCATATTAAAGGTTTTGAAGCCTTGGGTGCAGAGGTTATCCAAGAGCATGGCTCAATTTTTGTCACAGCAGAGCGGCTTGTTGGCACTAAAATTTATCTTGATGTGGCAAGTGTTGGCGCAACCATCAACATTATGATGGCGGCAGTTTATGCCGAAGGGGAAACTATCCTTGAAAATTGCGCCAAAGAGCCGCATATTGTGGATTGCGCAAACTTCCTCAACATGTGCGGCGCAAATATCAAAGGGGCTGGCACGGGAGTTATGCGCATTACGGGAGTAACCCCCACTGACATGAAAGACCGTGATTATACCATAATTCCTGACCAAATTGAGGCTGGCACTTATATGATAGCCGCCGCTGTTACAGGGGGCGAGGTCACTGTGCGCAGGGTTATTCCTAAACATATGGAGGCTTTGTCTGCAAAACTTCAAGAAATGGGTTGCGATGTGTTTGCGGGGGATGACTGGATTAAGGTGCGCGGCAAAGAAGAACTAAAGCCAACCACCGTTACAACCCTCTATTACCCAGGATTTCCTACGGATTTGCAACCGCAGATGACAGCCTTGTTAACCCAAGGTAACGGCACATCTTATGTAACAGAAACGGTTTTTGAAAATCGTTTCCAGTATATTGACCAGCTGGCACGTCTTGGAGCAAAGGTCAAAATTGAGGGCAGAATGGCAGTTATTGAAGGACAGGCCCGCCTTACAGGTGCAGATGTTACCGCAACCGACTTGCGGGCAGGGGCTTGCCTTGTGGTTGCCGCTTTGGCGGCAGAAGGCAACACGCAAATATCCAATGTCCACTACATAGACCGCGGTTACGAGAACCTCGAAGAAAAATTGACTGCCCTAGGGGCAAACATTCGCCGAATTTCGGATGGCGAACCGCCTCTCGTGGCTTTAGAAGCATAAAAAAGACGGGGGCATAAGCTCCCCTTTTTTATTATTCAATACACTCTTATTGCGAATTTAAATTCAATTAGGAAGGAGAAGGGTAAACCAAATGATTAGACACACAGTAAAATTGGAGGTGCCAAAGGGCAAAGCACTCGACTTTTACAACTTTATGACAAATCCGACCACTGAAAGATACAGACAATGGTGGCCTGGGGAACATTTAGAGTTTTATATCGTAAAACATGGAGATGAAAACCACTTGGGTGATTTGGTTTTCATGGATGAATATTTAATGGGCAAGCGCCGTTTAACTTTTCACGCTCAAGTTGTAAAGGTAAGACCACCAGAGGGGAATGTAGCAGGGCAAATTGTTTGGCAGATGAAAAGACTTGGATTATTTTTGCCCGCTTACGTAAGTATTGTAATGCGTGATACCCCGAAAGGGCTTGTATTGAAGCATGATTTGCTCTTGGGACATAAAAAGTTAGGAATTTTAGACCCCTTCATAAAACTGTATTTCAACAAGGGTTTTCGAGCGGACTTGGACGAACACTGTCGTTTAGAGTGGGATATGTTGGCGGAGATGTTAAATAGCAATCCCAACATGATTTAAAATTTACAACCCCCTGATAAGCTAGGTTTATCAGGGGGTTGTTGTTTGTATTATGTCAAAATTTACCCTTTAACTTCCACATCCATGCCTTTGGCGTGCATAAGTGCCGCCTGTGCCGCCGCTAAACGGGCAATTGGCACACGGTATGGGGAGCAGGAAACGTAATCAAGCCCAATTTTGTGGCAAAACTCGATTGAAGAGGGGTCGCCGCCATGTTCGCCGCAGATGCCCAATTTTAGGTTGGGGCGGGTTTTGCGGCCGCGCTCTACAGCAATTTTCATCAGCTCGCCTACGCCTTTTTGGTCCAGGCGGTCTGTGGGGTCAACCTCAAAAATATTGTTGTCGATATAATCATTAATAATGCGCCCAGCATCGTCGCGGCTTATGCCGTAGGTCATCTGGGTTAAATCGTTTGTGCCAAAGCTGAAAAACTGCGCTTCTTCAGCAATTTCGCCAGCCATAAGGCAAGCGCGGGGTATTTCTATCATTGTGCCTATCATATAATCCACATTGTCGCCTTCGGTTTCAAGAATTTTCTTGGCGGTGCGCTCTACAATTTCCTTAACGAAATTATATTCTTTGGCATCTAGCGGCAGGGGTATCATAATTTCAGGCAAAACCTTAACGCCAGTGCGTTGGGCGCGGATTGCCGCCTCTATAATGGCTTTTGTCTGCATTTCTGCAATTTCTGGATAGGAAACAGCAAGGCGCAAACCACGATGACCCATCATTGGGTTAATTTCGTGAAGGCTGGCGCAACGCTCCTTTACATAATCCACAGATTTGTGGGTTTCTCTCGCTAGGGCTTCAAACTGCTCCATGGTTTTCGGCAAAAATTCATGTAGCGGCGGGTCTAGCAAACGGATTGTAACGGGCAAGCCATTCATGGCGCGGAAAATGCCCAAATAGTCCTCTTTCTGGAACTCTAAACAGTCATTACAGGCGTTTGCGCGCTCTAAATTATCCTCTGCCATTATCATTTTCTGCATTTTAACAATCCGCTCTGGGTCAAAGAACATATGTTCAGAACGGGTAAGCCCAATGCCTTCTGCGCCAAATTCAAGGGCTTTTGCCGCATCTTCTGGGGTGTCGGCATTTGTGCGCACGCTCATGGTTCGGGCATTGTCTGCCCAGCCCATAAACTTAGCAAAATCGCCGCTTATTTCGCTTTCAACGGTTTGGATTTCTTCTCCGTAAATTTTGCCTGTTGCCCCGTCCAGGCTGATAACATCCCCTTCTTTAAAGGTTCTGCCCCCCAGGGTAAACTCTTTTTTCTCGTAAGATAGTTTGATGTCCTCGCAACCGCAAATACAGGGCGTTCCCATGCCGCGGGCAACCACAGCGGCGTGGCTTGTTGCTCCGCCTTTTGCCGTCAAAATGCCTTTAGCAATTTGCATGCCGCCAATATCTTCCGGGCTAGTTTCCTGGCGTACCAAAATTACGTCCTCGCCGCGGTCATAGGCATCCATAGCATCTTGGCTTGTGAAGTAGACCCGGCCACAAGCAGCACCCGGGCTTGCCGCCAAGGCTTTGCCTAACATTCCCGCTCCTGCAAGGGCTGCGGTATCAAAAACAGGGAACATGAGCTGCTCTAACTGTTTTGGGTCAACTTTCAGCAAGGCTTCCTCTTGGGTTGCAAGTCCTTCGTCCACCATTTCAATGGCGATACGTAAAGCAGCCGCCGCCGTGCGCTTACCTGCACGGGTTTGAAGGAAGTACAGTTTATTACGCTCCACCGTGAATTCCATGTCTTGCATGTCCTGATAATGCTTTTCAAGCTTTTTGGCAAGCTCTACAAATTGCGCGTAAATTTCGGGTTTTTGCTCCTCTAAATTAGATATGGAAATGGGGGTGCGTATGCCAGCCACCACATCTTCACCTTGGGCATTTACAAGGTATTCACCGTAAATAACATTTTCGCCAGTGGCAGGGTCGCGGCTGAATGCCACACCTGTTCCGCTGTCATCACCCATGTTGCCGAATACCATAGATTGGACATTTACAGCAGTTCCCCAGTTGTAAGGTATGTCGTGACGGCGGCGGTAGATAAATGCCCTCTCGTTATCCCAGCTACGGAAAACCGCACAAACTGCCTCATACAACTGCTCTTTAGCGTCAGTAGGGAAGGGCAAGCCGTGCATACCATGGTAAATTCCCTTAAAAATTTGGGAAATTTCCTTCATTTGTTCGCCAGTAAGGTCTGTGTCCTCTGCCGCCCCTACACGCTCTTTATAATTGGACAGCGCGCCTTCAAACATATGTTTGTTAAGACCCATAACCACGTCAGCAAACATGGAAATGAAACGGCGATAGCTGTCATAGGCAAACTTTTCATCGGTGTTTTTTGCCATTGCCGCCACAGATACGTCATTAAGCCCAAGGTTTAACACCGTATCCATCATACCAGGCATAGAAGCGCGAGAACCAGAGCGCACAGACACCAAAAGAGGGTCATTTTCGTCCCCAAACTTTTTGCCTGTTATGCTTTCAAGCTGAGCCATTGCCGCGTCAATTTGCCCCCGCACATCGTCATTTAAAACCTTGCCTGATGTGTTGTAAAGGGTGCAAGCCTCTGTTGTTACGGTGAAACCTTGAGGAACAGGCAGACCCAAATTGGTCATTTCAGCAAGGTTTGCACCCTTGCCCCCAAGCAAATCCCGCATTTTGCCATTACCTTCGTTAAACATATAAACAAATTTTTGTGACATTAGTTATCCTCCCAGTCTTTAGTGTATCTATTGGTTTAATTATATCCCTACCACACATATTAGTCAAGAGCTTTTCTGGTAGACCTGTTCTGAAACCTGCTTTCGGAGCAGGTCTATTGGAATATGACATGCTGATACAGCCATAAAATGCATAAACATGTATTTCGAGGTGGAACATATGCACAAGCCACAGGGTCAAAAGGATTTTTTACCGTTTTTAATGCTAATGATGATGGGCAACCGCTCTTTTGGTAACGACATGATGCCGCTGATATTTATGTTGATGATGATGCAACAACCGCATCATCATCAGCCACATCATCCCCATCCAATGCCAATGCCGCATCCGCCGCATGGCCATTCTGCCCACTCATTAGAAGGCTAAACCCCAAAAGGGCGCGTAAATGCGCCCTTTTTAAAACCGTCGGCTTTTATAAGGTACTGCCCTTCATCATAATTTTAGGGTTTCCATATTCACCCATAAAAATTTGCCCTTCAGAAATGCGCACATCTTTATCCAAAATAGCATCCACCACCATTGCCCCTTGCCCAATTACGCAACCTTCCATAATAATAGAATTGCGAACCACGGCATTTTCGCCCACCATCACACGGCGGAACAAAACAGAATTTTCTGCCATGCCGTCAATTATAGAGCCGCAGCCAATAAGGCAATTTCTCACTTGGCTGTTAGCGTTATATTTTGCGGGAGGTTCGTCTTTGTTTTTTGTTTCTATATGGGGCTGCTCGGCGAAAAACATGCGGCGAATGTCAGGGCGCAAAAAGTCCATGTTAATATTAAAATAGGATTCGGCAGAGTTTATGCCACCCCAATAACGCTCTCCGAACATATAACCATACATGTTAAGCCGCTTGCGGTATCTGGTTATAATATCCCTTACAAAGTCATATCGCCCTTCGGGTATAATCTCTTCTAGCAGGCTGATAAGCAATTCACGCCTGATGATATAAATGCCTAGGGAAATTGTGTCAGAAAAGGCTTCCAGGGGCTTTTCTTCAAATTCTATTAACCGACCATTCTCATCCAAATCTACCACGCCGAAGTTTGTAACGTCCATGTTAACATTTTTGCAAACCACTGTAATATCGGCATCTTTTTCCACATGGAAGCTTAGAACTTCGTTGTAGTCTAGCTTGTAAATGCCGTCCCCGCCTGTGATGACCACATATGGTTCATTACTGCGCCTTAAAAACGAAATATTTTGATAAATAGAATCCGCAGTGCCTCGAAAGCCGAAATTACCGTCTTTTGACAGGAAAGGGGCAAGAACAAACAGACCTCCGTGTTTGCGACCAAAACCCCACCATTTAGAGGAATTTAGATGGTCGTGAAGGCTTCGGCTGTTGTATTGAGTGATGACAGCCACCTTGTTTATGCCGGAGTTAGCCATGTTGCTAAGGGGAAAGTCGATTGCGCGGTAGCAGCTTCCCACAGGCATGGCAGACGTTGCCCGCACAGCCCCAAGCTCCTTTAGCTTTTCATTTTGACCCCCTGCTAAAATAATCCCGATAGCCTTCATTATTCGCCACCCCCCGTTAAATCAAGTGTGCCGCCAGACTGCAAACGACCATTTTCGTAATGCTCTGCCAATGTAATGCCGTGGATAACGCAATTTTTGCCAACAACAACCCCATCAGGCACAACCGAACCTTCTCCCACCACAGTAATGCCCGTGGTATAAATTTGGGGCTTTTCAATGTTGGCAGTGTTGTCGCCAATGCCCATTTGCACATCATTTCCAATTACACAGCCTTCGTCAACAATTACACAGTCTAGCAAGGCATTTTCACCCACCCTGCTGCCTTCCATGATGATAGAATCGCGGATAACCGCCCCTTCTGCCACGAAAACATCAGTTCCAAGGACGGAATTGTGAACAGTGCCGTAAACCTCGCAACCCTCCGAAATCAAACTGGCACGAATGTCCGAATTTGCTCCTGAAAATTGTGGTGGCTGATGTTCGCTTGATGTGTAAATCTTCGCAAAATCTTCATACAAATCAAACTCTGGCACGGTTTTAATCAAATCCATATTAGCCGCCCAAAAGCTGTCCACCGTTCCAACATCTTTCCAATATCCATCAAAACGATAGGCGTACAAATTTTTCCCCTGGGATAAATATTCGGGGATAAGGTGCTTGCCAAAATCCATATCAGCCACATCTTCATGGACCTCCAACAAAGCGTCCCGCATCATATCCCAATTAAAGATATAAATGCCCATGCTTGCCAAATTGCTTTTCGGCTCTTTTGGCTTTTCCTCAAAGCTGTGTATTTTGCCTGTGGCATCTGTGTTCATAATGCCGAAGCGGTTGGCTTCTTCCCAAGGCACTTCCAACACCGCGATTGTGGCGTTTGCCTTTGTCTTTTTATGGAAATCAAGCATTTTGCCGTAATCCATTTTGTAAATGTGGTCGCCAGATATAACAAGCACATAGGTTGGACTATATGTGTCAATAAAATTGATATTTTGGTATATGGCATCTGCTGTGCCTGTGTACCAAAAACCCTGCTCACCCTCTTTCATATGAGGTGGAAGCACCGTAACACCGCCATATCGCCTGTCCAAATCCCACGGTATGCCAATGCCAATATGGCGGTTAAGTTGCAGGGGTTGGTATTGGGTCAGCACCCCAACCGTGTCCACGCCGCTGTTGATGCAATTGGACATGGGAAAGTCAATTATACGATACTTGCCGCCAAAACTGACAGCAGGCTTCGCTTTGTTTTTGGTCAGTACCCCAAGGCGGCTGCCCTGACCCCCAGCCAAAAGCATGGCTATCATCTCTTTTTTTCGCACTTAAGTCACCTCCGAAAGGTTCTTTTCCTAATTGTACCACCTTTTCCAATCATTAGCAACACACAAATTAAAACAAATCTTTTTTACAAAAAAACTTGACAAAATGTGTTGGGTTTGTTAAAATGTATCTATAGCTGTTTTGCGCATGGCTAAACTAAATTTCAAAGTGGAATGAAACAAACAACCCCTTGGAGCCTCTTTCTCCAAGGGGTTGAACTTTATCCGAAAATATCGAACAAAGTTTTTATTACGGAAAATATGTACTTTGCAGCTTTCGCTACTTTGTACAATGCTTCCAAATGCTGCTCGTATGCTTTGCGCATGGATTCCACCTCCTTTCATAGTGGATTAGTATTATCATAACACAAAACAACAAAATGCGCAAGAAAAAAGAGCGAGCCATAAGGCTTGCCCTTTTTATTTATTTACGTTTGTAAATTAATTATCTTGTGATGCTTGGAGTTGGAGGAAGTCTGTCTTTACCAGTTCCGCCGCTGCTTGCACCAAGAAGGTTTGGATTGCTGTGAGCAACAGTAATGTCATTTTCCACAACAGTGTTCACAACAAAGTCAAGGATAGCTTGAGCAGTGTCAGCAGCAATGCCTTCCATCAACTCAACAGCTTGCAAACGCTCAAGACGTTGCGCGCCGCCTGTACCCGCTTCTGGGTTCTCAGCATAGGCAAACAATACGTTGTTACGGAAAGTTGCCCAGTTATCAGCATTCCAGCCTTCGATTGCAGCAGAGTTGCCGATGCTGAAATGACGAACGATAGCACGGTCAAGCAATACTCTAACTTCTGCTTCACCAATGTTAGTTGTGTAAAGACCTGGACGAAGAATTGCAGAAGCGCCGCCAAGGTTAGAGCCGCCAGCTTGGTTAGCAGTAGAACCGCCTTGTGGACGGCTAGTGCGGAATAGTGGCTCAGAAAGTGGAGTCATGCCAGAGATAGTAGCATCAGTTGCACCATGTCTGCGCATAGCTTGCTCAAGAGCAACACGAACGCCAGTAGCGGTCATAGTAGCATTAACATGAGCATCTACAACACCATTGTGAGTAGATTGTTGGTCGTTCATAATAAATACAGAAGATTGTGACCAAGCATAGCTACCAAGAGCGTTGTTGCTTACGCCAGTACCTTCGTCGCCGATAGCGATATTATGAGCATTTGCAAAACCGCCAGTTTGGGTTTCGCCATGACCGCCCATTACAAGACCAGTAAAGTTATCTTGTACACGAGTGCCTCTTTCTTGAATCCAGAAAGTGTTAAAACCGAAAGATACCGTCATCCACATACCTCTTGGAAGGCCTGCACGTGGGTTGGCATCACCTGGGGCAACATCGTAACCAAAAGTTTGGTTAAGAGCCAAAGCCAAGCCTTGGTTTCCAGCAGCAAGAGCTCCCTCTGGGATAGTGTCTGCATGGATGTAGTGAGCAAACATATCGCTGTCTGCATTGTTAGCAGCCCAGTCAGCACGTGGCTCGGCAAGGCCAAGACGCTCATCAATTGATGGGTGTGGCTGTCTGCGCAAACCATTATGCAAAACGCCATGACGTTGGATAGCAGCGTTTACAGCTCCACCCTCGGCGTTTCTCATTTCAAGCTCAAGAGCAAGCTCAGGAGTAAGCTCACGAATGTCAAGAACAGTCGCGCTGTTGTCCATAACTACATAAGTACCTGCAGGAACATAGATGTGCGCAACACCTGGGATGAAACGCGCGCCTGCTGGTGCAGAAGTAGCAGTTGTGTTGATTGGAGCAAGTTCTCTTGGGTTTCCGCCAGCTTCGATGATGGCATCGTTAACACCACGTACAATCGCGTTACGAGTGATTGTTGCGTGAGCAAATGCATCAAGCTCAAGGGTAGATTGGTGGAAAATGATTTGGTCTGTTAAAGCTGGGTAAACCATAGCAACATAGTTTACACCGCTGTTTGTACCAGCGCCTACAACGCCCAAAGTTTCTGCATGAGAAATAAGACGGATGTCAGCGATGTTGTGAGGGGTAAAGGTAACATCAAGAACGATAGGTGCAAAATTTTCGCCGCTGTCAACTTGGTTAGAGAAAGCGTGAGCATTGGCAAGTGAGTCTACAGAATCTGGACCCCACATGGTACCGCCTTGCTCTGCAAGCATACCAATAGTTAGCGCACCTGGATGGTTTCTAACTTCGCCGTAAGGCACTGAAACACGGATTGTTTGTGTAGCACCCTCAACATTTGGGAACAACACTTCACCAGTCGCTGCTGGTTGTTCTTGGGTTGGCGGGGCAACGGCAACACCTGCGTCATCATAAACGCATGCTGTTAATACAGCTGCCATGGCTCCCACCAAGAAAATGCCAAGCAATTTCTTTTTCATTTGGAAATCCTCCCTTATTTTAGGGCATATAGCCCGTTGTGTACTCGGATTTTAGCCCGATTTTTTTACCTGTACAATAAATTATAATATATCTTTGACAAAAAAGCAATGTTAAATTTAAATTTTTTTAAAAAAATTTAAAAAGTTTGCAATTTTTTGTTTTTTCTAAGATTTGGGGTTGACAGCTTGCGGCTCTTGTGTTAAAATGATTGTTCGTGTAGTAACCACACAGCACTTGGCTTAATTTCCAAAATCTGGGAAGCCCTGGCTGGTGAGTCTAATAAGGAAAAGGTGATAAGATGTACGCAATTATCGAAACAGGTGGCAAGCAGTATAAAATTGCTGTTGGCGACACCATTAAAGTGGAAAAATTGGAAGCAGAAGCTGGCGGCAAATTTACTTTTGATACAGTAATGTTTGTTTCTGGCGATGCTTGCAAAATTGGCGCGCCATATGTAAACGGGGCAACAGTTACGGCGGCGGTGCTGGAGCAGGGCAAACATAAGAAGGTTCACGCTTTCAAGTATAAGTCCAAAAAAGGCTACAAGCGCAAAGTTGGCCACAGACAGCCATACACAGCTTTGAAAATTGAAGCCATCAACGGCTAAGCTATTTGATGATTAAAGTCAAAATTTATGGAAACAGCAGGTTTGAGGTTGCAAGCCATGGGGATGAAATCGTCTGTGCTGGTGTGTCGGCTCTTACCATTACCGCTGTAAACTTTATTCAGGATAGGCTAGGGGCAGAGGTTGATGTAAACCATGACCCAAAGGGCGGTCTTATAGCTTTCAAATTGATTGATGATGACCCCCAAGCTCACCTGATACTAGAAAACCTGTTTTATGGTTTAGAACTTATTAAAGAAACGTATCCAAAAGATATAAAAATTCGGAGGTATGATTATGATTAAAATGAATTTACAATTTTTCGCCTCTAAAAAAGGTGTTGGTAGCTCCCGCAACGGTCGTGAGTCTATGTCAAAACGCCTTGGGGCAAAGCGCGCTGATGGGCAAGTTGTGCGCGCAGGAAACATTTTGTACACCCAGCGCGGCACAAAAATCCATCCTGGCAACAATGTGGGTCGCGGCAACGATGACAGCCTTTTTGCTCTGGTTGACGGGCGTGTAAAGTACGAGCGCATGGGCAAAAGCAGAAAGAAAGTTTCTGTTTACCCTGTTGAAACTGCATAAAAATATTTCGGGCGCGTCCGTTAAGACGCGCCCTTTTTATTTTGCGATTCTACAGCTCATCAATCATAGCAAGGACGGTTTCTAAAGCATCCATGCCCTCGCGGTTAAAATAATGGGGCGTGGTGCGGAACTCTTCCAAAGCCCTGCCGTATGTGTCGGTTATGTAAACGGTGTCAAAGCGGGCAACAGATTGAGTGTTGGGCAAGGTGACATTTGCTATTAAAATACCTTGACCAGCTAACGAGCCTCCTGTTGTTGTCCCTACAAGGGTCATAGTGCCTGTGGCTTTTGCTACGTGAGCAAATTGCTCTGCTGCAGAATAATTCCATTCGTTAACCAACAACCAAATTTGTCCTCCAAAGGCGTATTCGGTATTAGCTGGGTGTAAATGGGTTCTCAATTTGACTGCATAGTCCAAAACACCCAAATCTTCTTGGTTCATATACCGCAATTCGTAAGTTTCTACAACTTCTTGGGCAGGGCGAAACTCTATGACGGAGCTAAGGGGGTTAAAAAGAGGTCTGTCATATCCATCACAAGCTACAACAAAGCCCAAAGACACTACCAAAAATATTCCGAATAATATATTTTCTTAAACACAATAATTCCTCCTTTTATAAAAAAGCCGAAGGCATATATCAATAGATATGCTCCGCTATTGAGTGTAGGGGTTAATTGGCATTTATGCGGCTAGTCTAACACAAAGGAATATAGTTGTCAAGAAAGTGTTTTAAATTTTTGTTAGATTTTTGATAATTTTATACAACTTTATCGCTAAAGATGGATAAAAATTTCAGAATAAATAAAAAAGCGGGCGACGGGAATCGAACCCGTGCGTCCAGCTTGGAAGGCTGGCGTTCTACCATTGAACCACGCCCGCAGGATGTTGCCATCGCTGCAAATATAGAAACACAAAATGCTTAGGGACGGAATCGAACCGCCGACACGTGGATTTTCAGTCCACTGCTCTACCGACTGAGCTACCCAAGCAAATAAAGTAAATTTAACACAAAACCTATTATACAACACAACGCCCGCTCTGTCAACCCCTAATTTTAAAAAAAATAAAAAAATTAAAAAACCCCGTTTAACGGGGTTTCATACTGTAGAGAAAGTACCTACAACGTCATTGCGGGCTGGACCCGCAATCCCGTCAGCTATTCCAAGCCCCATACTGTAGGGGCTACTTATTTCTGATGGGCTCCCGTGTCAAGCACGGGATGACGGGTTTGGGGGGTGTCATCAGTCTGAAACCCCGTTAAACGGGGTTTTACGCTACAATTTACCTTCTTTTTTAAGGTTTAGCAGATGCATATAAAAATGTATGCTGGCTTCGGAGGAATGGTAGGGGTATGTTTGCACCCCTGGATAGGTGTTAACCTCGAAAAATTTAAGCTCATTGCCCCTTGCCCTGTCAATTCCTACATCAAGGGCAAGAGAGTCGATTAGCTTTTTATATTTCTTTTGCAGGGTTTTGGGGAACACGTCAGCTATGTGTTTCAATTCATCAAAAATCCTTTTCCAGTCATCACCAAACTGCTGTTGTAAAAAAGATTTGTGGTTTAGGGAAACTGCCCCCCCGGTTGCCACATTGGAAACAACTCCCGCACTGCTGCCGATTCGGGGGTAAATTAGGTGTGTATCCCATTTGCCTTCCCGCCCTCTGCGAAGGTGCATCCTTATGTCGAAAGGGTTTTTTTCTATGGTGGTAGAGTCCAAAAAAGGCTGGGCGATGTAGCGGGTTTCAAACAAATCAAAATATTCCTGGGCAAGCTCTTCAAGGGTCATTTGCCTTGTTTCGCCTGCAAAATGCAGGTCAAATGCGTCCTGGCTAATTCTTTCCAATTTGTAGATATTTTCGCCCCTACCGCCGTTGTCGGGCTTAATGATATATTTTTCGCCCACCAGCATATTTGCTACGTCCATATCCCTAAAATGATAGGTTTTAATCAAATACTTAGAGAAATCTGTCGTGTCTATTTTTCTGAACACAGCAGACTTTGTGCCTAAAGGCATGTAGGTCAGGTAGCAATGCTCTTTTAGCTCAAGATAAAGTTCCCTATCCTTGCTGCGGAAGTTAAACTGGTCATCCACAATGTCTGGATAGGGCACTTCTTTTCGGACATATTCGACCATTTCCTTGCTCCAAAACATGCCGTTTATGGTTTTTGCTTCTGTGTTTACATTCTCTGGCGAAAAGTGAAAAAAATCTAAATTGTACATACTTGCCACAGCAAACATAGAACGTAATTTAGCGCCAGGTTGGGATTTGTTGTAATATCGTAAAAAGCCTACTGACATTACTTCTTCGCCTCCAAAATGTCCGTTAGGTAGTGGACATATCCTGATAAGTGGTGGGCAACGTCGTCATTACGAACGCGGAAGGTGTGGTGGCGGATGAATGAGCCATATAAAATTGTTTCTGGGGATTTAAAATACATGGCAAATTCTGGGAAGAAAACGCCATTTAACAGCCTTTCAGCCCTTATTTTCATTACACGCCCAAACCGCTCTTCATCATATTTTTCTAACAAGTGATTTTTGTCGTTGGCATGAATATTTTGTATCATGGTGTTAGATGCGGTGAGCATCTCTAGGAAAGTTGCCCAAGTGGTTATTCTATGCTCGATAAAATCAAGGTTAGAAAAGGCATTTTTTAATCCAAATTCAAAATATTCTTCGTCTGGAGAAATTGCCGTCAGCTCGTTAACTGCGTAGGCAAGCCAGTGGTCGTAATTTTTCCAGTAGTTGTTCTTAATGAAGTACTTAAAAGCTTTATGCACTGCTTTTAACCACTTTTCGTCTTTATCATAAGCGTAAATACGCATCAGTGCAAAAGCTGCCTCGCCTGAATAGTATACAATCCTGAAAATTTCGATTACTTCTAGGTCTGGATGCCCAAGAACGTGGGTGAATTGCCCAGTGGCGGGGNTTTGCATATACAGCATAGCGTCGCCAATGCGTTGCATCATGGGTAAATACTTATCTGTTTCTTCGCTAAAAACTTCCAAATACTTTGCAATGGCAAGCACAACAACGCCAAGAGCCCCTAGCTTTATTTCGTGATTGCTTTGGGCTTCGTAAATAAAGGTTAAATCATCCACATTATGAACAAAATTTTCCGCAAGATATTGTAGTGATGCTTTTATGGGACGCAGCAGAGTTTCGTCTTTGGTTATCAGATAAGTTTCGCACATAGAATAGGTGCCGAGGGCGTGGCGAACCACGTTATAGGTTGAAATCTGCTTGTTATAGCAGCTAAAGTATCCATAGATAAACTTTCCACTTTCTTCCACGGTACTCGCCAGATAACGGGACATTTTTGTGAGAATATCCCGCGTCAAATCCGCATCCAGGTTATCAATTTTCCTTCTGTGGCTGGCTAATTCTTCGCTTTCCATCTCAAGCAGTTGATTTTCGTCGTAAAAATAACTTCTTGTATCAAAAATTATAATATCTTTAATGTTTGACGGCTCTAGCAAGGCGTTTTCGCCTCTTACAGTTCTCACGTATGTGTTAATATTGTTAAAATTCAATCGGGCATCAACCCGTACAGAATCTGCCTCGCGGGAAATCCCCATAAGGTCTAAAATTTTGTCACTTGGATTTTCATTTCTTTTTTCGGCAATGCCGTACTTTATCAGGGCAGCACCATTAACTTCTTGTTGCAAAAAAGCGTTGTTATACATGCTGTCAAAAGAAATGCCGTACTTAAAATAGAACTTTTTAGTCCAGCGTGCCAAGGATAAAAAGTCCTCCATGGACATTTTTTGTTCCATCACAACAACATCTGCTTTCAGCCACGGAGGTTCAATCTCACGAGATTTGATATATTTTAATGCGCGGTCTTGGGCAGCTTTAAAAGCGGTGTCCAATGTGTTGCCAACGCCAGCGTAAACAACAGCTCGCTTATCTTTATAACCAACGGAAATAAAACATTTTACTTTATCGTCTGATATTTCGCTTGCATGTTCTGCAATGCACCTTTTAAGGTCTGCAAATTTTTCTGAAATGCTTTTTGAATCCATTCTCATCTCATCTCCCTGAAATTTGTTGTGATAATAGTATTACCAGGATTTCTAAAAAAGTCTTTCGAGCATAATATACCCGAAAGACTTTTCAGAAAACCTTCGTTCTTAATACGCTAGGTTTATGTGGATTGGCTAGCTACGCTTTTATTCCGAGCTAGTTAGCCAAACTCCTATTTTTACTAGATTTACGATACTTCTATGCCTCGTCAGCTGCACCGTTATCCTTGCGACGCTTCGTAAGCATTCCGAATAGTGCTAGAACACTAGCGAAGAATGGAACTGCAAGGATGGCCGCACTGCTTTCTGGACCATCATCACCAGTTGATGGATTTTCAACAGAACCCTGTGGCGGTGCAGGTGGAGCTTGTCGTGGAGCAGGCGGAGCTTCATCAGCATCTTGTGGTGGTGC
>WQSI01000008.1 GCA_009787945.1 Defluviitaleaceae bacterium
AACTTGGGGCGGCAACTATGTAATAACTTTTTTTGACATTTACAGGGGATATATATTGCACAGCAACCAATTACGGGTTCGTGTAACAGACCTGGGGATAGTTTCTGCATTTTTCTCTCGTATGGAAGTTGTGGATGGTTTTGTGGGTTATGCTCGCCCTATTTTCTCCCCAGACGAAGCCCTGCTGTCCTTGCTAAACTTTATACGTACAGTTTACGGCATATACTCGGAAATTGAAATCACAAATATGCAGTTGGTGTATACCATGGGTCCAGGTGGCAGAGGTGTTCCCGCCTATTTCTTCACCGTAACCAAAGGTCGCGAAGGCTGGGCGTACCATTATGTGATAAATGCCTACACGAATACAATCCTGCCAGCCTCTACAGTACCTATCAGTGCGCCTCACTTATAAATAAAAATCACCCATGAGGGTGATTTTTATATTTTACTTGCCGCCCATCATCATCAAAAGCAACAACATCATCATATTGTCGCCGCCAAACATGTGTGGGTTCATCATCATCATAAGCATAAACATCATAAACATGTCACCGCCAAAGCCTGGCGCGTGTGGATTGTGGTGGGCTGGGCCCATTGGATTGGTCATAGGATACATCCTCCAAATCATTAATGACTGTAAACTATCCTATGAACTTTTTTAGCGAATATTGCTTGTCAACACAAAATAGTACAGGTGTGCTATACGTCCAAATTAACCACATTGGCATAGTTGGCGTAGATAAACTCTTTCCGCGGCTCAACTTTATCCCCCATTAGCTGGGTAAAAATCAGGTCAGCTTCTACCGCGTCAGAAAGGTCAACCTTTTTCAAAATGCGGCGGTCTGGGTCCATGGTTGTATCCCAAAGCTGGTCTGCGTTCATCTCTCCAAGACCTTTGTAACGCTGAATGGCGCGTACACCTTCGCGGGTAACTTCCCCATTTGCAAAAAAATCATCAAGCTCGTGGCCGTGCCTGCCATCTCCTGGGTATATATAATATTCCTCCTTGCCCTTTTCGATTTTGAAAAGGGGCGGTTGGGCAATATACACATAACCCCCTGTAATAAGCCCAGGCATAAAACGGTATAAAAACGTAAGCAAAAGGGTGCGGATGTGGCTTCCATCAACATCAGCATCTGTCATTAAAATAATTTTGTGGTAGCGCAGTTTTTCAATATCAAAATCCTCGTGGATGCCAGTGCCAAAGGCGGTTATAAGGGATTTTATTTCCTCATTAACAAGGATTTTGTCCAAACGGCTTTTTTCTACATTTAAAATTTTGCCGCGCAAAGGCAGAACCGCCTGTGTTTTCGGGCTTCTCGCCCCCTTAGCAGAGCCACCTGCAGAGTTACCCTCCACAATATAAATTTCAGACTTTGCAGGGTCTTTTTCGCTGCAATCTGCCAATTTGCCAGGCAAACGCCCGCCATCCAGCACATTTTTGCGGCGCACAAGCTCCCTTGCTTTTTTGGCGGCATCCCGCGCCCGCTGTGCCATCAACGCTTTTTCAATAATAATTTTGCCAACTGCTGGGTTTTCCTCAAGGAAATATGCAAAATATTCATTCATTATGGTTTCCACAGGTTGGCGCACCTCTGGATTTGTCAGCTTAATTTTATTCTGGCTTTGAAATTGTGGGTTGCCAAGCTTAACACTAACAACACAGGCAAGGCCCTCCCGCACATCTTCCCCAGTAAGATTTGGGTCAGCCTCTTTTAAAACGCCGAACTTGCGGCCATAATCGTTAATGGTCTTTGTCATGGCAGAGCGCAAACCTACCAAATGCGTGCCGCCCTCAATTGTATGGATATTATTGGCAAAAGTGTAAATGCTTTCCGTAAAGCCGTCATTATATTGCAGGGCAATTTCCACAACAATGCCTTCTTGCTCCCTCTCCACATAAAAAATTTCCTTGAAAATCGGGTCTTTATCCTTGTTGATATGCTCTACAAATTGGCGCAAGCCCCCGTCATATTGGAAAACCCGCTCCTGCTCCTGCCCTTCCCGCTCATCACGCAAGACGATTTTAAGCCCTTTGGTCAAAAAGGCAATTTCTTGCAGTCGCGCCTTTAACACGCGGAAGTCATAAACGGTTTCTTCAAAAATGCTGTCATCAGGTTGAAAAGTTATGATAGAGCCGCGATAGTCCGTTGTGCCGTCTGCGCTCAACGCCTTTGTGGTTTCCCCTTTTTCAAATGCCATCACATGCTTTGTGCCGTTTTGGTGAATTTCCACATCCAAATGGGTTGACAAAGCATTTACAACAGATGCGCCAACGCCATGCAATCCCCCGCTAACCTTATACCCGCTGTTTTCCCCGCCAAACTTGCCCCCTGCATGAAGGACGGTAAAAACAACCTCCACGGCAGGGATGCCCTTGGTTGGGTGAATCCCCACAGGTATGCCCCGCCCATTATCCTTAACCCGAATGGCGTTGCCCTCTAAAATACTGACGGTTATTTCATCGCAAAAACCAGCCAAAGCCTCATCCACCGCATTGTCCACAATTTCATAAACCATATGGTGAAGCCCCGCTGACTCTGTTGTTCCAATATACATGCCAGGGCGAAGCCTAACAGGCTCTAACCCCTCTAAAACCTCGATATTATGCTCATTGTAATTACTATTGTTCAAAGTTTCACCTCATTATCTAATTCGTTTCCTAAGCCTATAAATTATACCATATTTCCGCCTTAAACACAAGCTTTTTTTATCGCAAAAAATGGGGTTGACAGCCCCCCCTCATGTGGTATAATGTTTACGAGGTGATTTTTGTGAAAAGGATAATTTTGGCATTAACAGCCCTGGCGGGCATTTTATTTTTAACGGCATGTGAGAGGGAAGAGGTTGTCCAGCGCGTATCAGCAACGGGATTTGTTGCGGACTGGTGGGGAGAAATCATTATATTTTACATGGATGATGACCGAAACAACAGCCAAAGGCATTACACTGCTCTAGCAGAGGGTGCTTTGGAATATGTCCGCTACTTAGGGGGCATTTTTGACCGTTTCCGCGAGGGAACAGACCTTTGGAGGCTTAACCACGCAGGGGGCGAATTTGTAGAGGTTAGCCCTTATCTCGTGGAAGCATTGGAGTATTCCATATTTTTCCGTGATGCCACAAATGGGCGTATGGACATAACCATAGGCGGCGTTCGGGATTTGTGGGTTTTTGAGGCAAACCCAGCAGAGGGCATTGACATTCGCATACCAACACAAGCCGAACTGTCACAAGTGCTGTCTACAGTTGGAACAAATATCATAATTGACGGTAATCGGGTTCGTCTTGAACACCCTGAAGCAAGCTTGGATTTAGGGGGCATTGCCAAAGGATATATGGCAGACCTGGCGGCAGATTTTCTGCGAGAGCGTGGGGTGGAACATGCCATTATAAATTTAGGCGGCGACAATATGACCATTGGCGGCAGACCTGACGGGATGCCTTTTGGAATTGGGCTGCCTGCCCCAGGCACTATCGGCTTAGTGGATGGTCATATAGGCGTTGCCTTGATAGAAAGCCAGTCTATGGTTGGCAGCGGTGTTGACCAACGGGCTTTTTGGCGGGATGGTGTTCGTTATCATCACATTTTAGATGTTGACACAGGTATGCCTGTGGACACGGATATGCTAAGTGTGTTTATTATCTCCGAATCGGCAATTTTAGGGGAAGGGCTGTCAACTGCCATGTACACCATGGGCAGGGAAGCAGGGATGGCATTGGTCGAAGGCATACCAAATGCCTACGCTGTGCTGTTTGTGGACGTAGGAAGGGAAGGGGAGTTTGAAGTGCAAACCACCTCTGGCGTAACCTTTATACCTCCAGGTGAAGACGGCAGATTTATGCTTTACTTTAATTAACTAAACAGAATACTGTAGGGGCGCATAATATGCGCCCCTACGCGTTATTAATTCACCCTACAAAGGCGCGGCAGAAACCCTATCCCTGCCCGACCGTTTAGCGTGATAAAGAGCTTCATCCACAGTGTTAACAAATTTGCTAATAGAGCCATCTCTTATGGGTATTATAGACGCCACACCTGCACTGATGGTAATGCCTGCATCTTCCCCCAAAATGTCGCTAAAATCAAAGCTTTTAACTGCCTCTCGAATGTCCTCTGCCAAGCTTGTTGCCCCTCCAATGTCCGTTTCAGGCAAAACCACGGCAAACTCCTCACCGCCCCACCTGGCAACAAAGTCACTTGTGCGCTTCGCCCTGCCTTTTACAATACCTGCGACAGATTTTAGAACCTCATCACCTTTCAAATGCCCATAAGTGTCGTTACATTTCTTAAAAAAATCTACATCAATTAGCATCAAGCCAAGGGGCAGACCCAATTTTGATGCCCTTTTCCACTCTGCATCCAATGTTGAATTGAATTTACGGCGGTTTGCCACCCCTGTAAGAGGGTCTGTTATGCTCAAATGCTCGATAATCCTCATTTGGTTTAGGATTTTAATTTGGTTGCCCACCCGCAGGCGCACCATTTCGCTTGTAAAGGGCTTGTTCATATAATCAGCCGCCCCAAGGCGCAAGCCTTTAACCTCATCAGCAATTTCATCAAGACCAGACACAAAAATAACAGGTATGTTGCGGGTTGCCTGGTCCTTTTTTAAAGAGGTGATAACTTCATATCCATTCATGCCAGGCATTATAATGTCCAGCAAAATAATGTCTGGTAAAAGCTCTTTCGCCACGTCTAGGGCATCAAAGCCATCCCTTGCCACATAAACCGTGTATTTAGTAGATAAGATTTGGGATAAAGCAGACACCATCAACTTGTCATCATCCACAATTAAAACGGTGTTTTCCTCCCCAGGGTATACCAAAAAATCCATCATACCGTCACCCACTTTCCTTTTAAGCGTGAAAGGGTTTTTAAGGCATCTTTAAAATTGAAGGCTTCTATTTGCTCCACAAGCTCCCCTGACCCTGGCAGGCTTCTAATTTGACTTGTAAGATTTATGCTGTCTGCATTGCGGGATTTAAGCAAGGTTTCCAAGTGTCTAACAAGCTCCTTAACCTCTTCTGGGGTTAGCTCGGCATTGTCACCCGCTTCTAATTGCTTGGAAATTTCCGCTTCATAAACAGGCATCAATTCTTCTAAAGCTGCATCTAGCTCCATCCGCATTTTGCGCATTGTAGAGCCTGCAACCTCTTTATTAGCTTGCCCCTTTTGAGAATCGTGGCGCAAAGATGCTTCCAATTCCACGGCTGCGTGCTGTAAATGGGTTTTGCCCAAAATACCAGCAGAGCTTTTAAGTGTATGCGCCAACCTGTATGCTAATGTATAATCCCCGTTCTTCAGAGCGTTTTCAAGCTTTTCGTAAAAGTCCTTATTATCTTTTACAAAGCTGACCGCCAAAGCTTTTATCAAACGACCATCCTCATCATGTTCAAACTTAAACGACCCATATTTGCCACCATTGCTGTCGCCGCTGTCAATTGGGGTTAGATATTTATAAAGCTCTGCCCATAAATCCTGAGCTACAAAGGGCTTGCCCAAATAACCCGACATGCCCGTTTCTTTATACAACTGCACATTTTCAGGCATAATATTGGCGGTAAGTGCCACAATAGGCGTTTTGCTGCCAGATGTAATAATGCGCTTTGTAGCCTCAATACCATCCATTACAGGCATGTGAATGTCCATCAAA
Source organism: Defluviitaleaceae bacterium (assembly GCA_009787945.1). Taxonomy (GTDB): domain Bacteria; phylum Bacillota; class Clostridia; order Lachnospirales; family WRAX01; genus WRAX01. The sequence continues at coordinate 5,655 of WQSI01000008.1, forward strand.
ATCAGGTCAAAAGGCTCTGCAGCTGCCATTTCCACACCTTCTTTGCCATTGCCCGCAATTACATGGGAAAGACCAACCCTATTCAAATGGTCAGAAATAACCATCTGGTTCATTTCGTTATCTTCACAAATTAGCACCCTGCCTGTAAAATACGGCTTTTTGCTTAGCAACGGCACAGATTGCTCCTCTACATCCTCCTTGTCAACTGTAGAGAAGGTGACAGAAAAGCTGATAGTTGTGCCTTCGCCCAACTGGGAGCGAATGTCAAGCTCGCTTCCCATTGCCCCTAAAATGCCGTTAACAATGGGCAGACCAAGACCAACGCCACCCTGCTCTCTGGTGGTGCTTGTATCTGCCTGCATAAAAGGCTCATACACCCTGTCAATCTGCTCCTGGGTCATGCCCATGCCTGTATCAGAAATCTCCCAATGGACGGTGATGCTGTTATCAAGCTCTGCTAAAACCGAAGAAATCACTTTAATGCCGCCTTCATCGGTGAATTTAACAGCATTTGATATGATGTTAACCAAAACCTGGCGCAGACGCACCGCATCTCCTAAAAGCAGTTTGTTGCTTTTAATTGGCTCGGCATAAACATAAAAATTAAGGGTTTTCTCTAGCACAGTTGGCAACACAACGCCTTTGCACTGGTTTACAAGCTCCCCTAAATCAAAGGCAAACTCATCAAGGACAATTCTACCAGACTCTAATCTAGATGCATCCAAAATGTCGTTGATAATTTGCAAAAGCCAATTTGCATTTTCGCTTATTTTTTGGAGATAGCTGCGGGTTTTAGGTGATGTTTCCACCTCCAAAGCAAGCTCAGAAAAGCCCACAATGCTGTTCATAGGCGTGCGAATTTCATGGGATATGTTTGCCAAAAATTCAGATTTGGCACGGGAAGCGGTTTTTAAACGGTTTTCATATTCTTTGCGCTCTGTTATATCCCTTGCCAGCCCTAAAATTCCATAAATCTTGCCTTCGCGCATAAGGGGAGATTTTATGGTTTCAAAAACCTTGTCCCCTTGCTCGCTTGGGGCAATCTCCTCCAAACGCACCTCTCTTTTTTCATTAATAACTTCTAAATCGACTTTTTTCCAAGCTTCCACCACATCAAGACGAACGCCGATTTCTTCATCATTTTTACCAATTACATCATCACAATCAAAGCCAAACAAGTCATTGAAGCTTTTGTTTGCGCGGGTGTATTTTAAGTCTAAGCCCTTGCAAAACAACACGTCTGAAAGGGTGTCTACAATTGTATTTATTGTTGCGGTTTCTATCTGCAATTTCTCATCATATTCTTCTGTCATTTTTTTAAGCCTTAAAGCTTCCTTGCGGTTCTTCCTAACAAGGACGACCAAAAGAATGGCTACGGCGATTAAAAGCACCACGGTGGCGATTAAAAGCGACAAAGAAGCCCTTGCAAGCAATATGTAATAAGTGTCCGATATAAAAATTCCCATGAAAACACCAACTTCCATAAATTTGCTACATTTGTATATATATTACCATAAAATAACGCCAAAAGCAAGACCTAAAAAGCGATTTAAAGAAGGTTTCCACAAAATAACATAACAAATTTGGTCGAAATTTTATGTTTTTGTGCAAATTGGGCTTGACGCGAAGGTGGAAACTTTGGTATAATAATAGCATATTTTAATTTTCGTGACACATAAGTTAGGGGAGGATGTTATCAAATACTTAGTTGTACCAAAACCCATTTTAGCAAGGGATATGAGCATTTTAGCCTATTGCTTTAGATACGAATCTGCACATGATTATATTGCCTATTCGCCTGCAAGAGCCTTTGACGGGGTGGTAAACCCTCCTGGTCTTGATATTATAGAGAGAGTTGGCGTTGATGCCTTTACAAATGGCGCGCCCATTTTTATACCCATCAGTAAATTCGCCTTGCTTTCGGATTTATCTAAAAAAATTACCCAGCCTCCTGAAAAAGTTGTTTTTATGTTTAACAACAACGACATTTCGCCAGAAGAGCCTTTTCTTAGCGGCATACAGGCTTTAAAGGAAAAAGGGTATAGGTTTGCGCTGGAAAATCCAAAGGACATAAACCATATGCACCCCGTTATCCAACTTTGTGATTTTGTGGTGCTTAGCTTTAAATACAATATGAACAGCCTAACAACCTTCCGCCAGCTGGCAGCAACCCACAGAAATATTACCTTTGTGGCGGCGGATATTAACAGTTTAGAAACTTTTGGGCAGCTGGATAAAACAAATTTTAAATATTTTGAAGGGCGTTTTTACAATGTGCCTGTATCCCAAGACAAGTCTACAATGTCACCTGTTAAAATTAACCGTATTCATCTGCTAAACACCGTGCAAGAGCCTGATTTTGCAATTGAAAGCGTGTCAGACATTGTAGGGCGCGACCCTTCCATGTCCATCAGCCTTTTAAAGCTTGTTAATTCCCCTCATTTGGGCATTTCTCAAAAAATAAAAAGTATACAGCACGCCGTTGCCATGCTTGGGCAAAAAGAGGTGCGCAAGTGGGTAACCACGGTAATTGCTAACCTTCTTGCAGAAGATAAGCCAGGTGAGCTTACCCGCCTTTCCCTTATCCGTGCTAAATTTGCGGAAAATATGGCGAAGCATTTTCAGCTTGCTATGCAGGCAAACGACCTGTTTCTGCTTGGGTTGTTCTCCGTTCTTGATGCGGCGTTGAATATGCCCATGGAAGAAGCTTTAAAGCTTATCCATGTGTCAGAAGAAATTCACACAGCATTAGTGGAGCGCAAAGGTCGTTTTATGAAGATTTTAAACTTCATACTATCTTACGAGGCAGCCGATTGGACAGAAACTAAAAACTCCATGATGCTGCACGACATTGCGGCTGAGGACGTGTTTGAAGCGTATATGGATACCATAGAATGGTACGATTCCATCTTAAACGCAACTTATGAAGAATAGAAACAGCTTTTCCCGTATGTTATTTGCATGCGGGGTTTTTCTACGTTAATTACGTGAATAAATTATCAAATATTAAGAAATAAGGAGGATTTTTGATGGGTAGATACTCATTCTTTCTTGTGATTGCCATGGCGTTGGTCTGGATAATTTTAACAGAAACCCTGGACTGGTCCGCTTTGGCCATTGGTCTTTTAATGGGTGCTTTTTGCCTGTATTTTTCGGATATGTTTTTGCCGAAAGTGGAGGGCGGCAGGGTTAAAATGACCAAGCTTATTTTGTATCCCCTCTACATCATCGGGCAGGTTTATCTTGCGGGCTTCACCATGTTAAAATTTATTATCAAGGGTGCAGAATGGCAGATGGTGCCTGTTAAAACAAGCCTTAAAGCTGAGGTTTTGCGGGTTATGCTTGCAGATTCTATGACATTTGTGCCAGGCTCTGTATCTGTTGACATTAATGATGACACAATCACATCCCTTTGGATTTTTGACAAAGGCACAGATTTAAACAAGCTTGGACCTGACAAAATAAGCGAACTTGCAAAAGGCGGGCTTGAAAAACAGCTTGCCAAGGCAGATATGGACGCATATGAGGAGGCAGGGAAATAATGGACTATTTTCTCGAAAATTTTCTGCATTATATGATTTGGGCAAAGGTTGTTATTATAGTGTTTTACCTTATCCACACAGCCCGCGGCCCATCTATTTGGGACAGGCTTTTGGGCATGAACCTAATTGCCGCTAAAATTATTATGATAATCATTGTTTTTTCAAGCATCTACGAAATCACTTTCTTGCTAGATTTGGCAATTTTATATGGTCTTTTCGGCTTTATAGGCACAATTTTTCTTGCTGTTTTCTTGTCCCGTCACAGGCTTGGCAAGGTGCGCACTAGCAAGAAAAGCACAGGGAAAGGGGGCGAGGCATAATGGACTGGCAAATTTTAATCAGCAATATCCTTCTCATCATCGGCTTGATTTTTATGGCTTTTGGCGTGGTCGGACTGTTTAGGTTTAAAGACTTTTATCCGCGCATCCTAATGGCCTCCAAAATTGACACTGTAGGCATGATAACCCTGCTTTTGGGGCTTGTCATCCGCCACGGCTTTGTGGCAGACTGGGCATTTTCCGCCAAACTATTACTTATGATGTTTATAATTTTGATTTTAAACCCCTTGGTAGCCCATATTATGGTGCGCTCTGCCTATCTTTCTGGCTATGAGCTAAAGGGCGAAATTACCCCAGACGGGGTAAGGGATGAATCTCTTGAAGATGAAGATGAAGATTTTTCCCAGCCTTTTGACGTGAAAGGGGGCAATTAACCATGTCTGCTGACTATATTTTGTACGCCCTTATGGGTATTACGGCAATCTCTATTTTGATGATAATGTTTGAGCGCAAGGTGTACCGTATTATTATTTACACCGCCATTTTCTCCCTAATAATTTCTGGTATTTATTTGGTTCTTGGCAGCCCCGACGTTGCCATGGCAGAAGCGGCAATTGGCGCGTATGCCATCATTTTTATGATTGTTATGGCAGAAAAATATTACAAGCGTGACAAGACGGACGCAGAAGGCAAGAAAAAAGCCCCTGTGGTCATCTCCAAGGCATCTTCCAGCTTGCCCCAAGTTCTGGGCGGCTTGGTTTTCGTTGGTGCGCTTGCCGCTTTGTTTGTCCACTTTGCCCCAACTAGCGTAGAGGCTAATTTAGAGCTTCGTACCGACTATCTCCTTCGTGCAGGGGATGAGGTTGGCGGTCAAAACGTAATTGGTGCAATCCTTATGGCTTACCGCCTTTATGACACCCTGTTTGAAGCCTTGCTGCTGGTTATCGCCATTATGGCAGTCAGCCATCTTTCTTGGCTTGGCAAAGACTATATCACAAAAGGGCGCAAAAGCGACATCCAAAAGGACAAGGTTGCTTTCTACTCCATCCGCATCATCAGCCCGCTTATTTTGATGTTTGGTATTTACCTTGTGGCAAATGGTCATATTTCTGCTGGTGGCGGCTTCCAAGGGGGGCTTGCAATCGCCTGCTTCTTCATCTGCCGCTATATGATACATGACATTTATGACATGCCCGTTAAAAAGGTGCTGAAAATGGAGGAAATTGTCTTTATGGCTCTTGTCATTGTGGCGGTGCTGACCATCTTCCTTAATGTTGATGTGCCTTATCAGCATACGGTGCTGTTCCAAAACTTCCAGCTTATCGCAGCAAATGCCCTTGTTGGCGTAAAGGTTGCCTGCGGTTTCTTCATATTGTTTTACCGTTACATCACAATCGAACGCACCGAAAAACTTGAGAAATGATGAAGGAGAGGTAAAGACCTATGCAAATTCTCGGCATGGCTACAATAGAATTTTTTGCAATAGCCCTGTTTTTCATAGCTATCTTTGGGCTTATAACTAGCAACAACGCCATAAAATCCATTGTGTTTATGACCATTTTAAACGCGGCTGTTATCACATTTTGGATTGGCATTGGAGCAAGAGAGGGGTCACTGCCGCCTATTATGGAAACCCCAGACCATATTTATATGATTGGGGAGATGAGCGACCCTGTGCCTCAGGCACTTATGATAACTGCAATCGTTATCGGCTTTTCTGTAACAGCAATCAACATTATTATGATGAATACACTGTTTAGGCGGTACAAAACCTCCGACTGGAAAACCCTCTTTAAGATGATGAGGGAAGAAACCGTAGGGGATGGCAAAATCCTCAGCGACATTGTGTTTATCAAAGATGAAAAAGATTTTGATGAAGAGGGGGCGAAGTAGCTATGTATGTTGACTATCTGTCCTATTTTGTAATAATACCTGTACTTATCGCTGTTTTCCTCTTTGTTTTCTCCAAAAACAAGTCAGCAAGGGTTATCGCAATTGGCTTCCAGGCTATTTTTACGGGCTTTGTTGTGTTTTTGGTTATGCAAACCCGAGGGGATAACAGCCTGATAACCGCCGTTGGTAACTATGACGGTATTTTGGGCATTATGCTTTTTGCAGACAATATGTCAGCGGTTTTTGTTTTGCTGACCTCTCTGCTGTTTTTGGGCATTTCTATCTACAGCTTCCACGAAAGCGACCAGCGCCGCTTTTGGTGCTTGCTTTTCTTGCTGGAAGCCGCCTTGGTGGGCTTGTTCCTTACCCGAGATTTGTTTAACATCTTTGTAATGGTAGAGGTTTCCACAGTTGTTGTCATCATTCTAATGATGTACTACCGCACCCGCCGTAATATGTTTACAGGCATGGTATATTTGATGGTAAACATCATCGCCATGCAGCTTTATCTCTTCGGGCTTGCCTATATTTACATGATAGGCGGCGGTTTTGACATTCCTCATCTGCAAGCTGTTTTTGCCACCATGGACCAGCGGGATTTAATTTTGCCTTATGCCATGATAATGACGGGCATAGCCTTTAAAGCGGGTATTATCCCCCTTATCAGCGTTATCCCTAAGGCAAGGCTGTACCCTGGCGCACCTTCTGCCGTTGCCGCTCTGTTGTCTGGCATACAGGTTAAAACAGCGGTTTACCTATTCATCCGCTTCCAAGACATGTTTGGCGGCATAGCCCAGCAGGAGTTTTTCCTTGTGGTGGGCATTATAACCGCGGCAACTGGCGTTATTATGGCAATGGCGCAAAAAGATATTAAGATGATTTTAGCATATCACACCGTATCCCAGGTTGGTCTTATAATGATTGGGCTTAACGCAGGAGATGCCTATTATTACAGCCATTACGGCGCGTTGTACCACATGGTTGCCCACGGTATTTTTAAGTCTGCCCTGTTTTTAACGGCAGGNATCATCCGAAAATCCTACGGCACGGCAAATGTGTACAAAATCCGCGGGGTGTTAAAACGGATGCCTGTTGTGGGCATAGCCTCCGCCTTTGCCATCCTTAGCATTACGGGCGCGCCCTTCTTCATTGGCTCTATATCAAAATATTTCCTAACGGCTGGCAACCCCTATGGCGCGCCGCCTTTGGTGGAATATTCCATTATAATCGTCAGCGTGGGAACTATAATATCCTTCATCAAATATGGCTGGATGCTCTTCGGCAAAGACCCAGGCATAAAAGGCGAGCATTTCAAGCCTGATAAATGGCGGGTTGCCCCATCTGTTTTCTTGGCACTGCTGTGCCTTGGGGGCGGGCTGTTTGGCGTGCAAATTATGGACTTTTTCTTTAACACAGGCATCACCACCAACCTGTTTGCTTCTGGGGCGTACTACCAAAAAGCTGCCATCTTTGCGGGTTCTGCCGCAATAGGCTTTGTCCTTTATAAATTTGTGGTCAGCCGCAGTAAAGTCCTTGTGAAGATTGGGGAAATGGATTTAACATTCAAAACCATTGCTGTATCAACAGGAGCTTTCCTGGGAATTATGCTAATTATAACTGGATTAATGACATAAAACACAACAGGCGAGGGAACGAAAGCCCCTCGCCTGTTTTTTAGTGTTTTGATATTATAGAAGGTTGTATTTGCTTGCCTTCTAGCGAACTCAAAACCGCTTCTGTTAACTTCGACAAATCCGCTGTCATGCTTGTTGGTTTTTTAAAGGGGTCATCCTGCCCAAATGGCACAAAATAAATATTTTTAGTATTATACAGTTTCATTATGTTAACGCCATTTACCCCCAAAGAATCGTTTGAAAACAGGGCTAGCAAAACAGGCGTGTTGTTGCGCAGGGCAGCCTTCGCCCCTGTTAACACTGCCGTGTCCCAAATTCCGCCTGCAAGCTTTGCTATGGTGTTGCCTGTTGCAGGGGCTATAACCATAATGTCCATGGGGTTGCTTGGGCCCATAGGTTCTGCCTCTGCCGTGGTTGATATAATGCTTTTCCCTGTTATTTCGCTAAGGTTAGCCAAGAAATCATCTTTATCGTGGAAGCGTGAGCTAAAATTAAGCACATCATTTGAAACCACTGGGTAAACATCTGCCCCTAAATCTATCAGCTTTTTTATAGGCTCTAATATCTCTGGAAGCGTGCAAAAAGATGCCGTTATGCCGAATCCTATTTTCTTACCCGTCAATGTCATTTTGTTCCCCCCTCAAAATGTTGTAGATATATTTGCCTAAAATTTCCCCTGATGTTTTTATGGCGTATTTCCCTGGTATGCCTGGCAAAAGGCTGGATTTTTCATTTAAGGTTTTTGCAAGCTCCATGTTAAACCCATAAGGCTTTGACGCTATGTCTATTAAAAGCGCGCCATTGGTTTTTTTGAGCATCTCCTCCGATAAAACGGTGGACGGCACGGTGTTTATAATGGCATCATATTCATGGGAAAAAACCCCTTCCGTGTAAACTGGCTTAACAGCGTCCTCTTTAGCCAAATTTTCCTTTTCTTTGTTTCTAACAAGACCAAAAACCCCCGCACCGAGAGATTTAAGTCTTTTGGCTAAATCCCGTCCGCAATTGCCGTAGCCTATCACAAGAATTTGGCTGCCCCATATTGTGGTTGGCATATTTTGGATTATATAGGCAATCACACCTTCGGATGTAGGCACGGCATTTTCAGCCATAACCCCCGCGTCATCCATCATTACGTTGTAATTCAAGCCATATTTTTGGCTTTTTTCAGCTAGGTACTCGCTCCTTACCCCCGAAAAAATCTGAACTTCTCTCCCAAGCTTTTTAAAATAGTCATCGTCATAAAGGTTTTGCTGGACTTCCTTGATAAACGGAAATATAATAAAATCCAAATTTTTCGGATTTATATTTTCATCAAAGACAAAACCCTTGGTTTTTAGATATTTTTCTGTATACTCATATCGTCTGTCATCTTTTAAAATAAGACCTTTCAAATTCCCTCACCCCTTTAAGCATAAATATGCCGTGGGGTTGTTTTGTGTCATAGATTGGGTGTGTTGATTAATTCAAAATTTTTGCGTAGGTACTCTGATTTTGCAACGCAAAATCAAGGGAAACCGTGTGGTTGTGTAGCAACCACAGCAAAAATTTTTTCATTATTCAACACACCCATTTCCTTTGGAGAATAACATAGTGGGAGAGGGGGAGTGTATATGTCAAAAAATATGTTTGCTGGTGCAAACAGCCCAATGGGCTTTGTTGACTTTTTTGATAATATAATGGTGGCTGAAAATGCTCGGTGGAGGTATTTTTTGAAGGGGTCCTCTGGGTCGGGGAAAAGCACCTTTATGAAAAAGATAGCAGCCGCGCTGGAAGAAAAGGGGCTTGAGGTGGAGCGGTTTCACTGCGCTAATGATGTTGAAAGCTTGGATGCTGTAGCAAACCACCAAAGGGGCATATGCTTTATGGATGCCACATTCCCACATTCCCGTGACCCGCAAATGCCTATTATTATTGACAAAATAATAGACTTTTCTGGGTTTATAGATGGGGACAAAATTGCTAACAGCAGGGAAGAAATTGCCCAGCTTACCAGGGTTAAAAGGGGTTTGTCAGAAAAGGCGGCGGGATATTTTGGGGCTTTAGGGAAGATATATAGGGCGGATAGGGCATCCCGCAAAGATTTTTTGATAGGCGGCTCAATAAATAAACTTGCCAGAGAATGGGCAAAAAATTTCCAGGTAAAGGAAGGCACGAACCGCTCTATATTAAACCGTCAGCTGTTTTTAAGCGCGGTAACCCCTGATGGTTTGGTCAGCTTTGCAGAGGGTTTCTTTTCCGAGTGCACGGTTTATGGGGTCTTTAGCGAACAAGCTGTGGGTGTAGGAGAGTTTTTGGAGCAAATGAGAAACGAAGCGAACATTCATGGTGTTTCTACAGAAAGTTTTCACAATCCCTTTGCTCCTGATGCAATTGAGCATCTGTATCTGCCAGAAATAAACATAGCTTTTGCGACTTTAGGCGGACATTTTGGATATTCGGGCAATGTAGCAGAGAAAATCGACCTTACCCGATGTATTAGCCGAAAGTTTGTGGCGCACAAGGAAGAAAAGGGCAATGGGCTTTTTGATAGCGTGCTTGATGAAGTTATTAGGCTGATGAAGAACTCCAGAAGTCACCACTTTGGGATAGAGCGGTTGTATTCGGGGGCTTTGGATTATGGGCGGTTGGATGAGTTTACAGAGCAGATGATAGGGGATATTTTGTTATAAATATCCCCTATCATCTGCACCATACCCGTCACAACAATACTGTGTAAATAATTTCTAACCAAAAAATAGGTAAGCCTATTGACATTATTCCGCTTATTATGATAGTATAATTATATGAATTGTAGGTATTAGAGCATGTATCAGAAAAACCAAGACGGAATCTTTAGGAGGATGTTAGAATGAGTAAATGCCCTGTAACAGGAAACACAGGCGGAAGCAGACCAGATTTTACAAAAGGCACAACCAACAGAGATTGGTGGCCAAATCAGCTAGATGTGGGGATTTTGCATCAAAACTCCAGTTTAAGCAATCCTATGGGTGATGACTTTAACTATGCAAAGGAGTTTAAAAGCCTTGACCTTCAAGGGGTTAAGGACGACATCCTCACATTAATGAAAGACTCTAAGGATTGGTGGCCAGCGGATTATGGGCATTATGGCCCTTTCTTCATCCGCATGGCATGGCACAGCGCGGGTACATATCGCACAGAGGACGGCAGAGGGGGCGCTAGGGATGGCACACAGAGGTTTGCCCCCCTAAACAGTTGGCCAGACAATGTTAACCTAGATAAAGCCAGAAGATTGCTATGGCCTATAAAGAAAAAGTATGGCAGAAAACTGTCGTGGGCAGATTTGATGATTCTTGCTGGAAACTGCGCAATGGAGTCCATGGGGCTTAAACTTATCGGCTTCGCGGGAGGTCGTCAAGATGTGTGGGAGCCTCAAGAGGATGTTTTCTGGGGTTCTGAAACAACTTGGCTTGATGCAGATGGGGATAGATATTCAAAAGAAGGGGAAAGAAAGCTTCAAGGGCCTTTGGCTGCTGTTCAGATGGGTTTGATTTATGTAAATCCTGAAGGGCCAAACGGAGAGCCATTGCCAGCAGAGTCCGCAAAGGATGTTCGGGATACCTTCGGGCGCATGGCAATGAATGACGAAGAAACCGTGGCTCTTATTGCTGGTGGGCATACTTTCGGCAAGGGGCATGGTGCAGCACCAGACAGTTACCTAGGCCCAGACCCTGAAGGCGCACCAATTGAAGAGCAAGGCCTTGGTTGGAACAGCGGCTTCGGTAAAGGCAATGCAGAGGACACCGTGGGAAGCGGAATTGAGGGGGCTTGGAAGCCAAACCCAACAAAATGGGATATGGGCTATCTAAAGGTGTTGCTAAAATATGAGTGGGAGCTTGTGAAAAGCCCCGCAGGAGCGTATATTTGGCTTGCTAAGGATGTTGATGAAGAGGATATGGTTGTGGATGCCCACATACCAGGGAAGAAAAACCGCCCAATGATGACCACTGCCGACCTTTCTTTAAAATTTGACCCTGTGTATGAAAAAATCTCTAGGGACTTTTTTGCAAACCCAGACAAATTCGAAAAAGCCTTTGTAAACGCATGGTTTAAGCTCACCCATAGAGATATGGGGCCTGTTGCCCTATATGCTGGTGACGATGTGCCGAAGGAAAGGTTTTTGTGGCAGGACACAATCCCTGCAGCAGATGGCTACAGCCTAAGCTGCCAGGACATAGACATTTTAAAGGGAATGATTGCTTCCTCTGGTTTAAGTGTTTCCCAGCTGGTTAGCACGGCATGGGCAAGTGCCTCTACATTTAGAGGTTCTGACCTGCGGGGCGGAGCAAATGGCGCGCGCATAAGGCTTGAGCCTCAAGCCACATGGGAGGTTAACCAGCCTTACAGGCTTAAAATGGTCTTAGGCAAATATGAAGAAATCCAAAAGGATTTTGGCAAATTTGTTTCCCTTGCAGACCTTATTATTTTAGGCGGTGCTGTAGGCATTGAAACTGCCGCTAAAAACGCAGGTTGCTCCCTAACCGTTCCCTTTGAGCCTGGGAGAATGGACACAACACAGGAGCAAACAGATGTTGTTTCCTTTAAGGTGCTAGAGCCTGTCTATGATGGTTTTAGAAACTATCTCCAAAGACCATCTGGAGCATTGCCAGAAAGATTGCTGATTGATAAGGCACAGCTGTTAACCCTTACAGCCCCTGAAATGACGGTGTTGCTTGGCGGGCTTAGGATGCTTGGCAACAACTTCCACGAAACACCCCATGGGGTTTTGACAAACACACCAGAAACCCTAACAAATGATTTCTTTGTTAACCTTCTGGACATGGATATTGAATGGAAACCAACAGAGGATAAAAATGTTTTCAACGGCATTGACAGAAAAACAGGCAACCAAAAGTGGACAGCAACCAGGGTTGATTTGATTTTTGGCTCAAATTCCCAATTGCGCGCCTTGGCAGAGGTTTATGCCTGTGATGACGCAAAGGACAAATTCCTAAAGGATTTTGTGGCGGCATGGAATAAGGTTATGAACGCTGACCGTTTTGACATTTAGCAGACAGTGACCATACATTGACTACACCAAAATATAAAAACAGGCATGTACAATAATGCCTGTTTTTGTTTTTATAAATTAATTTTGCGAACGTTGCATACCATTACGCCTTTCTAGGGGCTTACGAACCCGTTTTCTTGTAACTTCTACAAGACCAAGGGTTGTCATGCCTACAAGCAGGGCTGGTATTCGGTCTTTGTGCAGCTCTAACTCGAAATCTTTCAGCAGGGTGTGCATATCTGCTTTGGACATCATCCGTAAAAAGTCCACAATTATAATTCCCGACAGGTTGCGAAGGCGCAATTGGTAAGCAATTTCTGTTGCGGCTTCTAAGTTTAGCTGAAGCTTTGCCGCCTCCCCGCCTTTGCTTTGGAATTTACCTGTGTTAACATCAATAACCACGCAAGCTTCGGTCTGCTCGATAACTATAAAACCGCCGCATTTGAGCCAAACCCGCTTGTCATAAATTTTGTCCATTTGAGGTTTTATATTACATACCGAAAAAATTGACTCTCCGTCATCTTTAAGGAAAACTTTTTCTGCAAAGTCTGGAAAAGTTGGTAAAAATTCCTCTTGTATGCGGTTGAAAGAATCTTTGTTGTCTATTATAATTTTGTCAATATCCTCCCGAACCACTTCCATCAAGGTTTTAACAATGGTGGACTGGCTCCACAGGGTTGCGGGGGCGGCTTTGTGTTTCCAATCTAAGTTGGCATACCACCTTGACATTAGAATGTCCACTTCCGCCTTTAAAACAGGTTCGCTTTTACCTTCAGCGGCAGAGCGTATAATGGCAGAAAAGCCGTCAGTTAGGAGTTGGTGGGTGGTGTGCTTCAACCGCCTTGTTTCATTAAAATCTTGTATCTTCTTGCTGGAATTTACTCGGTCGGCATCTAAAGACTCATAAAGCATTATGTAACGTCCTGTGTAGGATATAGAGCTTGTCACATTTGGACCTTTGTTGCCCACCGCATCCTTTAAAACCTGCACAATAAAGGTGTCGCCTGGTTTTGCAGGGGGTCTGCCTGGAGGGAACAGCCTGCGCTCACGCCCGTCTTTTGTGTCCAAAAAAGCTTGGCGGTCATGCCCTATGTCCAGGAAAATAAAACCTCCTGTCACCTTTTTAACAACCCCAAGGTAAATATTTCCCGCAAGGGATTCTTCATTGCTGTCCTCCAGCATCTCTAACAGCCTGCCATTGTCCACTAAAGCCGTGGTATAGCCGTGTCGTGTCTTACTTATTAAAATTTTCTTCAAGAATAAGCAACCTCCTTTCATAAGATATTTTGTGGGGGGCAAAACCCCCATCTATCTGCCTATTTATGAATTCTGCCAAAAGCTGCGGCTTTAAATTTTTGCCGCTTCCCGCTGAAATCGTTGCGGTTATGGTGTTTCCTTCTCGCTCTATGCTAAAAATATCAGCCTTAATATCAACTGTTTTTGTGCCTTTTTTGCCCTTTGTTTCCATTTGCATTTCTGGAAGGCTCATCAGCAAGTTAAGGTCTAGTTTATCCAAATTTGGGAAGGTGATACGGTATATGGCTTTAATAACCCTTCCCGCGGCCGCCTTGCCAGTGTTTGGAACTTCCTTAGCCGATGTAATAAGGATGCCCAGGGGCATTTGAGGGTTTAGGCTTTCAACAATTTGCTCTGGGTTTGTTGCTTTGGTCAAAAAAACCTCAAAAATCTCACCAAGCCCTGTCATGCCCATGGATAAAGGCAGGGCAATGGACATTAGCTGATGGGGGTTAAACCCTTGGCTGTATGCTATGGGCAGTTTTGCGCGCTTTAACGCCTTTGCAAACAAATCCTGCAGGTCAAGATGACCAACAAAGCGGGCGCGGTCTTTTTTTGTAAAATATATACGGTACCTGTGGTAATTTAATTTACTATCAACGGTTTGCATGTTTAGAAGCCTCATTTTCCTTGATTAAGTATTCTTTTGGTACGCCAATGTCGATAAAATCCCAGGGGAGGATTTCATCATACTCCCTTTGGCGAAAGTTATAAAAATCTATTGACAATCCTGTATTTTCAAAGGCTTTTTGCCATTTTTCCCAGCTGAAATGCTCACTCCACCCGTCAAACCGCGCACCATTGCGCCACGCGCTCTCAATTAAGTCTGCAATGCGGCGGTCGCCGCGCGCTAATGTGCCTTCAAGCACAGAAACATCAGAATCATGGTATTTGTAACTAGCACGCTTGCCATTTACCCCTGCCTTTACAGTGCGCTGTTTTCTACTAAATTCATCTACAGAATGTTGAGGAAACCATTGAAAGGGCGTAAAAGGCTTAGGCACAAAACAGGAAGCAGAAATGGTGATGCCTGGGGGGCGTTTGCGCTTTTCTTTCGGCAAACCATAATAAATCTCCACAATATCATTGGCAAGCTTGCCGATTGCGGCCAAATCCTCATCATCCTCGCCAGGCAAGCCAATAATGAAGTAGAGTTTAAGCCTATCCCAACCACCTTCAAAAGCAAGGCAAACACCTTCAAAAATTTCCTCTTCGCTTATGTCTTTGTTGATAATGTCGCGCATTTTCTGGCTTCCGCCTTCTGGCGCAAAGGTAAGGCTAGACTTGCGCACCTTTTGCACCTTTTCCAGGACGGTTTGGTTTGCCGCGTCAATACGCAGGCTTGGCAGGGAAATGCTGATGTTTTCACTGGCAAAGCAGTCATTAAGCTTGTCAACAAGCTCGTTTAGGTGTGGATAGTCGTTAGTGGCAAGGGATAGCAGGCTAATTTCTTCATGGCCACTGGCAGAAAGCAGGCTTTTCGCCTGGCTTACCAAAGTGTCCACTTGCTTATTGCGGTGGGGGCGGTATATATACCCCGCTTGGCAAAAGCGGCATCCACGGATGCACCCGCGGAAAACCTCTAAAGCAACACGGTTATGCACAGTTTCGATTAGAGGGACAAGTGCCTTTTCGGGATAATGTGCCTCATCCATATTGCGGACTGCCACCTTGCGCACACGGGCAGGGGCGTGGGGATTATTCGGCGTAAAATTAGCAATTGTGCCATTTTCATTATATGCCACGTCATAAAAACTCGGCACATAAATGCCCTGCAAGCCTGCAATCTTCTCTAAAAACTCCCGCTTTGTGCCTTTGTGGTCTTTATGAATATCAAAAACTTGGGGGAAAAGCTCTTCCGCCTCCCCTATGTAAAAAAAGTCAAAAAAGTCCGCTAAGGGTTCGGGATTGTAGGCACATGGGCCGCCCCCCACAATAAGGGGATGGCTGTCATCACGGTTTGCTGAGCGCAGGGGCAGACCTGCCAAATCAAGCATATTCAAAATATTTGTATATGTCATTTCATATTGCAGGGTGAAACCAACAAAATCAAAATCTTTCAAAGGGGTGAAAGTTTCTAGGGATTTCAAGGGCAAGCCTTCCTCCCTCATTATGGCTTCCATGTCGCTCCAAGGGGCGAAAACCCGCTCACAATACACATCGGCAAGGGTGTTAAACAAGCTGTACAAAATTTGCAGACCATTGTGGCTCATGCCCACCTCATACACTTCTGGGAAGGCAAAGGCAAACCGCGTCTGGACGGTTTTTGGGTCTTTCACAATCATATTTATCTCGTTGCCCACGTATCTTCCTGGCTTTTCCACCCGCAGCAAAACATCATCACTGTACATCCTCATCCTCCCTCCCATCTTCTGTAATCACCTTAGTGTAGGAGAGCATATCCCCCAAGCGGTGGTGCTTTTTGTCAAAAACAATCATCACAAAGCTTACAATATCAACAATACGCAGAACATTGCGCAAAATGGACTTCATTAAGGTAACTGGGCTTCCATCCTCGCTTACAACACGAAGATGCAACAGCTTTTTACCTGGGGTTTGACCCTGCTCAAAAACCTCAAAATAGATATTATACATGATAAACACAAGGAAGAACGCCACCCCCCAAATGGTGGTAATGCCAAGATGAACCCCATCCTCAAAACTTATATTGGTCATCAAAATGAACACAGCGGCAATTGCCCCAGTAATTACAATGGGGATTAGCAAATCCACAGCAACTGCTAAAGTGCGGCTTCCAAGCCCTGCCTCATAAGGAAAGTCATCAGGAGGGTTAAGGAAGCTTTGAGCTATCACATCAAGCCTTGGGGCTATAAAAATCATAGGCATATAGGCAACCAAAACCAGCACATAAAACTGGGGCTGTAAAAAGTTGAGAGCATCAGTGATTGCCAAAGGCGAAAACAAAGTGTGCAAAACCACGAATATTACCCCATACATCAGAAGGTTTATTAATGTCACAACAGTTGTGACGGTGAAAACTTTAAGAAACCCTCTGCCAAGAACAAGGCGGGCACTGGCAAAAATTGCCCCAAAGAAATACCTTCGCTGTGTCAGCACCAGGTTTGTGGCAAAAAATGACAGGGAGCGGAAGAAAATCAACACAACAACCAAAATACCTATAAATACGGGGGTAAGGTCTAAAAACAGGTTAAGGTTAAGCAAAGCCACAACGCCAAAGACGGCAAAAACCAGCATAAACATCAAGGTTTGCGCCAAAGATAAGGTAAAGACCCCCCACGCCTTCCGCAGGGTAAATTTTGCCGCCTGAAGAAAGTCTGGGGTGTTTTCCCCGCAAACAGCAACAGCCGCCGCCCCGTTAAGCATTAAGAAGAAGGTCAAGATAGGGAGCAACAAAACCACAAAGCCCCCCAAAAATATCCCGTCAATAACCATGGAGTTGCCTGCAATTTCTGTTCCTGCAAATTCCAAATTAGGCTGCACAACCCCAAAACCAAGGGCAATATACCCAATTAAAAACGCAAAAAAACCAATATTAACCAGAGCCGACAAACCAATGTTAAGCCCTAACCTATCCACATATCTATCCAAGGTAATGTCGCACAAAACCCCTAAACTTTTTCTCTTATTCGGTTCGGTATTCATATCCTGCTCCCTTCGACATTTTATATAGTAACATACCCTGCAAAAAAAATCCACATATTTATTGAAAAAAATCTAAAAGTCTGTTATAATTATTCAAATTACTTAGGAGTTGATGCAAATGAGAACAAGAATAGCGCAAATTTACGCTGATGTTACGGCATTTATGGGCAAGGATATAGAGGTCTGCGGGTGGGTTCGCACCCTGCGGGATAATAACCATTTTGGTTTTATCGAGGTTAATGACGGCAGCTTTTTTAAGTCTGTTCAAATTGTTTTTGACGATGCACTGCCGAATTTTGCAGAAATTGCTAAATTTGGCGTGGGCAGCGGCATCCGTGTAAAGGGTGTTGTTGTGGAAAGCCAGGGCAAAGGTCAAACCTTTGAAATTAAGGCTTCCAGCGTTATTTTAGAAGGGGCCGCCCCTCCAGAATACCCTTTGCAGAAAAAGCGCCATGGTTTTGACTACCTTCGCACCATTTCCCACCTCCGCCCGAGAACCAACACGTTTTCGGCGGTTTTCCGCATACGCTCCTTAGCCAGTTTTGCCATCCACAAGTTCTTCACAGACAGGGGATTTGTTCACGTTCACACCCCAATTTTAACAGGCATGGACGCAGAAGGGGCTGGGGAAGCCTTCGTGGTAAACGGCAGTGAGGACTTTTTTGGCAAGCAAACCAGCTTAACAGTTTCTGGTCAGCTTAATGGGGAGGCTTATGCTCTTGCCTTTGGCGATATTTACACCTTCGGCCCTACTTTCCGCGCAGAAAACTCCAACACCTCCCGCCACTTGGCAGAGTTTTGGATGATGGAGCCTGAAATTGCCTTTGCAGAGCTGCCAGATGTTATGGAGCTAATTGAGGACATGATGAAATATGTCACCAAATATTGCCTGGATAATGCGCCAGAAGAAATGGAATTTTTTGATAAATTTATCGAAGAAGGTCTGCTTGATAAGCTGAATAACCTTGTAAGCAGCGACTTTGGGCGGGTAACTTACACAGAAGCTATTGAAATCCTAAAAACCTGCGGGCAGAAATTTGAGTTCCCTGTAGAGTGGGGCTGTGACTTGCAGTCAGAGCATGAGCGTTATTTATCTGAGCAACACTTTAAAAAGCCTGTGTTTGTTACAGACTATCCAAAGGACATTAAAGCCTTTTACATGCGCCGTAACGACGACGGCAAAACGGTAGCCGCTTGCGATTTGCTTGCCCCAGGCATTGGCGAAATTGTAGGGGGAAGCCAGCGGGAAGAGCGTATGGAACAGCTGCTGGAGGGCATGAAAGCCCACGACCTGTCCGAAGAGGACTACTGGTGGTACACAGACCTGCGCCGTTTTGGCGGGGTTAAGCACGGTGGTTTTGGGCTTGGCTTTGAGAGGTATATTATGTACATCACAGGGATGACCAACATCCGCGACGTTATCCCATTCCCAAGAGCCGCTAATACTGCGGATTTTTAGACTGTACAATGATAATGAATTGCACGTATGGCGGGCAACGGGCGGACAATGCCCGCCCCTACCACGCAATGCGTTACGTTAACGTACCGAGGTAGGGGCGTGCATTGCACGCCCCAGTCCGACAAAGCGACACACCCAAAGACCCCGCCACAACAAGGCGGGGNCTTTGATTTTTCTTGACAAACAAACCTAGCTGAATTATAATGGTGATGTGACATAAAATTGGTTGTGTGGCAAAAAAAGAGTGTGCGGGAACACGAGCCAACAACTCCCCCGCACACTCCCCACACACAGCCAATAAATTGACCTAGGCAAATTATACACCGCCTCAGGTCTTTTCGTCAAGCCCAAAACACAAAAATGAGGTGGAATTTTATGAAATTTGCTGAAACGGACTTTTACAGATGGGCAATTGATAACGAATTAGAAGATGTTGCCCGTTCTATACTAAGAATTAAAATGATGATAGTTTGCAGGCACGCCTGCCCTAATAAGTCAAGCAATTATAAAAGCTGTTTGTCTGCTATTTTAGAGTTGGAAAAGAAGGTAAAAGCGGCGCAGTTGGTTGTTCAAGATGCAGAAAAATAATACGCATATACACGGGTAGGGGCGGGCATTGTCCGCCCTAGTCTGACAAAGCGTGTTAAAAATCAAGGCTCGGGAGGTAAATAGTGGAAATTTATAATGGCCGTGTGGTGCGGCTAGTTGTTGAAGAAATCGACCTGCCAAATGGGGCAAAAGCAAAAAGGGAGATTGTTCATAACCCCGATTATGCCGCCATTTTGCCTGTGGATGATGAGGGCAATATCCTCCTTGTGCGCCAATATCGCCACAGCGTTGGGCAGTGGGTTTTAGAAATCCCCGCAGGAGTGATTGACGCAGGGGAAACCCCAGAACAATGCGCCCTGCGGGAGCTTGAAGAAGAAATTGGCAAGAAGGCGGGCAAGCTCACTAAAATTTGCGCCTACCATGGAAATATAGGGATTTGCAGCGGCAAGGGGCATCTTTATCTTGCTCAAGAGCTGACAGAAGGCAAGCAAAATTTTGATGCTGATGAATTTATAACTGTTGAAAAATATAGCACCTCCCAAGTTAGGCAAATGATTGGTAATGAAGAAATTATTTGTGGGAAAACTATTATGGCATTTTATGCGTATATGTCTATAAAAGGATAATAGGACGACCCCAGGCATAGGCTTGTTTGGGGGGTGTCTTATGAAATTTACATTACCAAAAAATCCAAAGATTTATATTTTTATTGCTGTAATTGCTGGGGTGGTTTGGGGGGCATTTCGCCCCACCTTCATTGAATATTATCACATGGCGGGGCTTGTTGCCAACCTACACCTTTTTGCAGACAATTTTGCAGTGGGCAGCCTTGGGGTTTCCCTTTTGCGAAATGGGCATATTTTCCTGTTGCTGTGGGCTTGCAACCTTGTGCCTAAAATGTCTTGGGCGGCATATTTGCTCATATATATGCGGGCTATGACCACGGCGTTTTCTGTTGCCATGTTGGTTCACGCCTTTGGGGTCAGAGGTTTGCTAATGGCATCTGTGCTGAACATGCCGCAAAATGTGCTTGTTTTATGGGTTTGCGCCTATGTTATTTGCAATGTGAGCAAAAGCCGACCTTTAAATCTGGTAATAATTAGCAGCTTGGCAGTTTTGGCGGCTACAGCCTACGAAATTTACATAGCCCCTTGGCTATTTATGTTGACACAAGGAGGGTAACAATGACAAAACGAGTGAAGTCTTTAGTTCCGATATATCTTACAGGGGTTGCTTTTGCCGCATATGCTATTTTTGCGCCAATGTACACATTTTTGCATCTTGCAATTGCCTTATTGATTGCCATTTCCATTTATTTCCTGGGAAATTTGGTTTTCCGCGGGAAAAAGGTGGAAGCCCCTATGGAAGTGGGCAAGTCTGGGGACTCTGCCACCGATAAGATGCTAAACGCAGGGCGGGAAGGCATGCAAAAAATGCACGACCTGAAGCAACAAACCCGCAGTGGTGAGCTGAAACAGCAAATATGGCGTTTAGAGCAAATTGCCGCGGACATTTTCAAATTTGTTATTGACAATCCCGATAAAGGGCGCAAGCTTCACACTTTTATGGATTATTACTTTCCAACAACCTTGAAATTTTTAGAGCATTATGTCCAATTGGAGCAAAACCGCGTCCAGGTGGAGAATACACAAACCACCATGGCGAATATCAAGGAATCTCTGGCGCAAATCCAACAGGCATTTGAGCATCAGCTAGACATTTTGCATAAGGACAGCGCACTTGACATTCGCACAGACATTGCCGTCCTTGAAAATATTATGAAACAAGCGGGAATATAGGGGGTGTAAAGATGAAAAATTCGAGAGGTTTTGCTTGGGTTGTTGCTGTGATTATAGGGGTTGCAGGCTTTTTTGTGGGAACTTTTTTAAGTTTTAACACCATGAGAAGCGAGGGGGCAGAAGCCTTTCAGCGGGAAGCTATGCCGCCAATAAACAGGGCTATGGAGTCTGCCTTTAATATCCAGACCATTGCAGGGCGATATTTAGACCTTAGGGAAATTGAAAGTATCGGCATATCGCAGATTGTGCAAAATATACAAAACGCAGAAAATGAAGCGGATATTGCTGATTATTATGTTAGCCTTAACCGTGCCGTTTGGGCAATTTATGACATATTGGCAACCATCGAAATGACGCAGGACAACCGAAGTTTACACGGCAGATACCATGCTAATTTTTTAGAGCAGGATTTCGTCCTAAGCGTGTCTGCTTATAATAATACAGCGGTGGAATTTAATGAAACGCTAAATGGCGGGTTAGGCTTTTTGATGCGACCCTTTTTAGGGCTTTTGCCCCGCTTTGATGTGGTCACACCTAACTAACTATACAAGAAACAGATAGTGTGTTTTTAAGAAAATTTGGACAAAGTAATTATATATCCAAAAGGGGGAATTAAAAATGAATAAAATTTTAGCGTCGGTTTTAATGGGTTTGGCTTTGATAGGTAGCAATTTGCCGTCAATACCCACCACTTACGGGGTTTTAGATGCTGACAGGCATCTTAGTGATGCCACCGTAAGGCATATTGGTCAAAATAATGACCAGTTGTATTTTGACACAGGAAGCGAGATTTTCTTTTATGTTATGAACTTTGTTCCAATGGGTCAATATATCGACTTATACGGGCTTGATGTTTTTAACAATTGGCAAATTGGGCGTCCAGATACCAACAATGGCATTTTGGTGACAATAGCGGTGGCGGAGGACCCTAAGCAATTTGCAATCACCCCAGGCTATGGGATTTTAAACCAATTGTCAGCGGCAGCTCTTAACAATATTGTGGACAATTATTTTTTGGATTATTTAGATGCAGGGCTGTATGACATGGCTGTTACAAGCCTGTTTGATGCCCTATCCCGAGAGGTGTACCGCCTTTTTCCGCCAGAAACATTTAGATACGGCGGGAACAATCCAGTGGCAACCCCTGCACCTATAGCCACAAATGTTGTAACACCCACTCAAAACAATGGCGTGGGCTTTGAGGGAATTGTTATCGCTATTATTATAATAATAGTTTTTGCATCTATTTTTGGAGGCGGCCGCAGACGCAGACGGGGCATTGGCAGGCGAGGCATGGGCGGCGCAGGCACATTTATGGGCGGCTTTATGATGGGCCGTATGACTGGCGGACATAATCGCGGTGGCTGGGGCGGCTCTGCACCTCCCCGCAGTGGTGGAACTGGCGGACTTGGCGGCAATTACCGCCCTCCCACCTCTGGCGGCGGACTTGGCGGCTCTACCCCCAGAAGGCCTGGCGGCGGGGGTTTTGGCGGATATAGCGGCGGGCGCGGCGGATATTCCCGCGGTGGCGGCATTTCCCGCGGTGGCATGGGCGGGCGCAGGCGTTAATGAACAATTTAACCCTGAAAATCATTGCGGTTGTTACAATGCTAGTTGACCATGCTGGCTCGGTTTTGTTGACCCACTATATCGGCACAGAATATGTCCATATTTACCTGATGACGCGGTGGGTCGGGCGTATAGCCTTTCCTATTTTTGCGTATCTTATAGCCCAGGGATGTGTTCACACTCGCAGTATGCCGAAATATATGCTGCGCCTTGGTGCTCTCGCCCTTATATCCGAATTTTTCTTTGATATGGCTTTGGTGGGCAGTGATAGCGTAAACTTTTTAGCAAATACCAACATTTTTTACACCTTGTTTTTAGCGGTTTTCGCCATTTGGTTGTATCAAAAGTCTGGCAAAAAATGGTGGGGGTGGCTTTTGGTTTTGCCTTCCATGGGGTTGGCAGAGTTTTTAACCACAGATTACGGCGGGTTTGG
>WQSI01000009.1 GCA_009787945.1 Defluviitaleaceae bacterium
CCCAGCCGCTGATAAAACCGCACAGCGGGGTTGT
The DNA here is from genome assembly GCA_009787945.1 of Defluviitaleaceae bacterium. Lineage (GTDB taxonomy): Bacteria > Bacillota > Clostridia > Lachnospirales > WRAX01 > WRAX01. The sequence goes on from WQSI01000009.1 coordinate 35, forward strand.
CCTGTTGCACAGACAGGCTTGTCCGCTCATAACCCGCCTTACGAAGCAAGCCAAACAGAAAGCCCATCAAATCCGTACCAATCCCCTGCCCTCGCCATTCTGACAGGGTGGAAATTGCAAGCTCTGGGGTTCTATCGTCAATATTCCCATATGCAGGGATAATCCTCGTCCATGCCATTGCCACAACTTCCCCGTTAACCTCTGCCACAGCACCCAGGTCATCCTTACTGCCGAAATCCTTGACATAAATGTAAATTTCTGGGTCATAAATAATGTCAAAGGGCGGCATTTCCTCCCCCCCAGGAATGTAAATTGAGTTGTACAAAAACTTATCCAACAGGGCGTAATCCTGCAGCTTCATCTGTCGTATTTTGTGCATTAAAACCCCCGCCTTACTTTAACTTAGCCGTCAAAATTTCGCCGATAAGCTTTTTTAAAACCTCATCATCATTTGAAGCAAACACAAAGCCATACTCATATTCATAGGCGCGGGTAACGTTATTGCCTTGCTTCCGCACCAGCTTGGCATTAAGAATAAAGGGGGTGTTGAGGACAAAGGACAACGAAAACAATTCACCAGTTTCTGCGTCAAGGTTATGGTCAGACCACACCCCAACGCCCCCTTGGCTAATGTCGTTTGTTACCCCTTCTATAACCACCCTGTCATTTCGCTTGCAAATAATATTGGTTTTGTGGTCAATCCTCAAACTATTGCGCATGGAGGATTCTTTGATAGGTGTCACCGCCCGCAACTCTACCAAATTAGCGTTTTTACCCTCTTCGGGAAAGCCAATTACTTGGGCAGTAAATTCATAAGATACACCTTTATGAAAAAACTTTAATTTTAACCTAGAAGCCCGCACCTTGTCTGCCGCCTCGCACACCTGGGCACTGCCCATGTAAAATTGTATGAAATTTTTGGTTTCTAGGAAAACCCCTTGCATCTCCTGCCCATCTCTGGTTATGATGGTCATAAGGTTTCCGTTTTCAATGTCTGTAATTAGCATTTTATCTTTAAGTAGCATATAAAACCTCCGTTTAATTTGTCCTTTGGTATCTCGAAACGTTCAGCAAAAGCCCAACTGCCGTCATCATCACGGCTATGCTTGTGCCGCCATAACTTATAAAGGGCAAGGGTATGCCTGTATTTGGTATAAAATTGGTAACAACGCCAACATTTATAATAACCTGTACAGCTATCATGGTTGTAATGCCCGCGGCAATTAAAAGCCCCATGGTGTCACGGCTTGCCATTGCCGCCTTTGTACCTCGCCACACGATAATGGCGAAAAGCAACAGCACAATGCCCCCGCCAAACAGCCCAAGCTCTTCAATTATTATGGCAAAGATAAAGTCATTTTGAGCCTCTGGCAAATAATACCGCTTTTGCATAGAGTTGCCAAGCCCCCGCCCAAACAGCCCCCCAGATGCAATGGCAAAAAGGGATTGTATGGTTTGGAAGCCGAAGCCGCTAGGGTCTGAAAAAGGGTCTTGCCACACCATAAAGCGAGAACCGCGAAAGCCTCCCAAAAACTGATAATCTATAATGAAAAAACCTATAGCGGCACTGATGGCTGCCGCGGCAACGGCAATAAAACGCCAAAAATATGGGCTTGCCAAAAACAGTATCACAAAGCCAATGGCAAGAAGGATGATGGCAGTGGAAAGGTTGCGCCCCCACATAACAAGCGCAACAGGAATAAGGGTTAAAGCTATGTAACCAAGAACGCCTTTAACGGTGTTCACACGGTTTCGGTCGCGGTTTAAATACACGGCAAGCATAAGGATTACGGCAACTTTGGTCAGCTCCGAAGGCTGGAAGTTTACGCCCCCAAAGGAAACCCACCTGCGCGCCCCCTGAAACTCAATACCAAACAGGGCGGTGTACACCAAAAGCACGTTTGAAGCCCAATAAAATATGGTTGAAAATTTTGACACCAATTTATAGTTTATCGTGGCGGCAAAAAACATGCCCACAAGCCCAAGCCCCGCCCCAATAGCCTGCATGGTAAAATATTCATAAACATTGCCAGAATGTAAGGCAGAATAATAACTGGCAGAAAGCACCATAACAAGCCCAATGCCCACCAAAAGCACCGTGCAAATAAAAATTATATGGTCATATTCCCTTATAACAATGCGGTTATCGGGCTTGGAAGCTCCGCCTCCGCCTTGCCTGCGCACCTCCAGCTTCTGCCTATCAGGGAAAGGTATAACATCCCCTCGCCCATTATGTGCCGACATAAAATCCCCCCTACACTTTTTTTCTAAAATCCATCAGCTTCTGCAAATCTGCCAGCCTGCCTTCGTTGGTTATGCCCACTTGAAGCCCAAAGGTTTTCCCTAAAGGTGTCACCTCTATTGTGTCCATTATTTCAGATGACAAGCCCATGTTATCCACAGCATCCCGCAATTCTGGTTTATTGGCGAAGTTAAAGCTTGCAGACATATGCCCATCATGGGAAACCCACCCCCAAAAGATGGTCTTTTTCTTACGAACCACCTTGGCAAGCCAGCCGCCATCTTTATAAAACCGCCATTCAATCTCAATTTCTTGCTGGGTGAAGCTCATTGTAAGCTCCTGCCAATATTTGTAATTATCACCGCAAATGTCCTCTAATAATTGCTCGGTTATCTGGGTGCTTTTATCCTTCATCATTTGTTCAATCATCATTTTTATCCAAGCTCCCTTACAAACTGCTTAAAAACCCTGCCCCGCTGTTCAAAATCGTCAAACATATCAAAGGCGGCACAAGCAGGAGAAAGCAGAACGGCATCCCCCACCTCTGCGCGGGCAGAAGCTAGGTTTACAGCGTCTTTCAGGGTGTTTGCCCTCTCATAATTGTCAAAATTGTGGGCGCGGCAGGTTTCAATTAGGGCATCTGCGGTTTCCCCCAGCACAATAAACACCTTAACCCGCCCAGGGAAGCACTTTACCAAATCCCCAAAGTCAAGCCCCTTATCGTGACCGCCGCCAATTAGCACAATAGGCTGGGAAAGCCCGACAATCGCTTTAATTGCAGAATCTACATTGGTTGCCTTGCTGTCGTTATAATATCCAACCCCATCAATTTCCTTTACAAATTCTAAACGATGCTCCACAGCCTTAAACTTTTTTATTTCCCTGGAAATAATTTCCAGTGAAGCACCTGCGGCGGCGCATAAAGCAATTGCAGCCATTACATTTTCAATATTATGGCTGCCAGGAATTGGAATGTCCGCAAGCTTGATAACTTCCTCATCAAGCCCAAGCCCGCTCCACTTAATCCAAATCCCGCCATCTCTAACAAGCACCCCTTCTTCCAATGGGTTATTACTGAAAACCAAAGGCTTGGCAGGTGTTTTAGCAATCATATCATTAGAGTGCTGGTTGTCAAAATTCAAAACACAAATATTTTCTTCTGTCTGGTTTTCAAAAATGCGCTCTTTGGCAGAAACATAGGCTTCCATGGTTTTGTGGCGGTTTAGGTGGTCTGGGGTCATGTTAAGCACTGCGGAAATTTTTGGTTTAAATTTATGTATGGTTTCAAGCTGAAAACTGGAAACTTCTGCCACCACCCAAGCGTTGGACGGCACGCTTTCAGCAAGCCCACAAAATGACACCCCAATATTCCCCGCCATTACAGAGCCAGGAAAGGCAGCCGCCATAATCTGCCCCGCCAAAGAACAGACCGTGGTTTTGCCATTTGTGCCAGTAACAGCCATAATGGGGGCTTTGCAGTGGCGTGATGCAAGCTCCACCTCCCCCCAAACTGGTATGCCCCGCTCCCGCGCCTGCTCCACAAAGGGCAAATCTGTGGGTATTCCAGGGCTTAACACCATCAGCTGATGCTCCCCCAAAATGTCATCTGGGTTTTTGCCGAAATGGGTCGCCACCCCTTCATGCTCCAGCAAATCCTCATCCACAGCAGGCTCTTCTCGCAAATCGCACAAAGTCACCCTCGCCCCATGGGCAAGCAAAAGCCTAGCCGCCCCAGCCCCCGACAGCCCCATTCCACAAACCAAAACTTTTTTGCCTGAATATTCCATAACAAATCCCTCTCTATTATACTAACACGCAACCATGCACTCAACACTGTCACCCCGAACCTCCAGCCGTCATTGCGGGCTTGACCCGCAATCCCATCAGCTCTTCCAATCCCATACTGTAGGGGCGCATATTATGCGCCCGCTGTCGGGCAAAGGTCATGCCAATGCAAAATACGTTTCCCCAACAACAGGCGCGCAATGCGCGCCCCTACGATAATAATTACAAATTAGCAATTGCCAAAAACCCAATCAAACAGAAAATCGCCGTCACAATGTAAAATATTGACACCACTTTTGTTTCAGGCCATCCCATCTGCTCAAAGTGATGGTGGATGGGAGCCATTTTAAACAACCTCTTCCCGCCTGTCGCCTTAAAATACAACACTTGCAAGGCAACAGACAGCACCTCCGCAAGGTACACAAAGCCCACAATGGCAATCAGCAAAGGCATCTGTAAAATTATGGCAGTGGCAGACACAAAGCCCCCCAACGCCAAAGACCCAGTATCCCCCATGAAAACCCGCGCAGGGTGCGAGTTAAAGAGCAAAAATCCAAGCAACGCCCCAGCAGATGCCGCCAAAGCGTAACCCAAGACGCTATCAACCTGGAAGGCGGCGTATAGGAAAAACAGGCAAATCAGCAGAGTTACCCCTGAAGCCAATCCATCAAGCCCGTCGGTGAAGTTTGCTCCGTTAGATGTGCCGAGGGTCACGATTACTGCAAAAACAGGCATTGCCCAGCCAAAGTCTAAATACAAACCATCACTAAAAGGCACAAAAACCAAAGTTTGGATGTCGTTTACCCGCAAAAGCAACACAAAAACAATTGAAGCAACCAACTGCAAGCTAAATTTTTGCCACGCCCGCAAGCCCATAGAACGCTTTTTCACAACTTTGATATAATCGTCTAAAAAGCCAATTAAACCAAAGGACAGCATGGCGTACATAACAAGTGACCAGTAGATATTAAAACCAGAAAAAATCCCCGATGCCACAGCAATGGCGATAACAATAACAAAACCGCCCATGGAAGGCGTTCCCGCCTTGCTAAGGTGGCTGGTTGGACCGTCATCCCTCACATTTTGTCCAAATTTTAAGCGGCGCAAAATCGGGATAACAATCGGTCCAAGCACCACGGCAATGGCAAAGGCAATTAACGCCACAAGCACAGCTGTATGAAAATCAAGTTGACTGTAGTAATAATCCATTAAAATCTCCCCAGTTCATTAACAATTTCTTCAAACTCCATCCCCCGTGATGCTTTCAGCAAAATCACATCACCAGGCTTTACAATTTTATCCATCTGCCCCAAAAATTCCTCTTTTGTGGCAAAATACAGGGCATTTGACCCCGCTCCTTTAAATATATGCTTGGCAAGGTTGCCAATGCACACAATTACGTCAATATCCATAAGTTGGGCATATATACCACATTCTAAATGCAGTTTTTCTGCATATTCGCCAAGTTCATACATATCACCTAAAATGGCTATTTTGCGCCCAACACCAGACCTTTCCAAAACAGTGACAGCGGCTTTCATACTGTCAGGGTTGGCGTTGTAGCAATCCACAATCAGCTTGCCACCGCAAGCCCTATCCCGCACGTCCATACGCATACCGCTGGATTGAAAATCTGCAATGCCACTGGCGATTTGACTGCGACCAAGCCCCATATAATCGCCCACAGCCACAGCCGCCATTGAATTTAGAACCATGTGTCGCCCAGGGGCAGGCACAGAAACCCACAGTTTCTCGCCTTCGTTGAGGATTGTGGCGTAAGTTGTACCCTCAAGACCCATATCATTTACACTAAGCGGACGGTAGGTGTTGCCCTCGTCAAAGCCGTAAAAAGTCACATCATCACGAATGTCATGCCGCCGCAAAAATTCATCATCACCGCAGAGGAAAACCCGTCCATCTTCCGCTAAAAAGTCCATAATTTCAGACTTTGCGTTGAAAATTTCCTCCTGGCTTCCCAAATTCTCAATATGCGCCACGCCGATATTTGTAATTATCGCTATATTAGGTCTGGCAATTTTTGACAGACGGTGGATTTCCCAACGGTTATTCATACCCATTTCAAGAACTGCGACCTCGGTATCTTCATTAATGTTGAAAATGCTGGCAGGAAGCCCAATTTCATTGTTAAAATTCCCTAAAGTTTTAACCACGCTAAACTTTTGGGATAGGACGCTGGCAATCATATCCTTACAAGAGGTTTTTCCATTTGACCCTGTAATCCCAACAATTGTCACATTAAACAGCCCACGGTAATATTCAGCCAAGTCCATCAAAGCCTGCTTAGTGCAGTCCACATAAATAGCGGGAACATCGGTTTCCTTCTCACTAAAAACACAAACCGCCCCGCCCTGCATAGCCTTGCCAAAATAGTCATGCCCATCCACATTAACGCCTTTAAAAGGCACAAACAGCTTGCCCTTCACATCCTCACGGGTATCGAAGGAAACGCCGTAAATCAAATCATTTCCAATATCTGGATTATTAAGGAAACCGCCCACGGCATGGGCAACTTCCGATAATTTCAAGGGTTTCATGGCTATTCATCCTCCCCCAATATATTGCGGACAAATTCAGCATCATCAAAATGCTCCCTTCGTCCGTTTTCAAATTCTTGATAATTTTCGTGACCTTTGCCAGCGATTATTATGCAATCATCGGGCTTTGCAAGGTTTATTGCTTTGGTGATTGCTTCGCCGCGGTGGGTTATTTTGTAAATGTCGGACTGCGGGCGGACAATGCCCGCCCCTACCGAACAAACCCCGTCATTGCGAGCCCCGCCCGCAATCCCATCAGCACAAACCCCGTCATTGCGGGCTTGACCCGCAATCCCACCAGCAATTTCGTCAATAATAGCCTCAGGGCTTTCATTCCTAGGATTGTCACTGGTTATTATCACCAAATCAGACAACCGCCCCGCAATCTCCCCCATTATAGGTCGTTTAACCGCATCCCTATCCCCGCCACAGCCAAAAACCGTGATAATACGCCCTTTTGTAAACTCTCGGCAAGCTGAAATTATATTTTCCAAACCATCAGGGCTATGGGCATAATCAACAATCACAGAAAAGCCGCGATTATTGGAAATTGACTGTATGCGCCCGCCAACCCCCCGAACACCCCTAAGAGCAGCGGCAACCTCTTCATGGGCAAGCCCCAACTGAATAGAAGCCCCATAAGCGCAAAGGCTGTTATAAACCGTAAATTTGCCAGGTATTGGCACATCAACACCTTGACCTTTAATTATATATGAAATTCCAAAACTTTGCAACACACAATCTTCAGCCCTATAATCACCGCCATCAATACCATATGTAAACATTTTACACTTAGCATAGTCTAGCAAAAAATCCCGCGTGTCGTCATCATGGTTGATGATGCCCGTTTTGCACAAATCAAACAGACCAGCCTTTGCAAGGCGATAATTTTCCATTGTTCCGTGGAAGTCCAAATGGTCTTGGGTTAAATTGGTAAACAAGCCAAGCTCAAAGGTTAATGCCGCCACCTTATGCAGGGCAAGAGCATGGCTAGATACCTCCATAACAACATATTCAGCCCCAGCCCCAGCCATGACCCCCAAAATTTGATAAAGCTCCACCGTGTCTGGTGTGGTGGATGTGGCAAAGGGCATATCCAAGGGCTTGCCATCAAGCAACACCCCAAGAGTGCCGATAGAACCAACCCTTTTGCCGCATTTACGCAAAATCCCCTCTAAAAAGGCGGTTGTAGAGGTTTTGCCGTTTGTGCCAGTTATCCCAATAAGTTTCATGCCCTTTGCAGGGTCGCCAAAAAATTCATGGCAGATATGCGCCATAGCAAGGCGGGTGTCGTCAGCACTTATAGCCGCGGCATTTTGCGGCATATCCCCTTCCCTGCCCGTCTTACACAGCACCGCCACAGCCCCCGCCTCCACGGCAGACTGGGCAAAATCATGCCCATCCACATGAAGCCCCTCAATGCAAACATAAAGGTCGCCAACCTGCACCTTGCGGCTGTCTATAGAAATTCCAGTAATATCTACACCATTAATTCTCATCAAAACCCCCGAAAACTCTTTTTAAGAATTTTACCACATTTTACAACCTTTGGCAACCTTCAAAATCAGACCCAGCCCCTTTTAAATCGACATGTTTTGGGGTGGTATTACTGTAGTAACCCAAAAAAATAACGCAATCAGCGTTATCTATTTATTCAAATGCTTCAAAGCCCCGCGGATAATCTGCTCTGCCGTCATATCTGCCAAGGCAATTTCCATCACAGCCCGCAAAGCCTCACTGCGGGAATATCCCAGCGTTAACAGCGCGTCAGTCGCTTCCTGTTTAGCTTCTGGGTTTCCTGCGCCAATATTTTGCTGGGGCGACGCTTCCTGTGCAATTTCGGAGGACTTCATCTTGTCTTTAAGCTCAAGCACAATGCGGTTGGCAAGCTTTTTCCCAACCCCTGGGGCGCGAACCAACTCATCCGCTTCCTCTGTCAAAATCGCAAGGGATATGCGCCCACTGTCCAATGTGGACTGTATAGCAAGAGCAACCTTCGCCCCCACCCCACTAACGCTAGTAAGCAAATAAAACATCTGGACATCCTCTGCCGTCAAAAAACCAATTAGAGAAATGTCGTTTTCCTTCACCTGCAAAGCGGTGTGTAACCGAACCTCCTGCCCGACCGACAGCCGCGACAATGTAGAAGCAGATGCCTGAAGATGATAGCCCATAGCCCCCGCCTCTAAAATTAAGGCGGTTTCCCCCACATGGGCAACCTTGCCGTTTATATACGCAATCAAAAATCTCTCTCCTTAATAGTGGCTCATTAGCGCAGTAACGGATAAAAAATACACCAACAGCCCAACAATATCCTTGATAGATGTGATTATAGGAGCAGAGCCTGCCGCCTGGTCAACATTAAATTTGATAAGGGCAAAAGGCACAAGAAAACCAAGCAAAGCCGCCAAAGCCATCACAATAATAAGGGATAGACCAACAGCAACCCCAAGCATAGGCAAACCATGGCGCACCGTTACGAAAACGCCAGCAACCACACCAACCCAAATACCCATAGACAAGCCAACCCACACCTCTTTCATAAAGGGTTTAAAAAAGCTTTTGATGTTAATGTGACCAAGAACCACGCCACGGGTGAAAACCGTGCTGGACTGAGTGCCAACATTCCCCCCCATACCCATAATTAGCGGGATAAATGACGCGGCAACCAAAATAGAGCTTAAAGTGTCCTCAAACATGTCAATTATGCCCCCTGCAAACAGGGCAACAACGGTGGTTATAAGCAAAAAGGGCAGGCGCACACGCCAAATCTTCCACAAGCTGCCTTTTATAAGAACTTCGCTTCGGTCGCTTTCCATGTCTTTAACATCAACAAAACCTGCGTGGTCAAAAATATCCTCTGTCGTTTCTTCTTCCAAAATGTCCATAGCGTCATCAATTGTGATAATACCAACCATACGCCCTTCTTTATCAACAACTGGCATTGCCATCAAGTCCATGTCTTTCATGGTGTTTGCGGCTTCTTCCTGGTCGGTGTCGGTGGTGACGCTTATAGCACGCATACGCATCACATCAGCAATTTTTTCAGCAGGGTCGGCGCAAACCAACTCTTTAAGGGATAAAACCCCCTCCAACACCCTAGCGTTGTCAGTAACATATAGTGTATAAACCGTTTCCTTGTCTGCCGCCTGTTTGCGCACCTTTTCAAGAGCCTGCTCCACCGTCATCTCCCTGCGCAGGGTTATAAACTCTGTGGTCATTATACGCCCTGCGGTTTCGTCTTGATAGCCTAAAAGCAGGTTTGTGGCTTCCCGCTCCTCAGCAGAAAGGGAGTTTATAAGCTTTTTTGCCACTGTTGCAGGCAACTCATCAAGTAGCCTAACACGGTCATCAGGTGCCATTTCGTTGATATATTCAATAGCACCTTCTTCTGTAAAATATGTCAACAAATCCTGTTGCAAATCTAGGTCAAGCTCTTCAAAAACAGATAACGCCCGCGCCTTATCCAAAAGGCGGAAGGTTATCACCAAATCTTCTGGTTCTAAATCATGGAAGATGTGCAAAATTTCCATTTCTTCTGCCTGCGCCAGCTGTTCCTTTAGCTGGTCAAGCTCCCTATTTTCGATAAGCTGTAAAATTTTCTCTTTAAAGTCATTATAATTATCCATTGCCATCTCCCCTTCCTCTATAGTTTTATAGTATGCATTTTAAAACGGCGTTCGATACTATGTTAGCAAAAACTAACAGCTATGTCAAGCCTTTTTAGCCATTTTTTATTCTTGACAACTTGTCCTCTTTGGAGTACAATAAGGGTAATTAAGCATACGGGAGGGCATTGCTATGTATGGGATATTGGATAATTTAAATGACGATTTGGGCTTGGAATTAAACCTGCCCTATGATATTTTTGCTGAATCTTTTAACGAAGGAGCTGTAAAGGAGGGGGATGCGGTTTCGGAAGAAACCCTGGCATCTCTTATTTACACAAAAGAAATTGAATGTCCTGTGTGCCGCGCCAAAATCGAAAACACCTTGGTGCGGGAGTCTAAATTGCGCCTATCCCATATGGAGGAGCTGCGCCCAGTTTACAGGGATTTTGAACCCCTTTGTTATGATGTTACCATGTGTACAACCTGTGGCTATGCGGCTTTAAAAGACCGTTTTGAAATTGTCAGCGACCGTCAGCGGGAAGCCCTGCTTCAAAAGGTTCGTATGAATTACGCAAACTTTATGCCTGTGGTTTACCCCGCGATAATGGATGAGAAAATGGGCATCGAAAGATATAAATATGCATTGCTAACTGGTTGCGTTAAAAAAGTATCCCTTGGGGAGCGCGCTATGCTTCTAACAAAAATATCTTGGCTTTACAAGACTTTAGGGGATACAGCCAATACCCATTTGTTTACAAAACACGCCAATGACGTGCTAACCCAAGCCTATGAAAGCGAACGTTTCCCAATTTTTGGCATGTCAGAAGCCACGGTTCACTTTCTTTTGGCGCGCTTCGCCACCAACTTAGGCGATTATAGCAGGGCTTTGCGCTTTTTGTCACTAATAATTGTTGACCAAAGTGTAAACATTAGGCTGAGAGATTTAGCAAGAGATATGAAGGAAGAAATCGGGCAAGTTAAAGACGAATAAGGTGATATATGAAAATCTCAAAAGAAGAAGCAAGGCAATTTCTTGTTAGCCATCAGCATTTAGATAATGCACACCCTCTTTACCGTAAAGAGGGTGTTTTGCAATACTTTAAAAAAGTGGGCTGTGTTCAATTTGACCCCCTTAATATTGTTGGGCGCAATGCAGACCTTGTGTTGCAGTCACGTATAAAAAACTACAAGCCCGAAATGCTGGAAGAGCTGTTATACAAAGAGCGAAGCCTTGTTGACGGCTGGGATAAAGTTATGTCAATTTATCCTATAAAGGACTGGGCTTATTTTCATTTTGTCCGCGAATTGCGGGGCAAAAACATCAGGTTGACATTAAAAAACAGCAAATCAGCCCACGGGCTGGACTACATAGAAAACATTTTGGAAACCCTGACAAAAAATGGGGCTTTGCAACCAAAACAAATTGGAAAAGGTGCGACAGAAAACAGCATATGGGGGCACAAAAACATCTACAGCGCAATAATGGATTATCTTTTCCACATTGGCAAGGTTGGGGTGTCCAAAAAACTAAATGTAAATAAGGTTTATGACCTTATTGAAAACATCATCCCGCCCCACATCCTAAATGCTCCCATACCTTTTGAAACAGAGCATGAATTTTTCAAATGGTATGTGTACAGGCGCATTGCAAGCGTGGGTATGTTGTGGAACAAAAGCGGCGGCGGTTGGTATGGCACTGGCATACCCGACAAAAAGACGCGGCAAAAGATTTTTGAAGAACTCACTCAACAAGGCTTAGTGACAGCCATTGAAGTTGAGGGCATTTCCGAAAAATTCTACGCAAGAACAGCCGACATTCCATCCGCGCCAAAAGAACATCCCCTTCCCAACAACAAAGATGTAAAATTTATAGCCCCCCTTGATAATCTCATTTGGGATAGGGATATGGTGTCAAAAGTTTTTGGCTTTGATTATACGTGGGAGGTTTATATCCCTGCCGCAAAAAGAAAGTATGGCTATTATGTGCTGCCCGTCCTTTGGGGCAATCGCTTCATTGCCCGCTTCGAGCCCGAAAAGTCACCTTCGCATTTAAGCATAAAAAACTGGTGGTGGGAGCAGGACATTGTTATCACAGGTGAGCTAATTAATTACATTACGCAAGCCATGGAACGGTTTGCTGTTTTCCTGGGAAAAGAGCAAGGTGTCCATAAAAGCGTATATGAAAAGCTTACTTTCCTTTAGCCGTCATCCCGTGCTTGACACGGGACCCCACATGTCATTCCAAGCCCCTACAGTATGGGGCTTGGAATGACTAACAAGATTGCGGGTCAAGCCCGCAATGACGGATTTGGATGTACGTCATCCCGCGCTTGACACGGGACCCCACATGTCGTTCCAAGCCCCCACAATAGCGGGCTTGGAATGACTAACGGGATTGCGGGTCAAGCCCGCAATGACGGTATATATTAAGGGGCAGAATAATCTGCCCCCTTTAAATATTTTATTTCAACTTACCAACATTAACATCTCTAGCATATTTCGGCAAAAGAATCGGAGAAGCTTCGCCAGTATCTTCCAGTTTCGCGCTCTCAATTTGGCTTTCATACTCTTTCACGTGGCTAAGGGTTGGCGCGCCCACCTTAACATTTTTAGCGCAAGCGGCGGCAGACTGCCCCGCCAAACGCCCAAACACAATAACGTCAAGCATAGAGTTACCAAGAAGGCGGTTACGCCCATGGATGCCGCCAATTGCCTCCCCTGCAACAAACAGGTTAGGAATTTTTTCTGTAGCCGCCTCTGCATTAACCTCAATCCCGCCATTTTGATAGTGGAAAGAAGGGTAAACAAGAACGGGGGTCTTGCGCATGTCAATACCATAATTCATAAACATACGAAGCATACCAGGCAAAGCCGTGGCAATTTTGCCATCACCGTTGATAATATCAATCATTGGCGTGTCAAGCCACACACCACGGCCGTTTGGAATGTCAACCCCAAGCCCGTGGGTGCTGGTTTCGCGGATAATGGCAGAAGCGGCAACGTCACGGGTTTCAAGAGGGTGAACAAAGGCTTCGCCATTGGTGTTTATAAGCTGTGCGCCAACCGCCCTCACCTTCTCCGTCACAAGCGCGCCAAAAAGCTGTATGGGGTACGCCGTGCCTGTTGGGTGATATTGTATGGTATCTTGATACAGCAAATTACAACCTGCGCGATATGCCATAACAAGACCATCTGCTGTTGCACCATAGTGGTTAGTGGTGGGGAAGCCGTGGTAATGCATACGCCCCGCGCCCCCTGTTGCCATAACCACAGTTTTAGCGCGAGCAATCAAATACTCTCCCGTCAGCATATTGTAAAGCACAGCACCTGCGGCATTGCCCTCTTTGTCAAGCAAAAGCTCCACAGCGGCGGTATAGTCAACAATTTCAATACCCATATTGTGAACTTGGTCACGCAAAACGCGGGTTATTTCAGCCCCTGTATAGTCAGCACAGGCATGTAGACGCTTGCGGGATAAGCCGCCCCCAGGGAAAGTCTGCATAGAGCCGTCAGGATGTTTGTCAAACATAACCCCAAGCCCCTCAAGCCATTCAAGAGATTTTGCCCCGTCCATAACAAGCCTGCGGACAAGCTCTGGTTTATTGTAATAGTGACCGCCGCCCATGGCATCAAGATAATGTTGCATGGGGCTGTCGTTGTCCTTATCGCTGGCTTGGATGCCCCCCTCTGCCATCATGGAGTTAGAGTCACCCATGCGAAGCTTGGTAACAATAAGCACATCAGAACCTGCCACTTTAGCCTCAATTGCAGCAGCAGCACCAGAGCCGCCACCGCCAATAATAAGCACATCAGTTTCAAAATCAACCTTGTCCAAATCTAAATCAAGCCCAGAAATGCGGGATTTTGAATGGAGAAGGGCGGTAAGCTCCTTAGGGGCTTTCTCCCCTGCGTTTGGACCAATTTCAATTTTTGCAAAACCTTTATCGCCATAGTCTGGGTGATATTCGTCCAGCAACGCGCGCTTTTCGTCAGCGGTCATGCGGCGAGGCTCGGTTTGAAGGCGGGCTTCACGTGTCGCTTCCAATTTTTTCATACTCTCCATCATAGCGGGAGTAAATGGGCTTTCTTTTGTCATTACCATTGGTTTTATCATCGGGAACACCTCCTCCTATTTTTCAATTTCGCGGTTATCATACAATTCTTTAATTTCTTCTTTAGACTTTGCCATCATGGCAGCCATGTCCGCATCAAATTTCCCTGCGGCAATGTCTGCGGCGCGCTGTGCCGTATGCTCTGCTGGGTTCATAATATATTTGCCTGTTAAACGGCGCGCCAACAAACCCACTAAAGGATGGGAAATGTTGGCAGGGCAACGGGCAGAACAAATTCCGCAAGCCACACAGTCAAAGCTGGCATGGGCGCATTTTTCATAATCCCCCCGCTTGGCATATGCTATGTACTGCATGGTAGCAAGCCCCCGAGAGCAGGATTTTGTACAGGAATTGCAACCAACACAACCATAAACTTCAGGAAAAATTTCCATCATAATTTGCTCAGTTGGTTTAATTTCCTCGATATTATAATTTTTGTTATTAAGTGGGAAGAAGGGCAAAGTTGCCACATACATCCCCTCTTCCACCTTGGTTTGACATGCCAAGGAAAAATGGGGCTTGGTTTCCCCTTTCAAGCGATAAATTGCACCACATGCACCACAAAAACCGTGGCGGCAACCGCAACCACGCACCAGGGTGTAACCAGCGTATTCCATCGCTGTCATTATCGTCAAATCTGACGGCACAACGTAATGCTTGCCGTCAAAATACACATTTGCCATTTCCTGCATATTTTTCCTCCTAGAAAATTTGTGCAACAGACAAGGTCTGATGCTTAACGCTGTTCGTGTTCATTTTAGCATAAAACTCCAAGGCTGACGGATTGTCTGCCCCTGCTGTCAAGGCGTTGTCGGCATCTTGGTGCATAATTAAAATTCCTCTGGTATTTGGTCAAGCTCATCAACGCGGAAAACAGGGCCATCCATGCACACAAACTTGTCACCAATGTTGCAACGACCGCATTTGCCGATGCCGCATTTCATGCGAAGCTCAAGGGTGGTAAAAACCTGCTCTTTTTTAAAGCCCATTTCAAGAAGCACCGCCAAAACAAACTTTATCATAATGGGAGGGCCGCACATAACAACCACTTTGTCGGTAGAAAAGCCAATTTTCTTAAAATAGTCAGGCACAAAACCCACATTGCCTTCCCAGGCATCATCTGGACGGTCAATGGTTAGAAACACATTGGTGTTGCGCTTTTCTGCCCAAGACTTTTCAATCTCCCTATGGTAAACCAAATCAGCAACAGACCGCGCCCCGTACAAAATGTCAACATAGCCATAATCATCACGGTTGTCAAAAACATAATGGATAACCGAGCGCAAAGGGGCAAGGGCAATCCCTCCCCCGATAAACAAAATGTTTTTGCCTTTTAAAGCGTTGGCATCATCCACAGGAAAGGCGTTGCCATAAGGTCCTCTGATTGTTATGTGGTCGCCAGGGTTCATTTTGTCATGCATATAGTTTGTTAGCGCGCCAACCCGCTTAATGGAAAAGTCCATATACTTGGTATTTGTGGGGCTTGTGGATATGGAAAACATCGCCTCACCAACGCCAGGTATGCTTAACATGGCACATTGCCCAGGCATGTGGTCAAAAGCCTTGTTGCCCTTTAAATCCACAACGCGGAAGGTCTTAACGTCAGGGGTTTCCTGTATAATATCAGTAATTATGCCCACCTGAGGGATTAGCATATCAGGCATTTGCATCTTCTTTCACCTCCGCCAGGGATTTTATAATTTTAACAATGTTTAGGGAAACAGGGCATTTATTAATGCAACGCCCGCAGCCCACACAACCAAACTGCCCTTCATAATTCATGGGATGGTACATTAATTTATGCATGAAACGCTGACGAAAGCGTTCTTTTTGGGTCAAGCGGTTGTTACCGTGAGCCATCAGCGTAAAATCTGGATACATGCAAGAATCCCAACAGCGGAAGCGGGTCACGCCCTTACAATCGCCGCCGTCATGGTCTTTAATGTCATAGCAAGAGCATGTTGGGCAGGAATATGTACATGTGCCGCAACCGATGCAAGCACGGTGAAAACTGCCCCATTGTTCTGAATTAAACATCGCCATCATGTCCTCAGATGTGAACCCTTTGTCCAGCGGCAATTTTGCATAAGGCAAATTTTGGGCAGTTTCGCGAATATTCGCCTGCAAGCCAGACAAGTCACCAAAGTCAGCGGCTTCAAGAAGGCCTGACATTTCCTCAACATAAGCAGAGCCTTTGTCGGTTTGCCCTTGAATGTAGAGGTTATCCCCATTAATCCACGTTGTAACATCCCCGCCAGGGTTTCCTGCATCCAAACCAAAAGCATGGCAGAAGCAGGCGTTTTTAGGCTCATTACAAGCTAAAGAAATAAGCACGGCATTGTCACGGCGGGCTTTGTAGAACATGTCAACGGGCTGTTTGCTCAAATAAATATTGTCAAGAACTTTAATTGCCTCAATGTCACAGGCTTTTATTCCAAAAATCGCAAAAGGTTTGTCGAAAAATTCACGGGCGAAAACCTCAATGTTTGTGCCGTCCATTTTAATTGTATACAAATCTTCAGACTGGGGCAAAAACAGGTCTTTTGGCGTGTTGGCAGTTTTTAGACCATATAAATCAACTGCGGCATCTTTGTGCCAGGCTTCAAAATTCAGAGTACCCCCACGACGAATGGGCAAATATAAATTGCGGTTTTCTGCCGTTTGGGCATACAGCTCTGGCAACTTATCAAGGGCTATTTTGTAGGTTTTGCTCACGTTCTCACCCCCTTGTTAATGTCAATTTGACCATCATTATTCAAGTCATAACTGGTCAGCGGCTCTGGGGCTTCAATGTTCTCCCCTGCCTGATATTCTCCATAAAACTCATTAATATCTTTGATAAACTTGCGGTTTAGCAAATGAACAGGAATGTCCTGTGGGCAAACCCTGCTACATTCGCCACAGTCGCTACAACGCCCCGCCACGTGATAAGCACGGACAATGTGGAACAGCTGCTCTTCAAACTCATTGGCATTTACCTTGCTTGCCATGTCCATTTTGTCGCTTGAAAACACACAGCGTTTGCAATTGCACACAGGGCAAGTGTTTCGACATGCGTTACAACGTATGCATTTGGAAAGCTGGCTTTGCCAGTATGCAAAGCGGTCTGGGGCTTCCAACGCTTCAATGGCTTCCACAAGCTCAAAACGGGCGTCCTTTTCAAGACGAGGGCTGTCATCTGAAAGGTCGATAATCTCATCCCCTACTGGATGGCTCACTTTTGTGCAAACTTGGCACTTCTCCCACATGCCAGCATCTTCCAATTCCTCAACTTGAACCGTGCCGCCGCAACCAATGCCGATAATATGCACTTTGTCAGTGTTTACCAAATTCTCTTTGATAAGTTGGTTAAAGGAGTAGCTGTCGCAAGGCTTTAGAAAAACCAGCGTCGAGCCATCAAAAAGCTTGCCCCCAAGCCAAGGTGCATTCATCAAATACTTGCTAAGGTTAGGCGCGCAATATTTATTGTAGACCAAATCCTCAATCTGCCCAGGATGGTCAAAGAAGGCAGGTTCTGGCATGGTTTCATGGTCGCCTTTTTTCCACGCAAGCACACGGTCAACAACGCCATCAGCCAATAGTTTAGTGGCGCGCAACTTCATTTGCTCCTCAATTTTAGCCACGGAAGGAATGTCGCGGCTTTTATCGGTAGCAGGGGGCAAAATTTCGCGATGGGGTTCGCGCTCCAAATCCTCATAACCCTCTGGCAAATTGCGCAAGTCCACAATTTGGCGGTTAGGACCAAGATTTGTTATTGTTTCAGTAAATTCGTTCATAACCCGAGCAAATTTTGTGGCTTCTGCCGCAGAAACCCACTCAAGGCGCATCCTATCCCGCTCGATACCCAAATAATCCATTAAATTAAACATCAGGGTAAAACGGCGGCGGGTGAAGTAATTTCCTGTGCTGTAATGGCAGTCCCCTGGGTGGCAACCGCACACAATCACCCCGTCTGCCCCTTTACCAAAGGCGCGCAACACAAAAATGGGGTCAACACGGCAAGAGCAAGGCACTTTAATAATTTTAACATTTGGCGGATAGCTCAAACGGCTTGTTCCTGCCAAATCTGCCCCTGCATAGGAACACCAGTTACAGCAAAACGCCACAATAAGCGGCTCGAAGGTCTTGTTTTCGTCTAACATAATGCATCCACCTCCGCTAATAATTGTTTATTTGAAAATCCTTGTAAATCCATTGCGCCTGATGGGCAAACCACCACACACGCCCCGCAACCTTGGCACAAAGCCAGGTTAACATGGCTGACACGCTCTAAGGTTTTAAAGCCGTGGTCATTAATCTCCATTGGGCCATAGCTAATTGCGCCATAAGGGCAAACAGGGGAGCATAGAGAGCAACCGTTGCAAGCCTTAGGGTCAACCGCCGCCGTGCAGGGATTGCTCAAAAGCACTTTCTTGGACAACAAGCCGATAACCTTAGCCGCCGCCGCACCTGCCTGACCAACAGTTTCAGGAATATCCTTAGGGCCTTGTCCTGCCCCTGCCAAATACACGCCAGCGGTAGGGCTTTCAACGGGACGCAGCTTAACATGGGCTTCCGTCATAAAATTGTTGGTGTCAATAGAGGCAGACAGCTTAGAAGCCAAAGGCTTCGCGGACGCTGTTGGCTGAATTGCCGTGGCAAGAACAACCATATCTGTTTTAAGGTCAAGCTGTACATTGTCAAGCATATCAACAGCAGAAAGCTCCAGATGCGTACCTTTGTCCACAACCTTGCCAACCTGCCCTTTGATATATTTAACGCCATATTCCTCTGCCCCGCGGCGATAAAACTCGTCATAGGCTTTGCCTGGGGTGCGCATGTCTATATAAAACACATTTACGTCAATGTCAGGGTATTTATCTTTAATTAAAACCGCATGTTTCGCTGTGTACATACAGCATATTTTAGAGCAGTATGGCTTGCCCCGCCCTGTAACGTCACGGCTTCCCACACATTGGATAAAGGTAATGGACTTTGGCTTGCGACCATCTGAAAGACGCACAAGTTCGCCCCCTGTTGGGCCTGCGCCGTGGGTTATCCGCTCAAATTCAAAACTTGTTATAACATCCTTACTATCATTATAAGCAAATTCGCCAAATTTATCCAAATTGATGGTTTCAAAACCAGTGGCAGTGATTACCGCGCCATATTTTTGCTCAACCAGCTCATCAACCTCATCAAACTGGATTGCACCTGGTTGGCAAACAGTTTTACAAAGCCCGCATTTACCCGATTTAAACATGATGCAATGCTCCCTGTCAATAACTGGCACAAGGGGCAGGGCTTGGGCGAATGGTATATAAATCGCCTTACGGTTTTGCAATCCCAAGTCAAACTCCAAAGGAACATTTTTCACAGGGCATTTGTTCCAGCAATCGCCACAACCTGTGCATTTTTCCATACAAACAGAACGGGCTTTCTTCCGCACCGTCACCGTAAAATTACCAACAAAGCCCTCCACCTTCTCAACTTCAGCATAGGTCATAATGTTGATTTTATCATGGCTCGCCGCATCCACCATTTTCGGCGTTAAAATGCAAGCAGAGCAGTCCAGAGTGGGGAAAGTTTTGTCAAGCTGTGCCATTTTCCCGCCAATGCTTGGTGTGGCTTCAACCAAATCCACCTCAAAGCCTGCCTCGGCAATATCCAAAGCCGCTTGAATACCCGCAATACCCCCGCCGATAACCAAGGCACGCTTGACCACGCTGTTTTCCTCGGGAAACAAAGGTGCGTTAAGCTTAACCTTAGCAATTGCCGCCTTTGCAAGGGCAACCGCCTTCTGAGAGCCTTCTTCCTTATCCTTATGTATCCACGAAACATGCTCACGTATATTAGCAATTTCTACCATATACGGGTTAAGCCCTGCCGCTTCCGCCACCTTGCGGAAGGTTGCCTCATGCATACGGGGCGAACATGCCGCCACCACAAGACCCGTCAGCTGGTTATCGCGAATGGCGTCCGCTATCATGTTTTGCCCTGTTTTGGCACACATATAAGGGTATTGTTCTGCCACCACAACTCCAGCAATGCCCCGCACGCCATCAAGCACCACATCAGGGTCAACCGTCGCCTTAATATTGCTGCCGCAGTGGCATACAAAAAATCCAATTCTTTCCAATCAAAGTCACCTACTTTCGATATTATCGTTATTCTTGTCTATATTTCTCAAAAATCAAATCCACAGAGCGTATAACGCCATTGCTTCTTTGGTGTGTTGGCATAAATCCTACATACCGCCAGCCTTCTTTGGCATATTCCTCAATAACGCCCCTATACTCGTCCGAATTGAAGCCGAAAACAATTCCTGCCGTTTCAACCTCCACATATTCGTATTCGTACATACATTTACCTCGCATAATTATTCAGATTAACCAGCCGCCTAAACCTGACACATGGCAAAACATTTACGCCCACTGCGTAGGGGCGCATATTATGCGCCCGCCGTCCGACAAACGTGATGTTGGTGAATAATACCTTTATTTCAAAGTATTCTGGTCACGCACCAAAACCCACTTGCCGCCAACATTCTTAAACAACAAACTAAGAAAGTAATTCATCTGATAAGGCTCGCCGCCCTCATCCAAATCGTGATACACCACATCTAACAAAGCATATCCCATGGCATCATCAGCAAAAATGTCCACAACACTGACATCCATCCGCCAATCTGCATCCGCAAACCAATCCCTATGAAAATCCACAATATCCCCATTGCCCGAAATCATGCTACCATTGGGCAAAATAATTATGCAAGGATGGTCTGGGTGCAAAAATTCAGAAAAGCCCGCCAAATCCCTTTCCTTAATGGTTTTCAAATGAGCGTCCAGCGCGTCTTTAAAATCCGTCATGTAAAAACTCCTTCATTTCGTCTGTATGGAATACACAATATCATCATGGGCTTTACCGTTTATCGTGTGCTTATCTTTGTCAATCCTTTCCAAGGTGAAACCGCATTTTTGCAACAGCTTTTCGCTGGCTGTGTTTCCGCTGTACAAACTGGCGTTAATTTTTCTCCACCTCTGTTTGGTAAGTAAAGTTATAAGACCTTGCACAATCTCGCCTGCATAGCCCCTGCCCCAATAATCGCTTCCCAGAAAATATCCAATTTCGATTTCTTTGGCATCTTCTTCCATATTGTTAAGGGTTATAAATCCAACAACCACGCCGCTTTCGTTCTCAATAAAGGGAAAAACCAGTATGTTGTATTTTGCAAGCAATTCTAGCGATTGCTCCAAGAATTGGTCATCCCCAAGCAACAACATCGGGTAAAGTTCCATTGTATTTTTATCGGCAAAAACCTTGCTCAACTCCACTAAATTATGGCTTTGTGCAACAATTTCCAATCTGTCAGTTTTAAGTTTTGACAGTGTTTGCTTGGTATATTCCAGCACAGTTACCACCCCTTGAACAATTTCTCATTACCACGCTTAAAATTGCCAGTGACCTTCGCCATAATAAGCTGTGCATCCTTACCCTCGGCATTTTGGATTTTACGGACAAATTCCTCAGCCCGCTTGCCGCTTAAAGTAACCACCTGCTTGCCTTCATAAGATATAAAGACCTTGCCGTCCTTGGTAATTCTATAGGCAAAAATCTCCTCATCCAAAATGCCGCGTTTATCTATGTTGCCCATTGGCTGTCTACCCCTTATACTTACGAAACGCCGCAACCAAAAGCTGCTGTGGCATCTCATTATCTATTTCGGCAGGAATGTCATCAGGGTTAATACGGTCTCCCCCCTGTTGGCGGATGGACGCAAGGCGCACCGCTTCAATAAGCTGCGCAGGGGCAACCCCTCTGGGGCATCTTTGCACACAGGCGAAACATGCCAAGCACTTCCAAAGGGTTGTGGAGCTTAACAGGCTTTCTGCATCTCCTCTTTGCAAATAGCTAACAAATTGATGCGGGCGAATGTCCATTTCTCCATAAGAAGGGCAAGATGCCGAACAACGCCCGCATTTCATGCACTTTTCTGCCAATGTGCCGCTATTTAGCAACAATTCCTTTGCCTCAAAGGCTGGATTTAGCATGGTTGCACCCCCTCCACGTCAAGCCCAAGGGCTTCTGCTAATATTTTGGTAAAATATGTAATGGGCAAGCCATCACCTGTTTGCTTTTTAACATTGTAGGCGCACAGCGGACATGCGGTAATAAGCTCCTCTGCCCCTTGCCCTTTGGCATCATCCACCATTTTGTGGCACATTCTTGACGACATCTCTGGCTCTCCAAGGGAGATATACCCGCCACAACACTCGTTGCGCATGGCGTATTTCACAGGGGTCGCCCCCAACGCCTTAATAAAATCCTCAATAATACTGGGGTTTTCAGGGTCATCAAATGCCATAACAGCACCAGGGCGAAGAAGCAAACAGCCGTAATAAGCCCCAATTTTGCGCCCCGTCAGCGGATTTGTAACAGCATCAGCCAATTTATCAAAACCAACCTTATCCCGCAACACTTCCAAAAAGTGTAAAACCTCGGTTTTGCCGTCATAGGTTAACTCATCATCATAAGCCGTCAAAGTTGCCCGCAAAGCGGCATCTTCTTCCACTTTATGGTTAACCCGCTTCAAAACATGGTGGCAAGCAGAGCATAGGGTCACTAAAGCCCGCCCATTGTCCTGACTGACCTTCAAAGCCCGCACAGATGGGGTTTTGCCTGCAACTGCGTCAACACCCATAGGGTACACAGCCCCGCAGCACTGCCACTCCTCAAACTCCCTCAGCTCAAACCCCAATTTTTCGGCAGCTTTGCGGGCGTAAATATCCAGCTCTTTTGCCTTGGTTTTTAGGGTGCAACCTGGGTAATAATCAAAAACCATAATTATCCTTCCTTTATCTTGTTTTATTTTTTGTGATGTGTTATAATTAATCCCGTTACTAATATAACATACAATCCCTCGGGTTGTCTATGGGATTTTCTACAAATTCTAAAAATTTTTTCCAAAGGAGATTTTGCTATGGATACCGCTGTAATTGCGCTTATCATTATTGGAGTTGCCCTTGTTTTGTACATCACAGACATTTTCCCTGTTGCAACCACATCCATCCTCGCCATACTTGCCATGGTTGTCTTTGATGTTATCCCCTTTTCTTCTGCTTTTGGGGGCTTTGCCAATGATATGGTTTTCCTGATAATTGGCATGGTTATCGTAGGCAACACCTTATTTGAAACAGGGGTTGCGCAAATTTTAGGCAAGTCCATCATCAAAATATCACGGGGCAACGAAAAAATGTTTGTGGTTATTTTGATTTTGGTTGCTACAATTCCAGCGGCGTTTTTGTCCAACACCGCCGCCGCCGCTATGATGATACCCGTTGCAGCCTCTGCCGTTGCCGCATCAAATGGCAAATTTACTAAGAAAAACACATTTATGGTTATAGGTATCGCCGCCGTTACCTCTGGTGGGCTTACCGCCGTTGGCTCAACCCCTCAGCTTATCGCCCGCGACCGCCTTATCGAAGCAGGTATTGAGCCTTTCGGCTTTTTCGAGCTTGCATGGGCAGGCGCACCTGTAATAATCCTCCTTTTGGTTTACTACCTCACCATTGGTCGGGTGATACTCAAAAAAACTGCCAGACCAGGGGAAAACCTAACCGCTGACATCCCTCTGGATTACGGTATTAGAGAAGTAGAGCGCAACCCGCTAAAAATGGCGATAACCCTTAGCGTTCTGGTTTTCTGTATCGTAGGCTTTATAAGCGATGGCTTTTGGGGGTTAAATTTATCCCTTGGCACAATTTCCATGATTGGCGCGGCAGTTTGCATCGCCACAAAATGCATTGGTCAAAAGCGGGTTTTTGAAACCATGGACTGGACAACAGTTGTGGTTATCGGCGCATCCCTAGGTTTGTCCGCAGGGCTTGACCAAAGCGGCGCAGGGGCAATGGTAGCAGAAGGCATGGTGGGGCTTCTTGGTGACAATGTATCCCCCTGGCTGCTAACGGCAGGGCTTGCCCTAATCGCGGTAATCCTTGGCAATTTCATGTCATCAACGGCAACAGCGGCTCTGCTAATCCCCATATCAATGTCAGTTGCAATTGAAATGGGCATCGACGTAAAGGCTGTAATTATGGCAGTTGTAATCGCCTGTAACATCAGCTACGCAACCCCAGTTTCAACACCACCAATGACCATGACCCTTTCAGCAGGCTATAAATTTATTGACTATATCAAATTTGGCGGCCTGTTTAACCTGTTGGCATACGCCCTGGTGGTTCTGCTATTCCCGTTGATTTTGAATATATAACGTCAGACATACACGTCATAAAACAAGCCGACACAACGCACCACCACGCACTCGCACGTCATCCCGTGCTTGACGCGCAGAGTGTAGGGGCGCATATTATGCGCCCACGTCCGCACATACGCACCCCCCGTAGGGGCGCATAATATGCGCCCCTACTATGCAGATACTTGCGAATTTTACAGAAATTGGAAGATGCGCATACGAAAGAATTGTTTTGCGATGAAGCGTTAGAAAGGAGGGGGCGCAATGAAAAAATCTACAAAAAGACTAATAGGGATAACGTTAGCGGTTGTGGTTTTTGCTGCCGCCTTCTTCTTTTTCTTCGCACCTGGGTGGATGTTTGGCGGCATTAACACCGTAACTCCAGACAGCACAATTAAGGTTATTCAATTTTCGCACACCCGACGCACTGGTCTTTTGCACCCATCCACTTTTGATATAGATGTTCGCACAGAACACAACCTAAACCCAACACAGGCAGCAGAACTTTCTGAACTTTTGCGTAATTCTTGGTACAGACGTGTAGTCATGGGTAGGTCAACGCATTTTTACAGTGTGCCAGCAAGCGTAAATCAGTATTACACATTCCTTATAATGATTGATGATAATATCAACGGCTTTGCTGATTTCAGTGTTGGATGGGGCGGAAGAATATTTATGATTGGAAGAAGTTTATCTATGTTCCCCCGCGACAACCGCTCATTTTGGGTGCAAAATTTTTCGGGTTGGCAGGATGAACTATTAAGAATTTTAACAGAAACTGACGTAGGTTTACAATGAAAGAACTGAAGCATTGTAAAGGAGGGGGCGCATGAAAAAATCTACAAAAAGACTAATCGTGATAGTGCTAGCGGTTGTGGGTTTTGTTGCCGCCTTCTTCTTTTTCTTCGCCCCTGGGTGGATGCTTGGCGGCATCAACTACATCACTCCAGAAAGCAATGTGCGGATTACTCAATTTTTACACGTCCGCACACCCCTGGGTTCAGAAAGCTTTTTTGACTTTGAAACAATAGGGAGAACTGAATATCAACTAAGTCCCGAACAAGTTGCTGAATTGTCTAGTCTTATGCGCAACTCTTGGTATAGGCGCACTTTTAGGCAGATTTATAGAGTTCCCGAGGAAGTGACCCAATATTATCAGCATATTGTATGGATAGAACTTGACAATCACGGTGACTTTATTCACATCAGTTTCAATTCTCGTGGATTAGTATTAAGATATGGAAGATATGGTGATTATTTGCGTATGCACAACGCAAACTGGCTCAATGAAATGTTAAGAATTTTAGCAAAAACTAACGGAGGTACATAATGAAAGAATTATTTTGCGGTGAAGTGTTAGAAAACAAGTTAATTGCGCCTGATGTGTGGGATATGCGCATTTGCGCATCTGACACGGTGAAGGCGGCGCAAGCTGGGCAGTTTGTTTCGTTGTACACTGGAGATTCTGCCATGCTGTTGCCCCGCCCCATATCCATCTGCGAAATTGACCGTTTGGCAGGTGTTTTGCGGATTGTATACCGTGTTGTTGGTGGCGGCACAGAAAAAATAGCTGCTCTTAAAACGGGGTGTCAGGTGCAGGGACTTGCCCCTTTAGGCAGTCACTATCAAATCAACCCTAAACACGGCAAATTCGCCATTGTTGGCGGCGGAATGGGTACGCCCCCAATGCTTGCCCTTGCCTCTAAAATCCGCGGCGAAGTGCCGAACGCTCACATCTCGGTTTTCTTGGGCTTCCGCGACAAATCCCAAGTGATTTTGGATGATGATTTCACCAAATACGCCAACGGAGTAACTGTTTCCACAGATGACGGCAGTTTTGGCGTAAAGGGCAACCCCATCCAGCTTTTGCCTGACAATCCAGAATTTGACGCAGTTTTCGGCTGTGGTCCTCACATAATGTTAAAATATTTAGCGAAATACGCTGATGGAAAAGGTTTGCCCTGTCACGTTTCCCTAGAAGAGCGCATGGCGTGTTCAATCGGGGCGTGTTTAGCCTGTGTCACCAAAATAGGCACAACTAATGATTGGCAGTATAGCAGAGTTTGCGCATCTGGTCCTGTGTTTGATGCAAAGGAGGTCGTTTGGGAATGAATTTAAGTGTAAACATTGGCGGGGTAATGTGGAAAAACCCCGTAACAACCGCATCTGGTACGGTCAACAGCGGTAAGGAATATTCGGAATATATGGACTTTGGGCGGCTTGGGGCAATAACCACCAAAGGCGTTGCCCCCACCCCTTGGCTAGGCAACCCAACGCCGCGGGTGGCAGAAACATACGGAGGTATGCTAAACGCAATCGGGCTGCAAAACCCAGGGGCTGCAACATTTATCGAGAGTGACATACCTTTTCTGCGCGCTCTTGACACTGTGATAATCGTTAATATTTGTGGGCGCACAGCGGAAGATTTTGTGGAGGTTGCCCAAAAGCTAACCCAATGTGGCGGGGTTGATATGCTAGAGGTAAATGTATCCTGCCCCAATGTAAAAGAGGGGGGC